>NZ_BAABIB010000096.1:0-902 GCF_039542405.1 Amycolatopsis dongchuanensis
CCCAGCGGCCCCGCGCCCCGCGACCGGCGCCCGTTGGGCCCGGCGCCCAGCGGGTCGCGCCCGGCGGCGGCCACACCCGGCCCCCGCGCCCGACGCCCACCGCGCCCAGCGGGCCCGCATCCAAAGCCGCGCCCAGCAAGGCCCAACCCCAGGCGGCAGGCCCCGCCTCGGCAACCGTGGGCCTCAGCCCAGCGAAAACCCCTCAAAACCTCCGCCGCGTCACCACTTCGACGCCAGGCGGCGGCGCAGGCGGACCGGGAACAGCTGCCGCGGCGTGCGCACCTCCTGCTCCCCCACCACCTGGAACAGGCCGCGCCGGTCGGTCATGTCGCCCTTGCCGCTCGGCGGGCGGCCGAACAGGCCCAGCAGCGCCAGCGAAATCCCGCTCTCCTCCGTCCACTCCGCCAGCGCCCGCGCCTCCGCCGGGTCCTCGCCCAGCAGCTCGTCGAACAGCAGGACGCTGCCCGGCCGCAGCAACGGCGTCAGCCACTTCAGCGCGGTCACCGTCGAGCTGTACAGGTCCGCGTCGAGGTGGGCGAAGCTCACCGTGCCGACCTCGGCGGCCAGCTCCGGCGTCAGCGTCTGGTCGAAGTAGCCCTTCACGATCCGCACGCCCGTCAGCTTCGGCACGGCCGTCGCGAACGTGCCGGCCTTGAGGTGCTCGTAGTCCTCCGCCAGCCCCTCGAACGAGTCACACGCGAAGATCCGCTTGCCGCGCCCCCGCCCCCACAGCCTGCCGCGCCACAGCTCGTCGCGGATGACGCGCGTCGAGTGGCCCTGCCAGGTGCCGAACTCGACGACGTTGCCCGGGATGTCCCGCGAAATCGCCACGGCGAGTTCTAGTTGTATGAGGCGTTGACGTTGGTGACGCCGGTGTGGAGCCGGGAGGCTGGCGGCTGGTT
>NZ_BAABIB010000097.1:0-46882 GCF_039542405.1 Amycolatopsis dongchuanensis
GGCTCATCGTCATACCTCCTGCTCAGGAACCTACATAACCCCTGAGCCACAAAGTCTGACGCGCGACAAAACCAAAAAACCCCACCACCACACCACCACATACCCCCAGCCACCACGCATCCGACTCCTCACCCAAACCGCCTAACTTAGCGGTATTGGACGTGGGGAGAGCCTCCGGTTGGGGTGTGGCTTGTCCAGGACCCACGCCAAGTCGGATGTCTCGCCGTAATGCCCGCACGACGTTTCCGGGCAGACTGCTGATCGTCCAGCGTTATCGCGCCGGGTGGCCCCAGTCGCATATCGCGAAGGCGATGGGAATTTCGCGTAAATGCGTCAAGACGTGGCTGGACCGGCTCGCCCCCGAGGGCGAAGCCGGGCTGCACGACCGGTCCTCACGACCGCATTCCTCGCCACGACGGGCAAGCGTGCAGACCGAGCGGCGGATCGTCGAGCTCCGGTAGCGGGAGCGTCGGGGCCCGGACTGGATCGGTGCTGAGCTGGGCGTGCCGGTGGTCCGGGCGAGCAAGACCACCGCGATGCGGTGTGAGCGGGACCGGCCGGGTGAGCTGGTGCACATGGACGTGAAGAAGATCGGTCGGATTCCCGACGGCGGTGGCTGGCGAGCCCCTGGCAACACGGCAAAGTGGAGCGCTACAACCGCACCCTGCAAACCGAGTGGGCCTACCGGCGGGTCTTCACCAGCCACGCCGACCGAACCACCGCCCCTGCACTTGGCTCGAGCCCTACAACACTCAACGACGCCACAGCGCACTCGGCGGCCACCCACCCACCAGCCGACTACCACCCAATGCCCAAGTGCACCTAGCGGCCACCGGTGCGAAGCGGGAACCAGGGCGCCCGGTCGCGCTGGAGGATCTCGACGTGCACGACCTCGCCGTCCTGCTCCACCTCGAGGCCGACCTTGCGGGACTAGAGTTTCAGCCATGGCGCCCGAAGGTGATCCCGCCCCGAGAACAGCCCTGGTCGAGGCAATGGCCCGCGCGGGGATCGACACGGGTGCTGCGAGCTGGATGTCCCCAGTGGACAGTCAGCTGCTCGTCGACCGGTGGAAGCAGGAGTTCGGCGCGCAACGGTATGGCACCTTGGTCGCTGTCGCACCCGAGTCGGGTTCCGTCCGGGACACCTTGCGTCCCGGCGTTCAGCCGTCGTGGCTCGCCGGGCCGGCGGAGCCGGTGTTCGTGCTCTTCGGCGAGTACGCGCAGACCGGCCTGCTGGTGTGCGGTTGGCCCTTCCTCGCGTCGAACCTGACCCCACTGGCGCGCGCCGACGGAAACGGTTTTGTCGCAACCACCAGGGATTGGACGGGCGCACTCGTGGTCGATGTCGAGGGGGACGTGTTGGAAGTAGAGGCGTGGGGCGTCTTCGTCAGCGGAGCTCGCTGATGCCATCGCATAGGCCACATCCTGCTTCGCGAGACAGGGCAGGCGAAGTCGGCGGTCGAGCTGTCACTCCTGCCGGACAAGGTCAAGCATGCGTGCCGCCTCAACAGCCTCACGGCTGCTCGCACGAGATCAAGATGACGGGCGGAACCGTCATGGTCGTGTGTGAAGACCTTCACGCGGAGTGGTGGTCCGCCTCACCGAACATTCGGGAGGAGGAGATCGATCTGGTAACCGCGTGCGCCGTGAGTCAGCATCGCCTCGCACATCGGCTGAGTACCTCTGGTCTCGGCTTCGACGATCAGATTCTGGTAGCGGGCACTCATCGCCGCGGTCAGCTCGCCCACTCGCGCCCCGTCGAGTCTGACTTCGACGGCGTAGGCGCCCTCGTACTTGCCGCGCGACACAGTCGACGAGACGAGTTCGGCGGCGAGGAAAGTCCGCGGTGAGTCAGCTCGGTGGTAGGGCGCGAGTGTCTCCTGGTGATCTTCTTCGCGGATCACGGTCACCAGCCGTGCGGGTTCGAGGAGGTCGGAGTCGCTCACGAGGTTGTGGAGCAGCAGCGCTTGTGGGTCCGCGAGGTGGAGGTAGATCCCGTACGAGCGGCCGGCAGCGCCCCCGGTCACTTTCGCCGGGCAAGTGCCGATTCGCCCCTGACGCAGCATCGTGAGCAGCGGGGGTTGGTAGGCGCGGGCGTCGGAACGGGAAAGGTAACCGACCGTGGCAGTACCCGCGCCAGTCACGACGTCCACTCGGACGGCACACGGATCGTGGCGGTTCTCGGGCTCCGGTACGAGTGTCGCGACCACCGGCAAATGCCGCTCGGGCTCCGTTCCCGCGGCAGCGCCGCCGACGGCACGGCGCAGTGCTTCCTGGTAGTGCGACTCACCTACGACACTCACCCGTCCTTGAGCAGACAGACGGCGCCGGGGCAACGGTTTCGCGCCGTTCTCGACAAGTCGATCGAGATCGATCGAAGGTACGGAAGGCGAAGGACCGCCGGACGCGGGCTGCCGCTGCGGAGCAGGAGCAACGAGCGCGGCGGACATCGCGGTGAGGGACTCCCCCAGGACCGAACTCGCGCGCGGAGTGGAGAAGTCGAAGATCGCTTGGTAACCACCGCTGCCGGTCAGGGACAGCCGTCCGTACTGCAGGATGGGCAGCTTCCGGTTGTTCTTGAACCGGCGGTCGGGCCCGCCCTTCACGTTGACGTACTGCCAGGTGTGGCCGAGAACGAGGGAATCCGAGGGCACCGAACCGTCCTCGATGAACCGCTGCAGAGCCGCCTCGGACCGCAGACTGCCGTAGGCGATGTCGGCGTAGTGCCGGCCGTCCCGGACCAGCACCCTGTCGGGCAACAGGTAGATCGAGCGCCGGGGTGTGGTGAGCGACGGTATGGCGATGTTCGACGAGAGGTGCCGGGGGCCTCCGATTCCCATGGTCAACGGGACTCTCTTCACGAGTGCGGAAGCGCCCGCGTTCGTCTTGTGCTGGTGGGTCGTCGACACCGCGCCGGAGGCGACGACGTGCCAGGCGCGCTGTGCCGTCCGAGCCTGTCCGAAGGAATCAACGAGCCGCTGGAACCGGGTCGCCTCCGGGCCCTGCACGTCGTAGAAGGCCACGACCGTGCGCCGCACCCTGTCCTTCCAGAACAGCCACACGGTCAGCAGTACCCCGGCGAGGAGCACCCAGGGGGACAGCACTGTCAGGACGAGTGCGAGCGCCAGGCTCCACGGCCAGAACAGGGGAGACCGTGCCGCGTCGTTGAGCTGCGTGACGAGCTCGCTCGAACCGACCTCGGCCATCTCGATCGTGGTCGCCCCGGAAACGTCGGACAGGACGACGTCGCCAGGCGATGGGAGGCCGGGAAGCGGACGTGCGGCCGGCGTGGGGCGCTTCGTCGAACCACGGCTTGGGCGGACGGTCGCGCGGTACGACACGAGGCCATCGCCAAGCGAGATGTACGAGCCGCGTGGACCGGCGCCGACCCGGAAACCGGGAACGCCCACCGAAGCTCCGAGCCCGGAACGTGACATGTTCACGCGAACAGGACCGAGTTTGACACTCGTGCGCAAATAGAACGACATAACCGGCTTCCCACGACGGATCTTCCGACCATGGGTCGTCCGTTGGGATGTCCGCGTTACCGCCGGATGGCAAATACGTGCTGTAGTACCGCTGGTGGGTGCCAGGTCAGAGTGCTGCTGGAGGGCCTCACTGAGGGTAAGCGAAACCTTCACCGTAGTGGCGGTCGAAAACCGCCTCTGCGTTGCGGACGATCAGGGAAGTGCTACTCCTGGGGGTGTCTGTATTGGCATCGCGGAATGGTAACCACAACGAGAACTGCGCGAAGGCTGTGGGGCATGCGTGTGCCTGTTCCGGCTGCGGGGGCTCGTTGCACGGCTGGGAAGGTTGGCTCGGGCTGGCGAAAGGCGATGTGCGGGATCGGCAGGTAAAAAAAGAAAAGATAGCGATCAAGTGGGAAAAGTACTACAAACCCGGTCGTGCCCGCTCGAACGTGCATGTCCGAGCCGCGGTTGCGGATTTCGCGAGGCTCGAAGTGGCGGGCTGGTTGGCGTCACATCGGAGCCGTCGCTCGTTGTCCGGCCTGGCGGCCGAGTCTGCGAGTGGAAGTGGGGATACCAGGGAGATCTCGGGGCGGGAACCTGGCCGACCTGTCGTACGGGGCGCGGCGATAGATGAGGAATCGGTGTCAACTTTGCCGGAAGGCGATGTGTCCGACAGCGGGAGCGATTTGCCCGGTGTCCCGCCGCAGCGGGTCGAGTCTCGCAGTGTGAATTATCCAACCTCCTCACCTGGAGGGCGGTCGCCCGAAGGTGCTGCCGTGTCAGCCCAGCCGTCGTCGATCGAGCAGGTGGAGATCTTCGCCGAGGCGATGACGGGTGTCTGGGAAGCGATCGTGGCAGAACTCCGCGGCACGGTTCCAGACGTCAGGGAGGTGGCGCGTCAACTCGCGCACCACGGGTGGTGTGATCTGTTCATCGGTCTCGTTCAGGTAACCGTGAAGTTCAACACCGCGCTCGACAAGATCCCGGAGCGGGGAAAGCAGTTGGTCAAGGACGCGATTCGGAAATCTTCGATGCAGAAATATCGTTCAGTAGTCACTGACGTCGTGATCGACATCATGGTCGACAAAGTCTGGGCTGCGTTCAAGGGGGCCGCGGTGGCTCAAGTCCCGTTGCTGAGTTTGTTGACCGGTGACGATGCCATCCGGTCGCTGCGGATCCTCGCCGTCTTCAGTTGTCCGGCGCCTGAGGGGCACGACGAAGTGCGTGAGCACGCGTTGAAACCACTTGCTGACGATGCGCGCGGTATCCTCACCGCGCAGACCAGGGAGCGGCTCGCAAAGCTCTTCAAGGAGTGGACTGTGGAAGCGGCTACCTGATGGTCCCATGCGAAGCAGGTGGGACGACGTGACTGGCCTCGTATCGGGTAGAAGATCTCTGTCGCCGGTGGATGCGTTGGGTTGCCCTCGCTCATCCGGTGCCCACCCGCGGTCAGCGTTCGATGATCGAGGCCTTCGGCGCGAACAAGACCCGGTAGTCGTAAGTGCTACCGTCCCCGTTGGCGTAATCTTTCATGGTTATGAAGCCCGCGGCGTTCAATATCGCCGCACTTGCGTCCAGCATCGCTATTCGCCCCTTGGCGACATAGGTCAGTAGTGGGGAATTGACCGCTCCGTCGAGCACTACTTTCGTGAATTCGGGTGTTCCGGCGATGGGTGGTTCCCAGTTTAGGACAACTCCGAACGGGCGCGCGCTACATACGAGGATTTGCACCCCGGGGGACGCGACACTGAAATCTTCCTCGGCCCTCATCACTGTTGCTGGCAGGCCGAACCTTTCCAGTTCGATCTGAGCCTGGTTGGCAATCTCCGTCCAGCCCGTCATCACCTCCTCGGGTGCGCGGAAGAGCGGCTGCTCCTCGAACGGCGGCGCTGACCAATAGAACTGACGAGCATCAACAACGGGCATGGTGTCACTTCCTGTCGATCCGGTCGCCGTTCTTACCAGGTACCCCTGCCGCTGGGGGTGCTGATCATCATCTGTATGACAACTGTTACTCTTCGACCGTGTTTCGGTCCTGCGGGTCGACTCCCTTCCACGAGTTGACGACTACATTGCCTCGCGATGAAGCCGAAGCGGTCGAAATCCAGAACGAACTCCGGCGGCACATCCGCATTGAAGATGACCTGCACGGGCCGATAAGGACTGCGATGGGTGTGGATGTGGCCTATCGCTCGTCGTCGGATCGAGCCTTCGGTGCCGCTGCCGTGCTCGACGTGGCCGACTTCTCCGTCGTCGAGAGCGCGGTCGCTGAAGCGAGTTCGGAATTCCCTTATGTCCCAGGGCTGTTCGCGTTCCGCGAAGTACCGGTTCTGGTCGAGGTGCTGCGGAAGCTATCCGCCGCACCTGATGTCGTCCTCTGCGACGGGAACGGTATCGCGCACCCGCGGTCGTTCGGCCTTGCTTGTCACCTCGGGCTGCTGCTGGATCTTCCGACGATCGGCGTGGCGAAGAATCCGATGATGGGCGAGTACTCGGAGCCAGGCCAAAACCGTGGCGATCGGTCCCCGGTGCACATGAACGGCCGGGTGGTGGGGTACGTGCTGCGCACACGTCCGGGAGTCAAACCGATCTTCGTTTCGCCCGGGCACAAGGTGTCCGTTGACACGGCCGTGCAGATCGTCCTCGACCTTTCGCCGCGCTATCGGCTGCCGGAGCCCATCAGGGCCGCGGACCACGAGTCGAAGCTCGCCAGGGGTTGAGTTTTCGTTCAAGCTGATGACATGTCGGAACACGTGACCGCCGGACGTCGCGCTGCGCGGGCGATCCTCATCGACGACAGTGGCCGGTGGGTGTTGATCAAGCGGACCAAGCCGGGTCAGGCGCCGTACTGGACCGCCCCCGGTGGTGGCGTCGAGGAGACCGACGCCTCGGTGGAGGCGGCTCTGCACCGGGAACTGGCGGAGGAACTCGGCGCGAAGGCCACGGACGCGTCGCAGGTGTTCTTGTTCAGCTCGTCGGCCCCGGATGGCGCGGAACTGCTGCACGCGGCGACGACCGCAGTGATCGGCGGGGTGCCGCTGGACCGGCTCTGGCAAGCGGTGCCGGCGTATCCCACTGTCAGTGCAGGCGCGCCTTCACCGCGGCCTGGTCCACTATGGACGCATCCCGGTACTTCAGGATCCCTTCGACGCCGAGCAGGAAGGTCTCGCAGACCGGCGCGGGGTCGGACAGGCAACCCGCCGCCATCGCGCCGTCGCGCAGCATGACGAAGTGTCGGGCGTGCGGCTCGGGTGTGGTCTCGCCGGTGGCGGCCATCAGCTCGGTGATCGTGTCGAGGAACCACTGCCGGTGCTTGAGGACTGCTTGGTGGACCGGGTGATCGACGTCGGGGTACTCGGCGGCGGCGTTGAGGAACGCGCACCCGCGGAACCCGTCGGAGCGGATGCCGTCGGTGATCGTCCCGGCGACGGCCCGGACTGTGTCCGCGGGGGAGTGCCCGGCAGCGCGCACGGAGTCGATCTGGCTCCGGATCAGTTCGTCCGCGGCGGTCAGGTAGGCGACGACCAGGTCGTCCTTGCTGGGGAAGTGCCGGTAGAGCGTGGCCCGCGTGACCTTCGCCTCGGCGACGATCCGGTCGATGCCCACCGAGTGCAGCCCCTCCGCGTAGAAGAGCCGGCTGGCTGTGCCGAGCAGCCGGGCACGTGCTTCCGACACCTGGTCACCTGCTTCCTGGTCGCTCCCAGTGTACGAGGCGAACGTTCGGTCTTGATGACCGCGACGGCTTGGCACCGGGGAGGCTTCCGGCTCCCTTCCGGCAAGGAGCCGGAAGCCTCGAGCGTCAGCTCCGGGGGTGTGGTCGTCCCGGTTTGTTTTGAGCTGACCGTGTCATCGTGCTGCATGCCCGTTCGGGTGCCGTTGGCCGGAAGCGTCCCACCGCGGCATGGTGTTCGTAGAGGCCGCCGGGAGCGCTTGCCGAGACTAGGGCACCAGCTTTGCCGCGGCGGCGGCGAAAGCGTCGATCAGCGGCGACCGGCGCGTCGCGAGCCAAGCCAGGCACACCTGGTTCGGCCCGATGTCCTCGACCGGGATGCCGATGACGTCCGGGCGGGTGTAGAACGTCGCCGTCGACAACGGGATCACGCTGATCCCCGCTCCGGCGGCGACGAGTTCCAGTTTCTCTTCGACACTGTTGATGCGAGGCACTTCGGGGCGGTCCGGCTTGCGCAGTTCGAGGGCGATGTCGCGCCACTCCGGGACGGCGTCGGGGTCCTGCAGCAGGTGCTCGTCGGCGAGTTCGGTGACCGACACGGACTCCTTGCCGGCCAGCCGGTGCCCTGAGGGCACCATCACGACGCGGGGTTCGGTGAACAGCGGTCGCACGGTCAGCCCGCGCTGGTCGACCGGCAGTCTGACGATGCTGACGTCCACGCGGCCGTCGTGGACGACCTCCACCTGGTCGTGCCAGCTGGTGCGCAGCAGCCGGACGCTGACGTCCGGCCGCCGCCGGACCAGTTCCTGCATCGCGGGGGTGACCACGATGCCCGGCATGAACCCCACGGTGAGCACCGGCTTCGCCTCGGCCGCGGCCGAGACCCTCCGGTGCACGGCCTCGGCCGCCGCGAGCAGGCCCCGGGCATCCGCCAGGAGCTGTTCACCCGCTGCGGTGAGGACCGTGCTCCGGCGGTCGCGGACGAACAGCGGCGTCTTCAGCTCGTCCTCGAGGGCGCGGATCTGACGCGACAACGCCGGCTGGGCGATGTGCAGCCGCGCGGCGGCCCGCCCGAAGTGCAGCTCTTCGGCCACCGCCACGAAATATCGCAGCTTCCGCAAGTCGAAGTCCACGTCGACGCACCTCCGCTCCCGCCCATCATCGCAGGTCTGTGATGCCGTTGCGGCATCACAGCGCGCGGAACGGGTCTTGGACGCACCCCGGCTGCCCGGGTCACCGTGGAGGAGGAACGGAACACGAGTGATGGGACAGCGATGAAGTTCTTCCTCACGGGCGGTTCGGGCTACATCGGCCGCGCGACGATCGGCGAGCTGGTACGGCAAGGGCACACCGTCGAGGCGCTCGCGCGCAGCGAGCGTGCCGAGGCGGCCGTGGTCGCCGCCGGGGCGAGCGCGGTCCGTGGCGACCTGACCGACCTCGACGTGCTCAACCAGGCAGCGGCGCGGGCGGAAGCGGTGATCCACCTCGCTCAGGCCACCAGCGGCGAGGAGGACCTGGCGGCCGCCACCGCGATGCAGGACGGCGTCGGGGGCGGCACCTACGTGCACACCGGCGGCAGCTGGGTCTACGGCGACACCGACGGGGTCCAGGACGAAACCGCACCGTGGAACCCGCCGGCCGTCGTGGCCTGGCGGCAGGCCGTCGAGAACGCGGTGCTGGCCCGGGCCACCGACGGCGGACGACCGGTCATCGTCCAGCCCGGCCTGCTCTACGGGGGCGACAACCGCCTGATCGACATCTTCTTCGTCCAGCCGGGGAAGGAAAGCGGCGCGATCCCCTACATCGGCGACGGCGGCAACCACTGGGCACTGGTCCACCTCGACGACCTCGCCCGGCTGTACGTGGCGGCGTTGTCGGCTCCGGCGGGCTCGGTGTACCTCGGCGTGGGCGGGGTCAACCCGACGGCCAAGGAGGTCGCCGAGGCCTGCGCCCACGCCGCCGGGCTCGACGGGAAGACCGTCTCCCTCAGCCTTGAGCAGGCCCGCGAGCAGATGGGCCCGATCGCCGACGCGTTCGCCCTCGACCAGCAGCTCACCCCCGCCAAGGCGCAGCGCGAGCTGGGCTGGACGCCTGCGCACACCGATCCGCTGACCGAGTTCGCAGCGGGATGAGCCGGGAGTACCAACCAGGGCAGCATCACTACCGCGGGAGAGCCGCACGGCGGTCAGCGCCGGAAGCGGGCCCACGGCCATCGCTTGAGGTGGCCTTCGCGGCGGGCCCACGCCACGAACGCTCGCGCGTCCTCCCGGGCGCGGACGCCCTCCTGCCGCGGATGAGCCCGCGCGTACTCGGCGAACAACGCCGGAAAGCGCTCTCCGAGCAGCCGGCACTCCCGGAAGGCGAGTTTCGCCACGACGCGCCCACGTTTCTCCCGCAGCGCCGCCGCTTCCACGTCCAGCCGGACGGGGTCGAAGCCCGGCGGCGGGGGAGCACCGGCGAGCAGCGTACGCAGGAGGGCCGCCTGAGCCGCGGCGAGCTGTTCCCGCTGGGGCTCCGTCACGGCCGGGTCACCACCGCGCGGATCGCCGCCAGCTCGGCCGCGAGCTCGTCGTCGGTCGGGAAGTCGTCGTCGCGTTCGAGCAGGACACCAGGCGGATCGGTGCGTGCCGCCAGCTCCTCGAGCAGCTCGAGGACCTCGGGGAGGATCGGATGGGCATGCGTGTCGTGGTACACCCCGTCGCGCTCGACGCCGCCCGCGATGTGCACGTACGCCAGCCTCTCCAGCGGCAGTTCGTCGAGCAGGCGTTCCGGGTCGCTGCCGAGGTTGCGCGCGTTCGCGTACAGGTTCGCCACGTCGACCAGGAGGAGGCAGCCGGTGCGCTCGGTCAGCTCGGTGAGGAACTGCGCTTCGGTCAGTTCCGCGTCCGGCCAGTCCAACAGGGCGGCGATGTTCTCCAGCGCGAGCGGCACGGGAAGCGCTTTCTGAGCCGCGCGCACGTTGGCCACGAGCACGTCCAGCGCCTCGCGGGTGCGGGGCACCGGCAGCAGGTGCCCGGAGTCGAGGCCACCCGCCCGCACGAAACACACGTGGTCGCTCACCAGGGGAGCTTCGAGGGCTTCGGCCAGCGCGGCCAGGTGCGCGACGCGCTTCATCTCGACCGGCGCGGCACCGCCCAGCGACAGCGAAACCGCGTGCGGCAGCACGGGGAGCCCGCGTTTTCGCAGCAGTACAAGGGATTCCGGCAGCCGGTCCGGCCGCAGGTTCTCGGCGACCACCTCGGCGAAGTCCACTCCCGGCAGTCGTTCCACCGTCAGGTCGAGCTCCGGCCGCCAGCCGATCCCGACACCCAGCGCGCCCATCAGCCGCCGCACCCGCCTCCGCCGCCACACGAGGAACCGCTGCTGCACGACGAGCTGAACGACGACGAGTCGCCCCCGGAGGAGCCCGATGAGCTGGACGCACCGAGGGCCTGGGCGATGGCCTGGTTCGGATAGGCGGCGATGCCGCCGATGGCGACGGCCGCGGCCGCGCCGGTCAGACTGGGCAGTCTGACCGGGAGGTTCTTCGAGCGGTTCCGGCTGCGCATCGCGGTATGCACCTCTGCTCCGGCCCGGCTGCGCCACGGCGATCGTGGCCAGAGCGCGACGAACGTGGCGATCGCGGCGCAGACGAGCAGCAGGATCAGGTTGCCGACGGGCCGGTACAGCCGGACGCCGTTGACCAGCCGGGCGATGCCGACCCCGAGCACCACGAGCAGCGGGAGCGCGCACAGCAGCGCACGCGACCACGCCTGTGGAACGATCAGTCCGCGTTCCACGAGCGAGGCACGCGTTTCCCGTACCTCCGGATGGCGTCGCAGCGCCGAACGCACCTGGCGCAGCGATCGCTCGCCGTACTCCCGGACGTGGTCGTACACGGCGCGCGCCAGGTCGGCTTCGCTCGACTCCTTGCCGACGGCCTGGAGCCACCCGCCGCGCCGCGCCCGCAGCCGCTGGGCCTTCAGCAGCGTGGCGACCGCGGAGTCCAGCACGCGGCGCGGGCCGCCCGCGAGGTACGCGGCCTCCCGCAGGCTCAGCTTGCTCTGCGCCGGCGGGACCGGGCGCCGTGCCACCAGCCGCCGCAGCAGGAAGGTCAGCAGGATCCCGGCCACCACGGCCGCGAAGTACAGGCCGGTGAACTGCGGTCCGGACAACCCCCATGGCTCCATGCGCGGAGCCTAACCTCCGGAACGGCCGTTCCGGAGCGAAAACCCGGTGCTCGTCCCGAGCTGTGATCTTGTTGACTCGGGGACCGGGTGGGTACCCCGAGCGCATGAAGGACCATCCACGGACGAGTGCCGTGTCGCTGTTCACCGCGGTCGGCACGGTCGGGATCCTCGCCGCCGGTGTGCTCGGGCTCGTGGCGCGGCACGCGGCGCTGGGCTGGTGGCTGCTGTGGTGCGGAGCGCTGGTCGTGGTGATCGGCCTCAACGTCTGGGCGTATTTGGCGTCGCGGTGAGCACGTTCTGGCGTTGGCCACTGAAAATGCGAACGTTCGAGTCGGAGAACAGCAATTCGGCGATGACGAATCCAGAAGAGGCGATCTTCAAGGTCGACGAAGCGTTCTAGTTCTCTGGCAATCATGCTTGGTCGCAGCTGGTGGGCCGGGCGGGGCTCGAACCCGCGGCCAAGGGATTATGAGTCCCCTGCTCTAACCAACTGAGCTACCGGCCCCAGGGCACAGGGCGAGCGCACCCCGGCCGTTATGAGTTGTTCGTCAACATACCGCACGCACCCGGCTGCGCCCGACAGCGGGCGTGCCGACTGGTCCGCAGGTGGGCACGCCGACCCGCCCGCACCCGGGCGTGCCGGGCACGCCGACCCGCCCGCACCCGGGCGTGCCGGGCACGCCGACCCGCCCGCACCCGGGCGTGCCGGGCACGCCGACCCGCCCGCACCCGGGCGTGCCGGGCACGCGCCCCGAGCGTCAAGGCGCTGACCGCCTCCGGGCCCGCCCCGCAGGCCAACGCCACAGGCACACCAAACACCCGGGTGCGCCTCCGCGGCATCAAGCGCGGAGGCGCACCCCAACTCACCCGGCCAACCACGCCCCCGCGTGCTCCTGCGCGAACTCCGCGAACGACCTGGGCGCGTGCCCGGTCAGGTCGAGGACCGTCGTGGTCACCTGGTCCTCCCGGCCCGCTCGCACGCGGGCCTCCACCGCCACGAGGGCCTCCGCGAACGCGGCGGGCACGCCGGCCGCCTGGTAGTGCGCCGACAGCTCCCGGCTGTCCGCGTGCACCACGCGGACCGGCCGGCCCGTGTGGGCCGAGATGATCGCCGCCGCGTCTGGGTAGCTCAGCGCCTTCGGGCCGGTCAGCAGGTGGTCGCGGGGCTCCGCGGGGTCAATGTCGGAGCAGGACAGCAGCACGGCGGCCGTCGACGCGATGTCGCGCGCGTCGATCCAGCCGATGCGGCCCTCGCCGGCCGACGTGCGGATCTCGCCGTCCCGGCGGATCCGTTCGCCGAGCGGGTGCGGGCTCAAAAAATTCTGCATGAACCCCGACGGGCGCAGCACCACCCAGCCCGGCCGCGCCCGCACCTCGGCCGCCAACTCCTGCGAGTTCGGCAGCACGATGGCCGTTCCGAGCAGCACGAGCCGCCGCACCCCGCGCCGTTCCGCCTCCGCCAGGAACGGGGCGACGACCGGCACCGGGTCGACGCTGTTCACCGGTGGCACCAGGAAAACCCGGTCCACGCCCTCCAGCGCGCGAGCGTGCGTCGCCGGGTCGGTCCAGTCGAAGGCGACTGCGTCCGGATCACCCGCAGGCGGCTTGCGGCACGCCACCCTGGCCACGACCCCGCGCTCCCGCAGCAGCCTGACCAGCTCGCTCCCGGTCTTCCCGGTGCCGCCGGTCACCAGTACCGCGCTCATCGGGCGACCGACGCGAGCAACTCCGGCAGCACCCCGGCCGCCGACGCCGCGGCCAGCGGGCTCCAGTAGTCCCGGTACCGCGTGATGAGACCGTCCCGCACCGTCACCACCACGATGTAGTCCAACCGGTACGGCTCCCCAGTACGAACGGTGAGGCCGGTCGCGGTCAGCTCGACCACGATCGTGTCCGGGTGATCCGTGCGGTACACCGTCAGCGCCGGGAACTCCCGCACGTCGATCCGCTCGGGGTAGTCCGCCAGGTACCGGCGGACCTCCTCGCGGCCCGTCAGCCGCCGCGGCGAGGCTCCCGCGGCGAACGGGAACTCCGCGACCCCGTCCTCCGCCCACAGGTCGGCGACCGCGTTCATGTCCTTGGCCAGCAGCAGATCCAGCATCTTCTGGACCAGGTCTTCGGGTTGAGTCATGTCGTCCACAGTCACGGACCGTCCGGCACCGTGGCACACCCAGCTGAGCCACGGACTGCCAGTCCGTGGCTGGCGACGCCGCCCCGTGCCACGATGAACGTGATGAGCAAAGGGGAACTGGCCGACTTCCTGCGACGCCGCCGGGAAGCGCTGCGGCCGAACCAGCTACCGGCGACCGGCCGCCGCCGCACCCCCGGCCTGCGGCGCGAAGAAGTCGCCGCGCTGGCGGGGGTGTCGGTCAGCTACTACGAACGTCTCGAACAGGCCCGCGCGCCGCGCCCGTCCCCCGAAGTGCTGGCCGCGCTCGGCACGGCGCTGCGGCTGACCGGCGTGGAACGCGAGCACCTCGCCCGCCTGGCCGGCCAGGTCCCGCCCGGGCCGGACGACGAACGCGCCGAGGTGCCCGCCCACGCCCGCCTGCTGCTGGACCGCCTCGGCCCGGTACCGGCGTACCTGGCCGACGAGCGGCAGGACATCCTGGCCTGGAACGACGCCGCCGCCGCGTTGATCACCGAGTTCGCGGAGCTGCCCGTGGCGGAGCGCAACGTCCTGCGGATCGCCATGCGCCTGGGCGGCACGGTCTGTTCAGGACAGCCGGGCCGCTTCGCCCGGCAGTCGGCCGCGCAGTTGCGGACGGCCAGCGCCCGCAGACCGGCCGACCGCGTGCTCGCCGAGCTGGTCAACGCCTACGCCGCACACAACCCCGAGTTCGCCGCCGGCTGGCGCGAGCACGACGTGCAACCGGTCCCGACGCTGCGCAAACGCTTGCGCCATCCCGATTTCGGCGAACTGGAGCTGGACTGCCACACGCTGCTGGTGCCCGGAACCGACCTCCGGCTGGTGATGTACACCGCGGAGCCGGGCAGCCCCAGCGCGGCCGCGCTGGCTCGCCTCAGTCCAAAGGGGACAGAGGTCACCCCGTCGTCGAAGCACGCACCATCAGCTTCGGCATAAGCCTTTCCGGCTCGACGGTTTCGCCCGCCATCAGACGCACCAGCAACGACAACCCCCGGTACCCCATCTCGTGCATGGGGGAGCGCACCGTCGTCAGCGGGACCGGCAGCTCGGCCGCCAAGGGAGTGTCGTTGAAGCCCACGATCCCGATGTCCTCGCCGACCCGCAGCCCCGCGTCGCGTGCCGCGCCGATGGCGCCGATTGCCGCGAAGTCGTTCACCGCGAAGATCGCCGACGGGCGTTCCGCCAGGAGCCGCTCGGCGCCGAGGCGGCCGCCGCGCGCGTCGAACGGGGTGTGGACGATGCGGGACTCCGGCACGGGGCAGCCGGCCGCCGCGAAGGCGTCCACGAAACCCGCCGTCCGGTCGATTCCCGTGCTGGCGTACGGCTCGCCCGCGATCACCGCGACCCGCGAATGCCCCAGCGACAACAGGTGTTCCGCCGCGAGCCTGCCGCCTTCGTAGTCGTCGCACGTCACCGACGGGTACTCGCCCGAGCGGCGGCTCACCAGCACGAACGGGACACCGCGAGCGGCGACGGAAGCGAGGAATTCCCCGTCGGCGTAGGCATCACCGAAGATGAGCCCGTCCACGCGGCGGCCCAGCACCATTTCGGTGCGCGCCCGCTGCACCTCCGGCACGTCCCGCGTGTTCGTGACGAACGTCGACAGTCCGTGCTCCGCCGCCGCTTCCTCGATGCCCTCGTAGATCGTCGCGAGCACGATGTCCGACAGGCGCGGCACGAGCACGCCGACGAGGTTGCTCCGCCGCGTCCGCAGGCTCGTCGCGTGCGGGTTGGGGCGGTAGCCCAGCTCGTCGGCCAGCTTGCGGATCCGCTCCACCGTCGCGCCTGACGCCGCTCGCGCGCCTTCGTCCGGCTTCGCGTGCAGCACCCGGGACACCGTGGAGACGTGCAGCCCGAGCTGGTCCGCCAGGGTGCGCAGGGTGACGGGTCGCTGCTTCTCCGTGCCCACTTCGCGCTGCCTCCCGGCGGGTTTACAGAGCCTTTCCCGATCGTAACAGCGAGTTGATTGACCGCGGCCCCTCCTCGTGTGCATGATACCCAAACGTTTGGGCCAAACGATTGGGTAGCTGAAGGTGACCGCCGTGGTCACTCCGAGGAGGTATGGTGAGCAAGGTCGTGGTGTTGTCGACGGGCGGAACGATCGCGTCGCGCCAGAACGGGCGGGGTGCGAGCCTCGCCAGCGACGCGGTGTCCGCGCTGCTCGACCGCCTGCCGTTCAACGTGCCGGTCCCCGTCGAGGGCCGGGACGTGCTGTGCGTCGGCAGCTACCTGCTCACCCCCGCCGACATGGCGCTCATCGCGCGGGAGATCCGCGCCGCGCTGGCCGAACCGGGCGTGCTCGGCGTCGCGGTCACGCACGGCACGGACACCATGGAGGAAACCGCTTTCCTCGCCGACCTCGTGCACGACGACCCGCGTCCGGTGGTGTTCACCGGCGCGCAGCGGCCGGCGGACGCGGCCGACACCGACGGCCCGCGCAACCTCGCGGACGCCATCACCGTCGCCGCCGACGAACGGGCCCGCGACCGCGGCGCGCTGATCACCTTCGACGGGGCGGTGTTCGCCGCCAGGGGTACGCGCAAGACGCAAACCCTTGCCGCTGCGGCGTTTTCCACCCCCGACGCCGGTCCCGTCGGCCAGGTCCGCGAAGGCGCGGTGCTGTTCACCGCGGCCCCCGCCCGCGGCCCGCGCGTCGAGCTGACCGGCCTCGACGCGCGGGTCGACATCGTCGCGCTCTACCCCGGCGTGGACACCGCCGCGCTGGACGCCGTGGTCGCGGCGGGCGCGACCGGTGTCGTGCTCGAAGCGACCGGCGCGGGCAACGGCAACCCGCGCATCCGCGACGCCGTCGCCCGGCTGACCGCCGACGGTGTCGTCGTCGCCCTGTCCACCCGTGTCCACGCCGGGCCCGTCGCCGCGCTCTACGGCAACGGCGGTGGCGTGGACCTCGTCGAGGCGGGAGCCGTCCCCACCGGGATGCTCCGCCCGTCGCAGGCCCGCATCCTGCTGACCGCCCTGCTGGCCGCCCACCGCGATCCGGTGCGCGTGGCCGAGGAACTGACCCGGCACGCCGAGAACCCCTTCGGCGCCCGCAACCCCCTGTCTCTCGGAAGGAAGTACTGACGTGGCAAAGGAAATTCGTGTCGCCTTCGGCGTGGACGTCGACGCGGTGGCCGGCTGGCTCGGCTCCTACGGCGGCGAGGACTCGCCCTGCGACATCTCGCGCGGCATGTTCGCAGGCGAGGTCGCCGTCCCGCGCCTGCTGAAGCTGTTCGAGCACAACGACCTGCGCACGACCTGGTTCATCCCCGGCCACTCGATCGAGACGTTCCCGGACCAGACGCGGATGGTGGTCGACGCCGGGCACGAGATCGGCGCGCACGGGTACTCGCACGAGAACCCGATCGCGATGACCCGCGCGCAGGAAAGCGCTATCCTCGACCGCAGCATCGAGCTGATCGAGAAGCTCACCGGCAGCGCGCCGACCGGCTACGTCGCGCCGTGGTGGGAGTTCTCCCCGGTCACCAACGAGCTGCTGCTCGAACGCGGTATCAAGTACGACCACTCGTTGATGCACAACGACTTCACGCCGTACTACGTGCGCGTCGGCGACAGCTGGACGAAGATCGACTACGCCAAGCCCGCCGAGGAGTGGATGAAGCCGCTGGTCCGCGGCGAGGAGACGAACCTCGTCGAGATCCCGGCGAACTGGTACCTCGACGACCTGCCCCCGATGATGTTCGTCAAGGCCAGCGCCAACAGTCACGGCTTCGTCAACCCGCGTGACCTCGAACAGATGTGGCGCGACCAGTTCGACTGGGTCTACCGCGAGCTGGACTACGGCGTGTTCACCATGACCATCCACCCGGACGTCTCCGGCCGCCCGCAGAACCTGCTCATGCTCGAGCGCCTCATCGAGCACATCAACAGCCACGAAGGCGTGCGCTGGTCGACCTTCGACGAGATCGCCGACGACTTCCTCGCGCGTTTCCCCCGTTCCTGAGCACTACCCTCCCCAGAAGGGCACTCTCATGACCACTGCGCCTTCCACCGGTGTGCGCTCCTTCCCCCGCGTCGGGGTCAAGGCCACCCGCCGGGCGACGATCATCGCGTTCTTCGCCTGGCTGTTCGCCGTCTACGACTACATCCTGTTCGGCACCCTGCTCCCGGAGATCGGCGGGCACTTCGGCTGGAGCGACTCCACGGCGTCGCTCGTGTCCACTTTGGTCTCCGTCGGCACGGCGGTGGTGGCGCTCGCGGTGGGACCCATCGTCGACCGGATCGGCCGCCGCCGCGGCATGATCCTGACGGTCTCCGGCACCGCCGTCGCCTCCGCGCTCAGCGCCGCCACCCCCGGTGCGGGGTACCTCGTCGGCGTGCGGGCCTTCGGCGGGCTCGGCCTGTCCGAGCAGGCGGTGAACGCGACGTACCTCAACGAGATCTACGCCGTCACCGAGGACGAGAAGATCAAGAAGCGGCGGGGCCTGATCTACAGCCTCGTGCAGGGCGGGTGGCCGCTTGGCGTGCTGCTGGCGTCGGCGTTCGTCGCGATCTTCCTGCCGCTGGTCGGCTGGCGCGGCTGTTTCCTGCTCGCCGTGTTCCCCGCGGTCGTCATCGCGCTGGCGCGGCGCGGGCTGAAGGAGAGCCCGCAGTTCGAGCTGGAGCAGCGGCTGCGTGCGCTGCGCAAGCAGGGCAAGGCCGACGAGGCGGCCGCGCTGGCGGGGGAGTACGGAGTGTCGGCCGAGCCGTCGGCGCCGCTGGCGGCGATCTTCAAGGGCGCGGCGCTGCGGAACACGCTGGTGCTCGGGTTCGCGTGGCTGGTCAACTGGTTCGGCATCCAGGTGTTCAGCGTGCTCGGCACGACAGTGCTCACGGCGGGCAAGGGCGTCAGCTTCACCGGCTCGCTGGTGATGCTCATCGTGATCAACGCGATCGGCTACCTCGGGTACGTGTTCCACGGCTGGATCGGTGACCGCTTCGGCCGCCGGAACGTGATCGCGATCGGCTGGCTGATCTCGGGTGTGCTGTTCACGCTGACGCTGACCGTCGCGAGCGGGACCGTCGCGGTGGTGACGCTGTACTCGCTGGGGATGTTCTTCCTCATCGGACCGTACGCGGCGCTGCTGTTCTACATGGGAGAGTGCTACGACACCCGTTGTCGCGCCACGGGAACCGCTTTCCTGAACGCGCTTTCCCAGCCGGGCGCGATCCTCGCCGGGGTGATCACCACGGCGATGCTCGCCTCGGGCTCGAACTGGAACACGGCGGCGCTGCTGGTCGGTGCGGTGGGCACGTTCGCGTCGGGACTGGTGATGTTCGCCGCCCGCAAGGTCAAGACGCTGGAGGCGTGATGGAGGTCGCGATCATCAGCGGCGCCGCGAGCGGCATCGGCCGCGCGCTGGCCGTCGCCTACGCGGAACGGGGCGTGCGGACCGTGGTCGGCACGTTCCCCGGTGATCCGCACGATCCACAGGAGACGGTCGCCGCGGTGAAGGAGGCCGGTGGGGAGTGTGTGGTGCACGAGGTCGACGTGCGCGACTCGTCCCAAGTGGACGCTTTCGCGCAGCGTGCCCTCGACGAGTGGGGGCGGCTGGACTTCGCCGTCGCCAACGCCGGGGTGCTGCGCAAGGCCGCGCTCGCGGACCTCGACGACGCGGCGTGGGACGGCCTGCTGCAGGTGGACCTCACCGGCGTGCTGCGGGTGTTCCGCGCCGCGGCGGCGCGGATGAGCGGGCCGGGCGCGATGGTCGCGGTGTCGTCGATCGCCGGTGGTGTCTACGGCTGGGGCGAGCACGCGCACTACGGCGCGGCGAAGGCCGGGGTGTTCGGGCTCAGCCGGAGCGTGGCGGTGGAGCTGGCGCCGCGCGGGATCCGGGTGAACACGGTCGTGCCCGGCTACGTCGTGACGCCGCAGTCGCTCGACCCGGTCAACTCGCTTGGGCCGGACGGGCTGGAGCGCGCCGGCCGGGACATCCCGCTCGGCCGCCCGGCCCGGCCGGAGGAGATCGCCGCCGTGATCCGGTTCCTGACGTCGGCGGAGGCGTCGTACGTGACCGGGCAGACGATCACAGTGGACGGCGGGCTGACCGTGCGAATGCCGGCGTAGGGAGGATTTGGTGTCACTGCTGGAAAACCGGACCGCGCTCGTCGTCGGCGGCGCGAGCGGGATCGGGCACGCCATCGCGAGCGCGTTCGTGAAGGAAGGCGCGCGCGTCGTCGTGGCGGACCGGGCGGAGAGCGCGGCGTTCGACTCGGTGCCGATCGACGTGACCGACGAGGACTCGGTGGCCGCGGCCGTCGCGACGGCCACCGAGCGGCTCGGGGAGATCGACATCCTGGTCAACTCGGCCGGGATCCTCACCGAGTCGCCGCTGACCGAGATGTCGCTGGAGACGTGGTCGCAAACGCTGGCCGTGGACCTCACGGGCGTGTTCCTGTGCTGCCGCCACGTCGTGCCGCGGATGGTCGAACGCGGGCAGGGGCGGGTGATCAACATCGCTTCGCAGCTCGGCATCAAGGGCGGGCACGGGCTGGCGCACTACGCGGCGGCGAAGGCCGGCGTGATCGGGCTGACGAAGTCGCTCGCGCTGGAGGTGTCGGGGCGGGGCGTGCTGGTGAACGCGATCGCGCCGGGCCCGATCGAGACGCCCATGGTCGAGGGCATCACGGAGGACTGGAAGGCGGCGAAGCGGGCGGAACTGCCGCTGGGCCGCTTCGGGCGGCCGGAGGAGGTCGCGCCCACGGCTGTTCTGTTGGCCAGCGATCCGGGTGGGAACCTCTACTGTGGACAGACGCTGGGTCCGAACTCGGGTGACGTGATGCCGTGAGGGGCTTTCCGGGGCTTGCCTCCGTCCCTGGCCTCGTGGTGCGCGGTCCGGGCGCGGTGGCCTGGGCTCCGTCGCCTGCTGAGGCTCACAGGCTCGGCGATACCGTCCGGCCGAGCGGGATCGCCGGGTGTGAGGGCGTCGTCCGCCGCGGAAGGGCGAGGAGCGAAAGGAGGCGGGATGTGCGGAGCCTGCGGTGAGCACGGCGCAGTGGACTGGGCCCGCCCCTTCCTCGCCAGCGTGCCTGCCCGAGGTGCGGTCGCGGGCGCGGTAAAAGCGCTTGCTCGGCCGGGTCTGCGCGTGCAGGCCCGGCCCGGCGGCTGGCTCGTATCGGCCCCGACCGGGCGGACCGTCGCGTGTGCGGGGCTCACCGAGCTGGCCGACGCCGTGCGGCCGTGGGTGGCGCCGGGGTCGTACTGCGGACGTGGTTCCGGCGCTGTGACGGTGCCGGAACCCGACGCCCGGCGGCCGGTGCGCATCCACGTCGATCCGAGTCGGCCGGAGAAGCTGAGTGGTGACGACCTCGTCGTGTCCTACGTCGAGCACGAGCGGCACCTGCTGGCCGAGCTGGCCCGGCCGCCGTGGTCGCTGCGCTGCTACCTCGCGCCCGGGCGCGAGCCGGATCTGGTCGACGACGAGCCCGCCAACGCTGCCGACCTTCTCGTGTGGCTCGCGCTCACACAACCGGAGGAAGCAGTCGTGCGAGGAGCGCTCGCCGAAGAGGTGTGGCTGGACATCGAGATCCGGGCCGGGCACGTCGTGAGGGCGTGCGCGCGCAGGTAGTGGGGTTTGGGTCACGTCACGTCGTGAAGGCGCGAGCAGGTAGCGAGATCCGGGCCGGGCACGTCGTGAGGGCGTGCGCGCGCAGGTAGCGGGTTCGGGCCGGGTCGCGTCGTCAGGGCACGGGCGTGCAGGTGGCGGGATCCGGGCCGGGCACGTCGTGAGGGCGTGCGCGCGCAGGTAGTGGGGTTTGGGTCACGTCACGTCGTGAAGGCGCGCGCAGGTAGCGAGACCCGCGCCCCATCACCTGTTCGGGGCGTGCGCCTCCAGGTAGCGCGCGAAGCGTTCATCGACCTGCTCGACGGTCAACCCGAAATCCTCCAGCGCGTACCGGTGGCCGGGGCGGGAAGCGCTTTCCCGCTGCAGCCGCGTCATCTCCGCCCGCGCGGACGGCGTGAACGGCAAGTCGAAATGGCGATAAATCCCCTCGACCGTGCCCACCGGGTCCGCCATGAAATCCGCGTAGTCCACATCGCAGAACTGGGCCGCGTCATAGCGCTTGCGGGCATCGAGGAACTCCGACGCGCCGCGCGACCACAGCTCCAACTGCGTGCGCCCCACGGTCTCCCCGTGGAAGACGGTCGACCACTCCGCCGCGGCCTGCTCGTTCAGGCTGCACACCGAGGCGATGATCGTCGACGGCGTGCGGTGGGTTTGGACCACCAGCGCATCCGGGTACACAGCCATCAGCGCGTCCAGCGCGAACAGGTGGCTCGGGTTCTTCAGCACCCACCGCCGGTCCTTGTCCGGCAACCCGATCAGCTGCAGGTTCCGCCGGTGCCGCCGGTAGGCGTCCGTCCAGTCCTGCCGCCGCAACCACTCCGAGTACGTCGGCAGGTACGCCAGGCACTCGTAGGACACCGACTTCGCCGACTGCCGCAGCAGCTGCCAGCACTCCTCGACCTGGTCCGCCGACATCTCGTGCGCGCCGAGGAACTCCGGGTGCTCGACGTGGTGCTGCTCGTACCCGGCCTGGATCCGCTGGAACACCGGGTTGTCCGCCCACGTCGCCCGCGGCGGGCGAGGCTGCGGGACCTCCGTCAGCCACACCTCCAGCCCCTGGTGCGCCGGATCGGCGGTGAGCAGCCGGTGCAACGCCGTCGTGCCCGTGCGGGGGAGGCCCGTGACGAAGATCGGTCGCTCGATCGGGACGTCCGCGTGTTCGGGAAAGCGCTTCCACGCCGCCTCGCTCAGCAGCCGGGCGATCAGCGCGCCCCGCAGGAACGCGCGCTTGACCCGCCGCCCGAACGGCGTGAGTGACGCGTCGCGCTCGTACGACTCCAGCAGGACCGCGAGGCCTTCGCGGTAGTCGTCGTCGCCGAAGTCGTCGAGGCCCGTGAACCGGGTGGCGGAGGCGTGGAGATCCTCGACCGTGCCGACGTTCTCGCGCGTCATGAGTGGTACTCCCCGCCGTTGACGTCCAGGCAGTGCCCGGTGATCGCGCGCGCCAGGTCCGAGACCAGGAACACCACCGCGTCGGCGATCTCCTCGGGCTCCGGCAGCTTCCGCAGGTCGATCGTCGCGGCCGTCTCCTCGTAAACCTGTTCCGCCGTCACGCCGCGTTGCTGGGCCAGGTAGGCGAAGTAGAACTTCAGGTGGTCGCCCCAGATGTAGCCGGGCGCCACCGAGTTCACGCGCACCCCGCGCGGCCCGAGCTCGGTCGCCAGCGCCTGCGCGACCGCCAGCAGCGCCGCCTTCGCCGTCTTGTACGGCCCGAACCCCTGCCGCGAGTGCCGCAGCACCGCGGAGTTGATCATCACCGCCGAGCCGCGGGTCTTCTCCAGCTCCGGCACGAACAACCGGGTCAGCCGGAGCGTGGCTAGCACGTTCGTCTCCAGTGCCGCCCGCAGCTCGGGCAGTCCGACTTCGGCGAGCCCGGTGATCGGTGGCATCGCGAAGGCGTTGTTCACCAAGGCGTCCACTCGACCGAAAGCGTCCACAGAGGACTCGACCAGCCGGCGCGCGGCGGCTTCGTCGTCGATGTCGGTCGGTACCACCACCGCCCGCCGACCGATCTCCGCGACCTCCTTGGCGACCTCCGCGAGCCGGGACTCCGTCCGCGCCGCCAGCACGACGTCCGCCCCCGCCCGCGCGCTCTGCACCGCGATCGCCCGGCCCAGCCCGGACCCGACGCCGGACACGACGACCACCTTGTCCCGCAACAACATCAGCCGAGCATCCTCCTCGCGACGGCGGCCTGCCGGGCCGCGATGCGCGCCGCGAACCCGTCCGGCGCGATCTTCGCCTCGTCGTAGTAGGGCAACCGCGCGGGCAGATCGTCCACTTTGACCACCGACACCTCCGGCCCGTCCTCGGGCCCGAGCGCGCGGGACAGCCGCTGCCAGCGGATCTGCACGTACCCGCGCCGGTGCCCGGTGCGCTCCAGCCAGTTCACCACGCCGGGATCGCGCTCGCTGATCACGAACCGCAGCTTGCCGTCCGGGTCCAGGTGCGCCTGGTCGGCGGTGAGGCTCGTCTGGTGGTTGACGTAGTCCAGCGAGATGTACCACATGCTGCCGAGCTGGATGCCCTGGTACGGCGCGTCCGACTTCGGCACCGTCACGATCATCGCCTCGTCGTCGGCGAGCTCGTAGTGCCCCGCGGAGGAGAACTGCGTGCTCAGCCCGCCCGGGGTCGAACGCGGTTCGGTCATCGTGTTGACCGGCAGGTCCAGGTAGAACCACTTCGGGAACGCCAGGAACGTCCGCAGCCGGGACAGCAGGAGCTTGCCGGCCACGCCGTACCGCTTCTCCAGCACGTCCCGGGTCAACGGAGGCGGTGCCTGACCCACGTGATCCGCCCGCGCGATCCTGATCGTGCCGCGTTCTTCGCCGGTCCAGTCGCTGTACACCTCGCGTACGACGAGCATCGCCGAACCCGGGCCGAGCGTGAAGTAGTTCGGCCCGGCCTTGCCGGGACCGAACCGGATTTCGTAGTCCCCGTCCGGGCCGATCTCGATCTCGCGGTCGTCGAAGGCGGTCAGGCTGTCCGGCACGTCGACGGGGGAGTAGTCGCCGTTGAGGATCTGGAAGCTGAGGTCACGCGTCGTGCCGCGCGTGCCCGTGACGACGTACTCCGCGTTGTCGCGCAGGTAGGAGTGGAAGTACAGGGTGTCGGGGTTGTCCAACCCCATTTTCGTGTACGGCCCTGTGGACTGGACGAAGAACGGGAAGTCGCGCTCGTAGGCCCACGCCATCTGCAGCGAGGCGCGGATGCTGCCCGCGAGGTAGTCGTAGCCTTCGACGAGGTCCTGTTCGTCGCGGACGTGCGGCGCCTCGGCGATGACCTTCTCGGCCTCCGCGATGGCGGCGGCGAACTTGTCCGTCAGCATCGCGCGGCCCTAGAACGCGTTCTCTACCGACGCCCAGCGGTTCGCCGTGAAGCGCAGGCTCGGCACGTCGTCGAAGGACAGCATGAACTCGTACGTCCGGGTGTAGCCGGTGTGCGTGATGCGCCAGCGGCCGTCCTCGCAGCGGCGGTAGGTGTCCTCGTACACCGCCGCGCCCTTGATCATGATCCGGTGCTCCGGCGCGATGACCGTGTCCTCGAACGGCCACAGCCCGGTCGCGGTGTCGCCGTCGACGTCGATCTCCGGTTGCACGGCGAAATGCGTGGTGATCAGGCTTCCGCCGAGCTTCTCGCGGAGGAACCCGACGATGGCCTCGCGCCCGGTCAGCGAGATCGGCTCCCCGTAGGTCGGCGTGCCGTAGCTCGCCGTCGCCTCGGGGGCGAGGGTGTCGGCGACGTCGTCCCAGCGCTTGAGGTCCACACAGCGGAGGTAGCGGTGCTTGACCCGCCTGATGTCTTCGAGCACGCCGAGGTCCATGCCGCCCAGCATGCTCCGGGGATTGACCGAAAGCAAGAACGTGTTCTAATTTCGAGCTCGTGACCACGGCCTACGAGCTGTCGGGTCTCGAGGCGCTCGAGGCCGAGTCGGTGCACGTCTTCCGCGAGGTGGCGGCCATGTTCGAGCGGCCGGTGCTGCTGTTCTCCGGCGGCAAGGACTCGGTGGTGATGCTGCACCTCGCACGCAAGGCGTTCTGGCCCGCCCCGCTGCCGTTCCCGGTGTCGCATGTGGACACCGGGCACAACTTCGACGAGGTGCTGGACTTCCGTGACCGCACCGTCGAGAAGGACAACCTGCGGCTCGTCGTCGGCCGCGTGCAGGACGACATCGACGCCGGGCGGGTGACCGAGGAGACCGGCCCACGAGCCTCCCGCAACCGCTTGCAGACCGTGACGCTCCTGCGCCTGATCCGGGAAAACGCTTTCGACGCCGTGTTCGGCGGGGCTCGGCGCGACGAGGAGAAGGCCCGCGCGAAGGAACGCGTGTTCAGCTTCCGGGACGAGTTCGGCCAGTGGGACCCGCGCAACCAGCGCCCGGAGCTGTGGCACCTCTACAACGGGCGCCACCGGCGCGGCGAGCACATCCGCGTCTTCCCGCTGTCCAACTGGACCGAGCTCGACATCTGGTCCTACATCGCGGCGGAGGACATCGAGCTGCCGTCGCTGTACTACGCGCACCGGCGTCAGGTCGTGCAACGCGACGGGATGCTGCTCGCGCACACGCGGCACCTGCGTCTGCTGGACGGCGAACACCCTTACGAGGCCACGGTCCGCTTCCGCACCGTGGGCGACGCGACGTGCACCGGCTGCGTGGAGTCCACCGCCGCGACGGCCGAGGAGGTCGTCGCCGAAACCGCCGCCACGCGGCTCACCGAACGGGGCGCCACGCGCGCCGACGACCGCATTTCCGAGGCGGGCATGGAGGACCGGAAGAAGGAAGGGTACTTCTGACATGCCCCAGGAGCTGCTGCGGCTCGCCACGGCGGGCAGCGTCGACGACGGCAAGTCCACCCTCATCGGCCGCCTGCTGTTCGACTCCAAGACGTTGTTCACCGACCAGCTCGCCGCCGTCGAGCGCGCCAGCCGCGACCGCGGCGAGGCCTACCCGAACCTGGCGCTGCTCACCGACGGCCTGCGGGCCGAACGCGAGCAGGGCATCACGATCGACGTCGCGCACCGCTACTTCGCCACCCCGCGCCGCCGTTTCATCATCGCCGACACCCCGGGCCACCTGCAGTACACGCGGAACATGGTCACCGGCGCGTCGACCGCCGACCTCGCACTGATCCTCGTCGACGCCCGCAAGGGGGTGCTGGAGCAGTCGCGGCGGCACGCGTTCCTCGCCAGCCTGCTCGGGATCCCGCACCTGGTGCTGTGCGTGAACAAGATGGACCTCGTCGGCTGGTCGCGGGAGCGGTTCGACGAGATCCGCGAGGAGTTCCGCCGGTTCGCGATGAAGCTGTCCGTGCCCGACCTGACGTTCGTGCCGGTTTCCGCCTTGCACGGCGACAACGTCGTGCACCGGAGCACGAGCATGCCGTGGTACGAGGGCGTGCCGCTGCTGCACCACCTGGAGGAGGTGCACGTCGCGTCCGACCGCAACCTCGTCGACGCCCGGTTCCCCGTGCAGTACGTGATCCGCCGCGACGACTTCCGCGGGTACGCCGGCACCCTCGCGGGCGGGGTGTTCAAGCCCGGCGACGAGGTGCTCGTGCTGCCGTCCGGCCTGCGGACGCGCGTGCGCGAGATCGTCGCGCCCGGTGGCCGGGAACTGGCCGAGGCCTTCGCCCCGCAGGCCGTCACGATCCGGCTCACCGACGACCTCGACGTGGGGCGCGGGGACCTGATCTGCCGTCCCGGCAACCGGCCGCACAGCGGGCAGGACCTCGACGCGATGGTGTGCTGGTTCTCGGACCGCAGCACGCTCGCCCCCGGCGCGACCTACACCCTGCGGCACACCACGCGCGAGACCAGGGCGGAGGTGCGCTCGCTCGACTACCGGCTCGACGTCAACACCCTGCACCGCGACGAGTCCGCCGCCGCGCTGGCGCTCAACGAGATCGGCCGCGTCCACCTGCGCACGCGGCAGCCCGTCCTGTTCGACCCCTACCGCCGCAACCGCGCCACCGGCAGCTTCATCCTCGTCGACGACACCACCAACGACACCGTCGCCGCCGGCATGATCACCGGGGCCGCGACGCCGGTCGTGTGGCACGCGGCGACCGTCACCCGCGACGAGCGCCCGACCCGCGGGCTGACGGTGTGGCTCACCGGGCTGTCCGCCTCCGGCAAGTCCACCGTCGCCGCCGAGCTGGAGCGCCTGCTCGTCGCCGCCGGGCGGCCCGCCTACCGGCTGGACGGGGACAACCTGCGGCACGGGCTCAACGCCGACCTCGGGTTCGGCGCCGCCGACCGCGCCGAGAACGTGCGCCGCGTCACGGCCGTCGCGCAGTTGTTTGCCGACGCGGGAATCGTGGCGATAGTGTCGCTGATCAGTCCCTACCGCGCGGACCGGGCCAAGGCCAGGGCGGCGCACGAGGACGCCGGACTGTCCTTTGTGGAGGTTTTCGTGGACACGCCGCTGGAGGTGTGCGAGGCACGCGACCCGAAGGGCATGTACGCCCGCGCCCGTGCCGGCGAGATCCGCGGCTTCACCGGCGTCGACGACCCGTACGAGCCGCCGGTGGCGCCGGAACTCGTGCTGCGGCCGGGGGACGGCGACCCGACGACGATGGCCTCGGCCATCCTGAACCTCCTGGACGGCTGACATGGGCGTCAACCAGCGCGCGCAGATCCGCATGACCGGCGACGAGATCGAGGCGTTCGTGGCGCGCAGCCGCACCGCCACGATGGCCACCCTCGGCCCGAACGGCACCCCGCACCTCGTCGCGATGTGGTACGCGGTCGTGGACGGGAAGATCTGGTTCGAGACGAAGGTCAAGTCGCAGAAGGTCGTGAACCTGCGCCGCGACGACCGGATCACCGTGCTCATCGAGGACGGGCATACTTACGACAAGCTGCGTGGCGTGTCGATCGAGGGCCGTGCCGTGATCAGCGACGACCCCGACGACATCTGGCGCGTCGGCGTCAGCGTGTGGGAGCGCTACACCGGCCCGTACACCGACGAGGCGAAACCGCTCGTGGAGATGATGATGAACAAGCGCGTCGTCGTGCGCGTGGACCCGGAGCGGACGCGTTCGTGGGACCACCGCAAGCTCGGGCTCGACCCGATGCCGCTGGGCGGCACGACGGCGGAGTTCCTGAACGGCAGCGACTGATCAGTTCTGCGGCGTGACGAGCGCGGAGGTCTGCGAAGCCTGCCTGCGCGGCGCGTCGCCGAGTGACTTCACGAGCACGCCGCCCGCCGTCATCACCAGCCCGATCGTGACCAGGCCCCATTTCGCCGAGCCGAACAGGCTGGACATCCAGCCCACCCAGTACGGGCCGATGAACCCCGAGAGGTTGCCGATCGAGTTGATGACGCCGATCGCCCCGGCGGCCGCCGCACCGGCCAGGAAGGCCGACGGCAGCGTCCAGAACGCCGGGAACGCCGCCATCACCCCGATCGCGCAAGCACAAAGGCCCGCGTACCCGAGCCACGGCGCGCTGGTCAGGAACGCCGAGACGACCAGCGCCAGCCCGCCGATCACCATCGGCAGCATCGTGTACGTCGACGACCTGCCCGTCCGGTCGCAGGCCCGGCCCCACACCACCATCGCCACCGCGCCGATCGCGTAGGGCGCGGCGGTGAGCAGCGTGACGCTGAGGTTGTCCTTGATCGCCAGGCTGGACTTGATGATCTGCGGCATCCAGAAACCGAGGCCGTAGAGCCCGAACGCGATGCCGAAGTACACCAGGCCGAGCGCGATCGTCCGGCCGCTGAACAACGCCTTGCGCACCGGCAGCGGGTTGCCGCGCTCGGTCGCCGCCTGCTCGCGGGTCAGCACGTCCTCGATCGCCGAGCGCTCGTCCTCGGTGAGCCATTTGGCCTTCGCGGGCCGGTCGGGCAGCAGCCACAGCAGTGCGACGCCGAGGACGACGGCGGGCAGGCCCTCCGCCAGGTACAGCCAGCGCCAGCCGCTCAGCCCCGCGACGCCGTCGAGCTCGAGCAACAGCCCGCCCAGCGGGGCGCCCAGCGCGGTCGACAGCGGCACCGCCACCATGAACAGCCCGGTCACGGTGGCCCGGCGCGCGGCGGGGAACCAGTAGGTCAGGTACAGGATCATGCCGGGGAAGAACCCGGCCTCGGCGATGCCGAGCAGGAACCGCAGCACGAAGAAGCTGACCTCGCCGGAGATCGCCGCGCACGCCGCCGCCACGAGGCCCCACACGATCATGATCCGGGCCATCCAGCGCCGCGCGCCGACGCGGTGCATGATCAGGTTGCTCGGGGCGTCGAGCAGGATGTAGCCGAGGAAGAGCACACCGGCGCCGAAGCCGTACGCGGTCGCGGTGAACCCGAGTTCCTCGTTCATCGTCAGCGCCGCGACCGAGAGGTTCGTGCGATCCAGGTAGGCGACGAAGTAGCAGACCGCCATCAGGGGGACCAGCCGCCTGGTGGCCTTGCGCAACGCCGCGGACGTCAGCTCGGACATGCCTCTCCTCGGGCACCCGGGTCGGTCCTCGTCCGACCACACCGTCGGAAGGCGACGCTAGCAGAGACGATCAGCAACTGGTAGGACCAATTTTCGGGCCGCGGGACGCGCGACAGGGCGCGGGTGATCGGGCAGGATGCCGTCGTGAGCACCGGCGACGAGCAGGTCTGGAGCGCGACGGTGGACCACCTGCGCGCGCTCATCGACAGCGGGGAGCTGCCCGCGGGCTCGCGGCTGCCCTCCGAGCGGAAGCTGTGCGAGCAGCTCGACGTCAGCCGTGGTTCGCTCCGGCAGGCCCTGCGGGTGCTGGCCTCCATCGGGTACGTGTCGATCCGGCCGGGGTCGGGGACCTACGTGCGGGACCGGGAGGGCACCGACCGGGAGCTGCGCACGTGGTTCCGCGAGCACGACCAGCTGGTGGACCGGCTGTTCGACCTCCGCATGATGGTCGAGCCGACGCTCGCGGAGCGGCTGGCGGCGGAGCACACCGAGCCGGTGCTCGCGCGGCTGCGGTCGAACGTGGCGGAGATGGCGGCCGCCGCGGCCAAGGGGGACATGCTGCGCGTCATCGCCACCGACGCCGAGTTCCACCGGGTCATCGCGGAGAACGCGGGCAACGACGACGTGGCCGGGCTGCTGCGCTCGGTGCTGTCCCTCGTCGGCGAGGAACGGCGGGCCGCGCTGCGCCTGCCGGGCCAGATCGCCAAGGCCGTCGAGGAGCACGGCGAAATCCTCGCCGCCATCGAGAAATCCGATGGGGAGCGGGCCAGGGAGCTGACGGTGAGTCATCTGCGCGAGGCGCAGTCACTGGTGCACCGGTACGCCGGTGAGTCCACTTCGGACTGACCGGCGCTACGCCACGAGCTTCTCCCGCAGCCGCTGGGCGTCGGACTCGCCGAAGCCGTGTTCCGCCAGCCACGCCAGCGGTCCGCCGTAGCGCTCGTCGACCTGGGTGAGGAACGCTTCCATCGTTTCCGGGCGCGGACGGTGCTTCTCGTCGTCGCCGCCGCGTTTTTCCAGGTCCGGCGCGTAGGTCGGCGACGCCCGCAGCCGCGCCATGATCCCCGCGATCCGCGTGCCGCTCGCGGCGTAGTCCGCCACCACCGCCTCGCGCTCGACGCCCGCCACCGTCAGCGACAGCGCCACCACGACCCCCGTGCGGTCCTTGCCCGCCGCGCAGTGCACGAGCGCCGCACCCGGCGTGTCCGCGATCGTCCGCAGCGCGCGCACCACGCTTTCCGGCCGGTCCTCCAGATAACCCAGGTACAGCGCGCACATCGGGTCGTCCGGGTAACGCTCCAGCGTGCGCTCACGGCGCGAGAACAACGCGTCCACCGCCGCGTCGGTCATCTCGCCGAGCTCGGGCAGGACGGACAGGTGCACGTGCCGCACCCGCTCGACCGCGCGCAGCGGCCCCGGCCCCTCCGACTCGACCTCGTGCGTGCTGCGCAGGTCCACCACCGTCCGCAGCCCGACGTCCTCGACGAGGAGCTTGACGTCCGCGGGTGTGAGCCCCTGCAGGTTGTCCGAGCGCAACAGCGTGCGGTCCGCGATCACCCCGCCGTCGGCGGTCGGCAGGCCGCCGAGGTCACGGGCGTTGGCCGCCCCTTCGAGTTCGAGCCACTGCATGCCCCCATCGTTCACGGCGCGATCGAGCCGGCCAAGGGAGCGTCCGGGCGAACCCGATCACGGCGGCGCCGGGGCAGCCGCAGCGTGCCGGTCAGCCCGCGCCGCCGCAACCACGCCCACCAGCCCAGAACCCCGATGTGCACGGCGATCGCGTGCCCCGCGAGCGTGACCACCGACAGCAGCGAACCCGGCTCGTCAGCGACGTAGATCACACCCACGAGGAGTTCGAGCAGCACCACGGCGGGCAGCCGCAGCCGCCGTTCCAGCACGGGCACCATCGCGCCCGCGGTCGCGAAGAACCCGTAGCTGACGCCGATGTCGAGCCAGCGCGCGTCCGTCGGCGGCAGCCAGCCCTCCCGCAGCGCCACCATCACCGGCAGTTCCGTGGCCAGCGTCGCCAGCACGTGCCCGCTGGCGAAGACCGTGAACGTCCAGCCCGCGCCGACGCGGCGTTCCAGCGGCGCGACCGCCACCGCGAAGATCAGCACGTAGACCAGCCAGCCCGAGTCGTCGATCCACAGCGCACTGCTGATCAGGCTGGACACGGGGCGGTGCCACAGGTTGTGGGCGTCCGTGCTGGCACCCGCGAGCAGCTCCGCCGACACCGAGTCGCCCACGGCGCGCTGCAGCACCGTGGTCGCCAGCAGCACCGCGAGGTACCAGAACGTGAACGGGGTGGTGCCGGGACCGGGCAGCAGTACGGCGGCGCGGGTGGTCCACCGCGGACGGCCGTGCGGGGTGATCGTGTCTGTGGGCACGCGGCCAGTGTGGTGGCTCACCCTGAAAGCCAACCAGCCGCGCGCTGTGAGTCCGCTGAGAAGACGCACTTTCCCACTGTGCGCCGAAATCCCGTGATCCGCTCGCCGGGATCGGGCAGGCTGGGGGCATGCGCACCGCTTTCGGCGCCGGGTTCGACGTCCCGGACGGCTACCTCAACACCCCCAGCATCGGCGTCCCCCCGGCCCCCGTGGCCGACGCGGTGGCGGCGGCGGTCGAGGACTGGCGCCGCGGCGCCGCCACCCCCGGTGACTTCGACGAGCCGGTGGCGCGGTCCCGGCAGGCGTTCGGGGACCTGATCGGCGTGCCGGCCGAACGCGTCGCCATCGGGGCCGCCGTCTCGCAGCTGCTGGGCGTGGTGGCGTCCGGACTGCCGGACGGGGCGAAAGTGCTGGTCGCGGAGGGGGAGTTCACCAGCGTCACGTTCCCGTTCGCGGCGCACGCGCACCGCGGCGTCACCGTCACCGAGGCCCCGCTCGCGCAGCTGCCGGAGCGGGTGGCGGGGTACGACCTCGTCGCGGTCAGCGTGGTCCAGTCCGCCGACGGCGCCCAGCTCGACCTCGACGCGCTGCGTGCGGCGAGCGAGGCCGCGGGGGTTCCCGTGATGCTCGACGCGACGCAGGCGGTGGGCTGGCGGCCGCTGCGGCTGGACTGGGCGGACTGGGTGGTCGCGGCGGGCTACAAGTGGCTGATGTCGCCGCGCGGGGCGGCGTGGCTCGCGGTCCACCCCCGCGTGCTCGACCGCGGCGTCCCGGTCGCCGCCGGCTGGTACGCGGGGGAGGACCCGTGGCAGGCGTTGTACGGCCTGCCGGCGCGGCTCGCCGGGAGCGCGCGGCGGTACGACCTTTCGCCGGTGTGGCTCGCGCACGTCGGCGCCGCGGCCGCGTTGCCGTACCTGGCTTCGCTGGACCTGGAGTCCGTCCGGGAGCACTGCGTCGGGCTGGCCGACACCCTGCGCGTGCGCCTCGGCCTGCCGGAGGCGGGCAGCGCCATCGTCTCCTTCGACGGCGACGCCGAACGCCTTCGCGCCGCGGGTGTGGTCGCCAGCGCCCGAGCGGGCAAGGTGCGGGTGGGCTTCCACCTGTACAACACCACCGACGACCTGGACCTCGTGCTCAAGGCCGTGCGGTAGCGGTTTCCAGCAGCCGGTGCAGCCGGACGCCCGCCGCGAAGCCGGGCACCGGCGCACCGGCCGCGAACGCGCGGTAGAGCCCGGCCACGTTCACCGCTTCCCCGGGCAGGTCCGGCTCCGGCACGTCGATCCCGCGCAGCGGGCTGATCTGCAGCTGGCCGCCGAGCGGGTCGCCGTCCGCGTCGGCGGTCAGCGTCAGGTCGCCCCGGGTGCCGGTGATCTCGATCCGCACGCGGGAGCCGCCGACCCGGCCGTCGTGCACGTGCAGTGACGCCACCGCCCCTCCGGCGAGCGTGGCGTGTGCCAGGAAGTGGTCGGGTGCGGTGACGTCGATCGAGCGGCCGGTGTCGGTGACGTGGTGCGCGCGCTGGACCGACACCGCGGCCGACAGGTCCGTGATCTCCCCGCCCAGGAAGGCGATCGCGTCGAGGGTGTGCCCGCCGTACACCTCGACCAGCCCCGCTCCTGACGCGGCGTCGTAGGTGTAGGCCGTCCACTCCGGCACGACGTCCTCCGCGCCCTTGCCCCGTGCCGCGTACACCGTGATCGACGTGAGGCGCCCGAGGGAGGGCAGCAGCTCGCGGGCGCGCACGAGGGCGGGGGAGTAGCGGGCCTGCAGGCCGACAACCGTCCGCACCCCGGCGGCTTCCGCTTCCGCCGCCAGCTCCTCGGCTTCCCGGGCGGTGCGGGCCAGCGGCCACTCACAGTAGACGTCCTTGCCCGCCGCGAGCGCCGCCCGCACGAGCTCGGCGTGCGCGGGCACCCGGACGGTCACCACGACGAGGTCCACCGCCTCGGCGAGCGCCCGCGGATCGGTGAAGGCGGGCACGCCGAACGCTTCCCCCGCCCGGGCGGCGCTTTCGGCCCGGCTCGTCCCGACCGCCGCGAGCTCGTATCCGTCCAGCCGCCGCAAGGCGGGGATGTGCGAGCGCGCCGCCCAGCCGCGGTCCGGGCTGGCGCCGAGGATCCCGACCCTGATGGTCATCGTGTCCACCTCCAGTAAACGGACTAGCTGAGTCCGTTTCAAGCCTAACCGGACTTGTCGAGTCCGCTTTGCTAGGGTCGGTCCGTGGGCGCGGTGGAGCGGTTGCAGGAGGACGGGGCGCGGGCGGACGCGCGGCGGAACGTGGCGCGGCTCGTCGACGCGGCACGCGAGGCGCTGGCGGAGGTCGGCGTCGAGGTCACGGCCCACGAGATCGCGCGGCGGGCCGGCGTCGGCATCGGCACGTTCTACCGCCGCCTGTCCTCGCGGGAAGCGTTGCTGGAGGCGGTGCTCACCGACCTGCTCGACGAGATGGCCGCACTCGCCGAGGACGCGCTGACCGATCCGGACCCGTGGGCGGGGTTCGCGCGGTTCGCCCACGACTACGTGCGGCTGCGGGCCACGAGCTGCGGGGTGCGTGAAGCGCTCGGCGGGACCGCGCTCGACCTCGCCGCCCCGCTGGCGAGGATCCGGCGGCGGCTGCGGGAACTGGTCGAGCGCGCCCAGCGCGCCGGGGTGCTGCGGCCGGACGTCGGCTGGCGCGACGTCGCGTTCCTGCTGGCCGCCGTGCTGCCCGGCGACCACACGCTCGGCCTGGTCACGCCGAAGGGGCAGTGGCGGCGCAACCTGGGGCTGACCCTCGACGGATTGCGCCACAGTCACACGTCAGGGTGAACCGTCCGATACGGTGTTCCCTCGTGGTCGGACCGCAATACCCTCCGGGCCGTGGGGACACGGCGCCCCTGCCGCGCGTCCCCGCGCAGCCGCGGCGAGGCGCAGGCTGGCTGCTCAAGGGCGCCGGGCTGGTGGCCGTCGCCGTGGTGGCGGGGCTCGTGTGGTGGCTCGTCCAGCGCGACAGCACCCCGGCCCCGGTGGCCCAGCCGCCGGCGAAGCAGTTCTCGTTCACCCTCACCGAGGGGCCGGTCGCGTCCACCGACTGCGTGGCCAAGTCGACCGAGGACGTCAAACGCTGGTTCGGCGAGCACGCGTGCGCCAGGCTCTCCCGGGCGCTGTACACGACGACCGCGAGCGGTGGGAACGCCCTGGTGTCGGTCGTGCTGGTCACGATGCCCGACGCGGCGCAGGCGCAGCAGCTGAAGGCGCTCGTGGACCGCGACGGCACGGGCAACGTCGTCGACCTCGTCCGCGACGGCACCGCGAAACTGCCGAACGCCCCGAAACTCGCCGACGGCAAGTACGCCTCCCGCGCCACGGGCGCGAGCGTGACGATCGTGCTGTCCGCGTTCTTCGACGGCCGCGCCGATGACGGCACGCTCGGCCGGGTCAACGCCGAGGCGCTGGACCTGTCGCCGCAGCTGGGTTAGGCGCCGCCACCGCTCGCGGCAGCAGGGAACAGGCCAGTAGCGCCACCAGGAACAGTCCGGCGCCGACCAGCAGGCTCGTCGTCGTGGCCGCGGGGAAGTCGCCGTCCGCCGCGAGCCTGCCGAAGAACACCGTGCCGACGGTGGCCGGACCCGCGGCGAGCCCCAGCTGCACCACCGTGTTCAGCACCCCGGACGCCGCGCCGGCGTCGTCCGGCCCTGGTCCCGTCAGCGCGATCAGCGTCAGCGACGACGAACCGAGTCCCAGCCCGGTGCCGTAGAGGAGCACCGGGACGACGAGCTGCCACGGCGTGAGGCCCGTCCCGGCCGCCGACACCAGCGCGATCAACGCGGCGCACGCGGCCAGCAGCAGCACGAGCCCCGTCATCGGCAGGCGCCTGCCGAGTTCCGGCGCCTTCGGCATGCCGATCCCGTTGCCCGCCACGATGCCCACGGTCGCGGGCAGGACGGTCAGCGCCGTCTTCAGCGGGGAGTAGCCCAGTCCGTTCTGCAGGTGCAGCGTCAGCACGAAGAACGCGCCCATGCCGCAGTAGAAGACGAGCATCACGAGCACGCCCACCGACAACCCCCGCCGGCGGAACAACTCCGGCCGGATCAACGGCTCGCGCCCGCGCCGTTCCCGTCCCCGTTGCAGCGCGAAGAACACCACGAGCAGCGGGAGTGCGGCCACCAGCACCACGAACGTCCACACCGGCCAGCCGAGTTCACGCCCCTGCACCAGCGGGTAGAGCACCGCGAGCAGCGCGGCGGCGAGCACCAGCACCCCGAGACCGTCGACGCCCCCACGGCCGCGCTCGCGCAGCGGCATCACCAGCAGTGCGCCGACCGCGGCGGCGAGCGCGATCGGCACGTTGACGAAGAAGATCGTGCGCCAGTGCCAGCCGAAGAGGTCGGCCTCGGTCAGCACGCCGCCGAGCAGGGGACCGGCCAGCCCGCCGAGCGGGAAGGTCATGCCGAAGAAGCCCATCGCCCGGCCCCGTTCGGCCTCGGGGAACTCCGCGGCGATGAACGACAGCACCTGCGGGACCATCAGCCCGGCGAAGATCCCCTGCACGACGCGGGCGGCGAGCAGCACGCCCACACCCGGTGCGAGGCCCGCGACCAGTGAGGCGGCGCCGAACCCCGCGGTGCCCAGCGCGAACGCGGCGCGGTGCCCGAACCGGTCGCCCAGCCTGGCCCCGGTGATGAGCGTGAGGGCGAACGCCAGCGTGTAGCCCGTCGCCGTCCACTGCAGAGCCGAGGGCCGGGCACCCAGCTCGTGCTGGATGGTCGGCAGCGCGATGGTGACGATCTGGTTGTCGACCATGTCCATGAACACCGCGGTCAGCAGCAAGGCCAGCGCGGTCCAGCGACGGCGGTCGGGTCTCGTTTCCTCCATGACGAGCAGTGTCAACAGGGCGCATGAGTTTGTCAAACAGATGGATGATTAATTCCTCATCGCGGATGGCAGAATGCGGGCATGAGCACGGAGAAGACCGGCCGGCGGCGGGCTCCCGCCCCGCACGAGCGGCAACGCGACCCCGAACGCACCCGCGCGCGCATCCTGGAGGCCGCGGCCGAGGAGTTCTCCGCGAAGGGGTTCGCCGGTGCCAGGGTGTCCGCGATCGCCGCGCGGGCCGGGGTGAACCAGCAGCTCATCGCCTACTACTTCGACGGCAAGGAGGGCCTGTACCGGGAGATCGGTCGCCGCTGGCGGGAGTACGAGGCCCGGACGTTCCCCGACGACATGGACTTCGCCGAGATGATGCGGCAGTACGTGCGGGCGAGCGTGGACGGCGTGCGCGGCGGCCGGCTCCTGGCCTGGGAAGGGCTCGCCGACACGGGTGACGACGACGAGGCGGGTCGGGAGCGCAACGCGCGCCTGCAGCAGGAGGTCGAGGCCATGCGGGCCCGGCAGCGCGCCGGCGAGCTGGACGAGCGGTTCGACCCGGCGGCGCTGCTGCTCATCGCGATGAGCGCGGGCAACGCCCTCGCGGTCTACCCCCAGCTGGTGCGGGGCATCTTCGGCGGGCACGCCGACACCGCCCAGCTGGTCGAGCACTACGCGGACCAGCTGGCGCTGGTGATCGCCCACCTGGCCACCCCGAAGCCGCGCGAGGGCGCCGAAGCCGGGTGACCGCCGTGGCGGTGATGCCGGTCAACGCCGGTGGGGCGGGGCGTGCTGGTGGCCTCGCGCCAGTGCGGCGCCGAGGCCGGATGACCGCAGTCAGGCGGCGACCCGGACCAGGCGAGTGCCCGCTTCTCCCCGGCACCCACCACACCCCGCGAAGCGGGCCCCGGGGCGCCTTAGGCGTTCAGGCCGATCAACGCCAGCGCGGCCGGGTTCTCCCCGGCGGCCTGGCGCCAGCGCGTGCCGCGGCGGGCCGAGCCCAGCAGCGCGGTCAGCGCGACCTTCCGCAGGCCCTGGTCGTCCGTGCGGGCCAGCACCCCGGCCCACGCGTTCGCCGCGTCCGCCTCCGCCGTGGCCACCACGCTCTTCGCCGACGTCGCGTCCGTAACCGGCTTCGGCGTGATGTACGCGGGCTCCGGCCCGTGCGGCGTCGCACCGGCCGCGTCGAGCATCCGGACGCACGCGTCGCGCCGGTCCTGGTGCTCACCCGCCCCCTCCGCGACCCCGGCGTTGTAGTTGGCCGGCAGGAAAGCGCTCACCAGGCCGTACACCCACACCGCGGCGTGCTCGGCGTCGAGCGCCTTCTGCAGCGGGTCGACCGACTCCTCCGGCACGGAGCCCACCGGGCTGACGGTCCCGGGGTCCGCGCCCGGCCCGAGCCGGTCGTCCAGCTGCTGCAGCCCCGCGCACCCCGCCGCGACGGCGGCGACCAGGCCGGCCCGGTACCGCTCCATCGGCACCACCAGCGCCTCCGCCTGCCCGCGTGCGGTCGCCAGCCGCTCCTTCAGCCCCGCGAGCCCACTGCCGCCGGGGGTCTCGGCGTGCACGGCGGCCTTGGGCCGGTTGAGCCGGTCCACTTCGGCCTGCAGCGCCCGCGCGTGCGCGTCCCGCACGGTCGCGACCTGCTTGGCCAGGCTCGCTTCCGCCCCCGCACCCGACGCCAGCGCGTTCGCCGCCGCGGCGTCGGCCCTCGCCTGCTCGGCGAGCGACGCGAGCGGGTCGGGCTCGTCGGAATATCCGGTTCGGCACGCGGCGAGCGGGACGGCCAGTGCCGCCAGTGCGCTCAGCCGCAGCAGGTCGCGGCGCGTACGGGGGGTCACGTGATGCCATATTGCCAGGAGGGCGACGACCACGGGCGATGCCGGGGGCCAACCGGTTAAGCTGGTCCCTCACGACAGGGACCAAACAGGAGAGAGAGCGCCAAGGTGCCAGGAGAACTCGCCGGCAAGCTGGAGCCGATCGTGGCCGAAGCGGTGGCCGGTGCTGGTTTCGACCTCGACGCGCTCGACGTCCAGCAGGCCGGGCGCCGCAAGCTGGTGAAGGTGGTCGTCGACGCCGACGACGGCGTGGGGCTCGACGAGGTGGCCGAGGTCAGCCGCGTCGTCTCCGCCGTGCTCGACCGGCACGACCACCTCATCGCGGGCGCCTACACCCTCGAAGTCACCTCGCCCGGCGTGGACCGGCCGCTGACCACCCCGCGGCACTGGCGGCGCGCGAAGTACCGGCTCGTGCGGATCACCCCGCACGAGGGCGCCGGTTTCCTCGGCCGCGTGGGTCACGCGGGGCCCGAATCGGTCCGCGTGCTCGCCGACGGGCAGCTCCGCGACGTCCGCTACCGCGACGTGGCGAAGGCCGTCATCGAGATCGAGTTCAAGCAACCGCCGACGGAGGACCTGAAACTGCTGGAGCAAGACGCCTCGGGGATGATCGACACGACCGGGACGGAGGGAGAGCCGAAGTGAACGTGGACATCGCCGCGCTGCGCGCGATCGAGCGGGACAAGGACATCCCCTTCGAAACCGTCATCGAGGCCATCGAAACCGCGCTGCTGACGGCCTACAAGCACACCGAGGGCCACCAGCCGCACGCGCGCATCGACATCGACCGCAAGACCGGCTACGTCCGGGTGCTCGCCCACACGCTCGACGAGAACGGCGAGGTGGACGAGGAGTGGGACGACACGCCGGAGGGGTTCGGCCGCATCGCCGCCACCACCGCGCGCCAGGTCATCCTGCAGCGGCTGCGCGACGCCGAGCACGAGAAGACCTACGGCGAGTTCTCCGCCAAGGAGGGCGAGATCGTCGCGGGCGTCATCCAGCGTGACGCGCGCGCGAACGCGCGGGGCATGGTGATCGTGCAGGTGGGCGACACCGAGGGCGTGCTGCCCCCGGCCGAGCAGGTGCCCGGCGAGTCCTACCAGCACGGCAGCAGGCTCAAGGCGTACGTGGTGGGCGTGTCCCGCGGCAGCCGTGGCCCGCAGATCACCCTGTCCCGGACGCACCCGAACCTCGTGCGCAAGCTGTTCGCGCTGGAGGTGCCCGAGATCGCCGACGGCACGGTCGAGATCGCCGCGGTCGCCCGCGAGGCCGGGCACCGTTCGAAGATCGCCGTGAAGTCCACGGTGCCGGGCGTCAACGCCAAGGGCGCGTGCATCGGGCCCGTCGGCGCCCGCGTGCGCAACGTGATGAGCGAGCTGGCCGGGGAGAAGATCGACATCATCGACTACTCCGAGGATCCGGCTCGCTTCGTCGGGAATGCGCTGTCGCCCGCGAAGGTTGTCTCCGTACAGGTGGTGGACGAGCGCGCGAAGACGGCCCGCGTGGTGGTGCCCGATTTCCAGCTGTCCCTCGCCATCGGCAAGGAAGGGCAGAACGCCCGGCTGGCCGCGAGGCTGACCGGGTGGCGCATCGACATCCGCAGCGACGCCGCGGGAAGTGAGCAGGATGACACCCCGCGCGCCGCGACAACCGGTTCGGCTGAGTGACAGGCCAGGGGCTAAACTCGAACATGGTTGAGAGCCCGCGTTCGGGTAACGCGCGCGACGGACACCGGGAGGCACCGGTCCGGACGTGCGTGGGCTGCCGGAAGCGGGCTTCGGTCGGTGAGCTGCTGCGAGTGGTCGCGGCGGACGGGCACGTGGTCGTCGACGAACGTCGGCGGCTGCCGGGCCGGGGTGCGTGGCTGCACCCCGAACCGGGTTGCCTGGCCAAAGCCGGGCGGCGGCGGGCGTTTCCCAGAGCGTTACGAAGTTCTGGGACACTCGACGACGCACCGGTGCGGCGCTACCTCGAGCGGCACGCCGGTTGAGCGGGCCGGGGACCTTCCCCGGGCCGAACGGAAACGAAGGAAGCAGGTCGACCCGTCATGAGTCAGCCGTGAAGCTGAAGCCATGAACGCGCGACGATAGGACGAGGTCAGCGGGTCCCTTACCGCCAGCTGGCCTCATCAGTTGAGGAGAGCAGTGGCAGGCAAGGCCCGCGTGCACGAGCTGGCGAAAGAGCTCGGTGTCACCAGTAAGGAAGTTCTCGCCAAGCTCAAGGAGCAGGGCGAGTTCGTGAAGTCCGCGTCTTCGACCGTCGAGGCACCCGTTGCCCGCCGGCTGAGGGACGCGTTCACCGCCGGCGGCGGAAAGCCCGGCGGCAAGTCCGGCGGCCGCAAGCCGGTGCCGGGTCCGTCGAACGGCAACGGCGGCGCTCCGGCGCCCGCCAGGACCCCGGAGTCCCAGGACCGGCCGCGGCCCACCGCGGTGCCCGGTCCGCGTCCCGGCCCCCGGCCCCCGGCGCAGCAGCAGCCGCAGACCCCCCAGCAGCCGCAGCAGCAACAGCCGCGTCCGCAGCAGCAGCCGCAGGTGCCCGCCGCGAAGGCGGAGCCGAAGCCGCAGCAGCCGGGCCCGCGGCCCGGTGCTGCGCCCGCGCAGGGCGGCGGCAGCTCGGTGGTGCCCCCCAAGCCGCAGGGCCCCAAGCCCGGCGGTCCCAAGCCCGGTCCGCGCACCCCGCGGGTCGGCAACAACCCCTTCGGTGTCGGTTCCGGCGCGCCCGCGCCGCGTCCCGCGCCGCCGCGTCCCGGTGGCGGGGCAGGCGGTGACCGCGGCCCGCGGCCCGGTGGCGAGCGTCCGGCCGAGCGTGCCGGCGGCGACCGGCCGGCCCCCGGGCCCCGTCCCGGTGGCGGCAACCGGCCGAGCCCCGGCAACATGCCGCCGCGCCCGAACCCGGGCATGATGCCCGGCCGCACGCAGCGTCCCGCCGGTCCCGGCGCGGGCCGTGGCGGTCCTGGCGGTGGCCGTGGTGGCGCCGGTGCGGGCCGTGGTGGTCCCGGTGGCGCCGGCCGTCCCGGTGGCGGTGGCGGCGGTGGTTACCGCGGCGGCGGTGCCGGTGCCGGTGGCGGCGGCTTCCGCGGCGGCCCCGGTGGCGGTGCGCCCGCCGGCGGTGGCGGTTTCCGCGGTGGCGGCGCTGGCCGCGGCGGCGGTGGCCGCGGCGGTACGGCCGGTGCCTTCGGCCGCCCCGGTGGTCCCTCGCGCAAGGGCCGCAAGTCGAAGCGGCAGAAGCGCCAGGAGTACATGGACAACATGCAGGCGCCCAGCGTCGGCGGTGTCCGGCTGCCCAAGGGCAGCGGCGAGACGATCCGCCTGCCGCGCGGTGCCTCGCTGACCGACTTCGCGGAGAAGATCGACGCGAACCCGGCTTCGCTGGTGCAGGTGCTGTTCCACCTCGGCGAGATGGTGACGGCCACGCAGTCGGTGTCCGACGAGATCCTCGAGCTGCTCGGCTCGGAGATGAACTACAACGTGCAGGTCGTGTCGCCGGAGGAGGAGGACCGCGAGCTGCTCGAGTCCTTCGACATCACCTACGGCGAGGACGAGGGCGGCGAGGAGGACCTCCAGGTCCGGCCGCCGGTCGTGACCGTCATGGGTCACGTCGACCACGGTAAGACGCGACTGCTGGACACCATCCGCAAGACGCGGGTGCGCGAGACCGAGGCGGGTGGCATCACCCAGCACATCGGTGCGTACCAGGTCGAGACGGAGCTGGAAGGCAACAAGCGCCTGATCACCTTCATCGACACCCCGGGTCACGAGGCGTTCACCGCCATGCGTGCCCGTGGTGCGCAGTCGACGGACATCGCGGTCATCGTGGTCGCCGCCGACGACGGCGTCATGCCGCAGACGGTGGAGGCGATCAACCACGCCCAGGCGGCGAAGGTGCCGATCGTGGTCGCGGTCAACAAGATCGACAAGGAAGGCGCGAACCCGCAGAAGATCCGCCAGCAGCTGACCGAGTACGGCCTCGTGGCCGAGGAGTACGGCGGCGACACCATGTTCGTCGACATCTCCGCCCGCGAGAACATCAACATCGAGCAGCTGCTCGAGGCGATCCTGCTGACCGCGGACGCGACGCTGGACCTGCGGGCCAACCCGGACATGCCGGCCCAGGGCGTCGCGATCGAGGCGCACCTGGACCGCGGCCGCGGTCCGGTGGCCACGGTGCTGGTGCAGCGCGGCACGCTGCGGATCGGGGACTCGGTCGTGGCGGGCGACGCCTACGGCCGCGTGCGCCGGATGGTCGACGAGTACAACGAGGACGTCACGGAGGCGCTGCCTTCGCGGCCGGTCCAGGTCATCGGGTTCACCTCGGTGCCGGGCGCCGGTGACACGTTCCTGGTCGTCGAGGAGGACCGCGTCGCGCGGCAGATCGCCGAGCGCCGCCAGGCCCGGTTGCGCAACGCGCAGAACGCGGCCAAGCGGAAGCGCGTCAGCCTGGAGGACCTGGACTCCGCGCTGAAGGAGACCTCGACCCTCAACCTGATCATCAAGGGTGACAACTCGGGTACCGTCGAGGCGCTCGAGGCGGCCCTGGTGCAGCTGGACGTGGGTGACGAGGTCGAGCTCAACGTGGTCCACCGCGGTGTCGGTGGCGTGACCGAGTCCGACATCGACCTGGCGACGGCGTCCGACGCGATCGTGCTCGGGTTCAACGTGCGGGCACAGGGCAAGGCGACCGAGCGGGCTACCCGCGAGGGCGTCGACGTCCGGTACTACACGGTGATCTACCAGGCGATCGAGGAGATCGAGCAGGCTCTGAAGGGCATGCTCAAGCCGGAGTACGAAGAGGTCGAGCTCGGCAAGGCGGAGGTGCGCGAGGTCTTCAAGTCCTCGAAGTTCGGCACCATCGCCGGGTGCCTGGTCACCTCGGGTGAGATCCGGCGCAACGCCAGGGCGCGGTTGCTGCGGGACGACGTGGTCATCGCCGAGAACCTGCCGGTCAGCTCGCTGCGGCGGTTCAAGGACGACGTGGTCGAGGTGCGCGAGGGCTACGAGTGCGGTCTGACGCTCGGGTCGTACAGCGACATCAAGGTCGGCGACGTGGTCGAGACCTACGAGCAGCGCGAGAAGCCGCGCGTCTGAAGTCGCGAGTGAGCCGGGGCCGGTCCTGCGGGACCGGCCCCGGCCCTGCCCACGAGGAGCCCGTTGTACGTCGGTGCGTGTGAGTTCGACCTGTTGCTGGGCGACGTCCGGTCGCTGAAGCAGAAGCGCTCGGTCGTGCGGCCGCTGGTCGCCGAGCTGCGCAAGCGGTTCGAGGTGTCGGTGGCCGAGGCCGGGCACCTGGACCTGCACCGCCGCGCCCTGATCGGGGTCGCGGTGGTGGCGGCGGACGGCGAGCACGTCCGCGACGTGCTCGACGAGTGCGAGCGGGCGGTCGCGGGCAGGCCGGAACTGGAGCTGTTGTCCGCGCGCCGCCGGCTGCTCGGACCGGAAGACTAGGAAGTAGGGGAGATGTGATGGCCGATCCGGCGCGTGCGCGGAGGCTGTCCAAGCGGATCTCGCAGATCGTGGCCTCGGCCATCGAGCACGAGATCAAGGATCCGCGGCTGACTTACGTGACGATCACCGACACCCGCGTCACCGCGGACCTGCACGACGCGACGGTGTACTACACGGTGCTGGGCGAAAGCCTCGACGCCGCACCGGATTTCGCGGGTGCGGCGGCGGCGCTGGAGTCGGCGCGCGGGGTGCTGCGGACGAAGGTCGGGCAGGGCACGGGCGTGCGGTTCACGCCGACGCTGACGTTCGTCGCCGACACCGTGCCGGACACGGCGCGGCACATCGAGGAGGTGCTGGCGAAGGCCCGCGAGGCCGACGCCGAGGTGGCGCGCCGTTCGGCGGGCGCCCAGCACGCCGGCGACCCGGACCCGTACAAGGCGCCGCGCGAGGACGACGAAGACGACGAGGACTGAGGTCCTTTCGGAAGCGGGCCACCCTTCGCGGGTGGCCCGCTTTTTTTCACGCCTTGCGGGCGACGATCAGGTCGCGCTGGATGGCCTGGTCTACGCGGTGCGCGAAGTCCGGCAGCTCGCGGACGTCGAGCCCGGCGTCGGTGAGGATCCCGGCCACCTCGTCCCGTTTGGCCACGTGCGTGTTCCACGAGATGCCGAGCGCGCCGCCGGGCCGCAGGGTGCGCACCCACGCGGGGACCGCGGATTCCAGCAGTTCCAACGGGTTGCGCGAGAGGTCCTCGGGGCGGTGGCTGCCGTGCTGCACCCCGTACGGCGCGTCCGTCACGATCGCGTCCACGGAACCGGACTTGAGCAGTCCGGCGGCGGTCACGGTGTCGCAGTTGTAGTACGTGATCCGCCGGACGTCACCGGCCTTGTACTGCTCCTTCGTGAGCCCGAAGCCCAGCTCCAGCCGCTGCCCGAGCTTGACCTTGTTGCGGCGCAACTGCCCGGACTCCGCGGTGTGCTTGATCCGGCGTCCGCGCAGCCAGGTTTTGATGAAGTGCTCGTAGGCCTCGAAATCGCGCTTGTCGAGTTCGAACCCGGTGGCGTCGAGGCCGTAGTTCATCGCCTGGTTCAGCGTGGTTCCCCGGCCGCACAACGGGTCCAGCACGTGCAGGGGGCCGTGCAGGAACGCGGTGGGGTCCGTTGTGGACAGCAGCGTCACGTTGAGCAACAGCTTGGTGAACAGCTCGTTCGTCTTGCCGGGGTACTTCTGGATCGTCAGCAGGTCCGAACCGAACCGGTCGAGCGGGGTGACCTCGACGGGGCGCAGCAGGCCGTCGGTCAGTTCGAACAGGGCATAGAGCGCCGAGAGGTTCGACAGCAGCGCGATGTCCTCTTCGGACAGTCGCTTGGCGGTGGAGAAGGTCACGTAGGTGACGCCGCCGAGCCGCCGCTCGCCGACTTCTTCCGGCGGCGTGCTCAGCGCCTCGCCGAACACGGCCAGCTCGGCCCGCAGCAGGCCGGCGGAGGCGTCGGCGTACACGCGGTTGGCCGAGGGGTAGAGGAGGATCCCGTAGTCGAACATCGCAGAGAAGGGTACTGCGCGCGCAGTGCTCCGTTGAGGGTGGCGGTGGGTGACGGGAGGGCCTAGCTTGCCGTCATGAGCCTTTCCTCGCCGCTCGACCTGCTCCGTGCCGCGACCGATGTCACCCTGCTCGCCCACGTCCGCCCGGATGCCGACGCGCTCGGGAGCGCACTGGCCCTCGGCCGGGCGCTGCAGCAGCGGGGCGCGGTGGTGCGGGTGGCGTTCGCGATCCCCGACGAAGTCCCGGAGAGCCTGCGCGGCCTCGACGTGGGCGGACTCGTGGTGCCCGCCGCGGAGGTCCCGGCGAGCAGCCCGCTGCTGATCTGCTGCGACACCCCGGTGCCCGCGCGGCTGGGGTTCCTCGCCGACCGCGTCGAGGCGACGAAGGCCGCCGGGGGAGCGGTGCTGGTGGTGGACCACCACGCGTCCAACACCCGCTACGGCACGCACCACGTGGTGGACGAGACGGCGGAGGCGACGGCGGTGCTCGTGCTGGACCTGCTGGACCAGCTGGGCGTCGAGCTGGACGAGCCGATCGCGCGGTGCCTGTACGCGGGCCTGATGACGGACACGAGCGGTTTCCGCCGCGCGAAGCCGTCCACGCACCGGGCGGCCGCACGGCTGGTCGAAGCGGGCGTGGACCCGGACCGGCTGACCCGCGAGGTGGTGGACGACCACCCGTTCGCGTGGCTGCCCATGCTGTCGGCGGCGCTGGGCACGGCGAGGCTGGAGCCGGAGGCGGCGCAGGGGTACGGCCTGGTGTCGGCGTTCGTCACGCTGGAGGCCGCGGCGGGGGTGCGGCTGGAGGAGGTCGAGGGCGTGGTGGACGTCGTGCGCGGTGTCCGGGAGGCGGAGGTGGCGGCCGTGTTCAAGCAGCAGGCGCCGGACGAGTGGACGGTCTCGCTGCGCGCGGTCGGCAAGATCGACGTCTCGGTGGCGGCCCGCACCCTCGGCGGAGGCGGCCACCGCCTCGCAGCGGGCTGCACGGTGCACGGCTCAGCGGACGAGGTACTCACCGCGGTGCGCAACGCCCTGGCGACGGCCCCGCTGCTGTAGGGGTTGGGGCGGCGGTTTCGCGGGCGGCAGCCCGGGAACTTGCCGCTCGCCGTCCGCCGCTCGCCGTCCGCCGCCGCTCCGCGGTGGGCCTGCGCGCTCGCCCCCGCAGCCATCCCGCCGCACCCGACCGGGCCTCCGTGTCCCGCTCCGCGGTGCGCCCCGCCCTCGCGCCGCACCAATGGCACCCCCGCCCCGTTTCGCCGGGCCCCGGCAGGCGGCCGCCGCTGCCCCACAGCGCGCCGCGCTCGCGCCGCCGCCCCGTGTCGGGGCGGCGCCAGGCGGCCGCTCCGCCAACTGCGCCGTGCCCTCG
>NZ_BAABIB010000098.1:0-8757 GCF_039542405.1 Amycolatopsis dongchuanensis
CAGCGTGGCCTGCTCAATCATCTGCCTACGCAAGCTCATTCTGAACTGATCTCTTAGCCCCACCGTTCCCCGCCAGGCTCGATCGCCGTCATTCGCGCGTGGCCGCCAGTGCGATCGGCGTCTGCCGTGTCGCGGCGAGGCTCGTCCACACGGTCGTGACGCCGACGACCAGGAACGCGCCGAGGACGGTGAGCCAGAAGACGCCCCACGGCATCACGATCGTGCCCGCGACACCGCTGATGCCGATCTGCGTCGCCAGTGCCGCGACCCAGCCGAGCCCGAGGCCGGTGACGCTGACGACGAGCGACTCCAGCAGCGCGGTGCCGACGACCTGGCGGCGCGTGAAACCGGTCAGCCGCGTGACGGCGAACTCGCGCCGCCGTTCCCCGGTGGCGATGACGACGGCGTTGACCACGGCGATCACGGCGTAGAGCGCGGCCAGCCCCATGACGGCCTTCATGACACCGGCGTTCAGGGTGTCCTGCGCGCTGTCTCCCGCGGCGATCCACTCGTCCACACTGGACACCGGTTGTGGCAGCGTCCCGGCCACCGCGGCGGGGTCGGCACCCGGCTGGAGCCGCACGATCGACCGCGCGGGCCCGAGCGCGGCAGGCGGGACGACCTCACGCGGCAGCAGGTAGGCCACGCCGCCGTTGAGCGTCGGCGGCAACACGGCCACCACGCGTGCGGTGATCTCCTGTCCCCCGACCTTGATCCGGACGGTGGAGCCGAGCTCACCACCCGCGGCGGCGACCGCGAGCCCGTGCAGGTCGGCGTACGACCCGGCGGTCGGCGGCCGGTGCGCCCGCTCGTAGTCGGCTGGTTCGATGGCGAGCGCTGCGGCTTTGTCGGTGTTGGTTTCGGTGTCGCCCCAGTCGTTGCTGACGGTGGTGACCTCGATCGACAGTGCGTACTCGGTCGACGCGCTCGCGACGCCGGGTGTGCCGGGCGCGACGGGTCCCGCTGCGACGAGGTCGCCGTGGACGTCGTCGGCGATTTGTTGTTGCGCCCCTTCGGACAGCGCGCCGAACGTGCCCGCCAGCCCGATGGCGAGTGCGACCAGTATCAGCAGCGGTGCCGCGGTGGACGCGCTGCGCCCGACACCGTCGCGCAGGTTCGCCCTGGCGAGAACGCCCAGCGTCGACCTGCCCGCGAGGCTTCCGGTGATCCGGCCGACCAGTGGCACGATCTTCGGGCTCAACGCGGTCAGCGCGAGCGCGAGCGCGACCGTGGAGTTGATCGCCAGCGGGATCGCGCCGTTGGGGTCGCCCACCGCGGTCGCGACCGACATCAGCGTGATCGCCGTGACGAGCAGCAGGACTCCCCAGAACCAGCGGGCGAACGTCATGACCTTGGCGGCGGCCCCGATCTCCCGCAGCGTCTCCAGAGGGCGTACTCGCGACGCGCGACGCGAGGCGGCGAGCACCCCGACCTGCGCGACGAAGATGCCGATTCCCGCCGAAACCCAGACGATCCAGCCGTGCCACTCGGCGTTGAACGAATCCGGGAGGAACCCGAGACTCGCGAGCAGCGAAGTCTGTGCGCTCATCGCGACCAGCCCCACGGGCAAGCCGAGCACGGTGCCGACGACACCGAGCAGGAGCGCCTCGGACAGCAGCAGGCGCCGCACCTGGCTGCGACTGCCGCCGATCACGCGCAGCAGGGCGAGATCGCGGCGCCGCTGGGCGATCGTGAACGTGAACGTCGAACTGACGATGAAGATCGCGAGGAACGTCGAGACGCCGAGCGAAAGCCCGAGCACCGCGATGGCCTCGCCGTACTCCCCGGCGGACACGACGATCAGCAAGGACGACTGCACGATCGCGACGCCGAGCGTCACGGTGACGATCGCCCCGACGAACAGCTGCCAGCGTTCCCGGAACGTGGCGACGGACAGGCGGAGCATCAGGCCTCCAACGCGGCGAGCCGGGCGGCCACCTGTTCCGTGGACGGACGGCTCAGGTGTTCGACGATGCGCCCGTCCGACAGGAACAACACCGAGTCGGCGCTGGCCGCCGCCGCGGGGTCGTGGGTGACCATCACGATGGTCTGCTCCGAACCCTCGACGAGGGAACGCAGCAAGCCGAGCACGGTGCGCGCGGAGCGGGAGTCCAGCGCGCCGGTCGGTTCGTCGGCGAACAGGACCGAAGGCCGCATGACCATGGCGCGGGCGATCGCGACGCGCTGTTGCTGACCGCCGGAGAGCTCGCGCGGCCGGTGCCGCAGCCGGTCCCCGAGGCCGATCTCGGTGAGGATCGCGCGCACGTCCTTCATCGACACCTTGCTGCCCGCCAGGCGCAGCGGCAGCGCGACGTTCTGCTCGGCGGTCAGCGAGCCGACCAGGTTGAAGCTCTGGAAGACGAAACCGATCTCCTTGCGCCGCAACGCCGTGAGCGTGCGCTCGGACGCCGCGCTCAGGTCGAGGTCGCCGAGCACCACTTGGCCGCTGGTGGGCCGTTCGAGGCCGGCCGCGCAGTGCAGCAGCGTGGACTTCCCCGAACCGGACGGTCCCATCACCGCCGTCCAGGTGCCCCGGGCGAACCCGACGCGGACGCCGTCGAGCGCCCGCACTCGCGCCTGTTTGCTGCCGTATTCCCGCACGACGTCACGGAGTTCGACCGCCGTGTCGACGGTCGTCTCGGTCCTGGTCATCGCGTTCCCCCATCCTGTGTCGATGGGGAAACGCTACGAAAGGAGCCGCCGCGGGGCGTCCCTCCACGGGGCCAACTCGAAGTAGCTCCCAAGAGCGACACGACGGGCGCGACGGCCGGTCAGCTCTCGTCGAAGAGGTTGTATTGGCTGTCCGGCTTGGGCATCTTCGTTGCCGATTCGGGGACGGGGAGAACCCCGGCTGACGTCAGGTCCTCGACCGCGATCAGGGGGCCGGACACGATCTTCTCGAGCAGCTCGTCCTGCGCGGGTTCCAGTGCTGCGCACCGGCCGAGCACGTTGAGCAGGTCGAGTAGCTCGGTCGTCATGGCGGATGTCCAGGTGGTGGCGACGATGTCGTTGAGTGGCGACGAGCGGGTGCCGTCAGGGTTCTTTTTCCGGTAGTTGAACCAGTGTTTGACCACCGGCATGCCGGAAACCTCGAAAGCCATGACCTCAGGTGCGACTGGCGCGATGACGCCTTCGCCGATGTGGAGCGCTCGGTTCGCTTCGTCGTAGCGAATCGTGTCCGGCATCTGTTCCGGTGTGTCGGGTATGCCCACCCGTACGGTCGGCCGCTCCTGTCGTGCCGTCATCCGCGGTGCGGCCGGTGGGCGGTTGGCGGCCGGGTCGATATAGCGTTCTCCATAGGTGTAGAGCCACAGCACCTCTTGGCCCAGGCCCACCGCCGCACGCCAGAAATCCGGGCTTCTCGTGAGCGGAATCCGTACCCCGGGCTGCTTCAGATCCTCGCCGAAACAGCGGGTGAAACCGTGGTGCCCGGTGACGGCGGCAAGGTAAGCGACGAGGTCCTCGGCACTGACTGCGCATTTCAGCTGCCGGGACAAGAAGTCGAGCAGGCCGGGGGTGACGTTGGCCGAGGTCGCCGGCGCATCTCGATACAGGGGCAGCACGCGGCCACCACGACCCGAGTGGTAATGCATGTCCGGGATCAGCGAGGAGAAGACCAGGGCGGGACCCGCTGTGATGGAGTGCGCGTGTTGTTCGATGACGAATATCTGCCGGTCAGAGTGTGTACACCACAACGGCGGACGTGGGGTGTCGTGCAGTCGCGCATCGGGGATCACCCACTTGCGGTCGAAGGACCTGTGAGCGACGCGATTCAATGGTGGGCATGGTCCGGTCTCGGTTCCGATGGTCCCGGTGTGCTCGACCATCCCCGGGATCTGTGGCTTGTCCGAATCTGCTCGGGTGTCACGTGTTTCCTTCAACAGCAATGGCTTTTCGGACAGCGGTGCCCGCGTCAAGGTCCTCCAGCGTTCGTGCAAGGTTTCCGGCTCGGGGGCGTACACCCAGGTCCGGTTCGGCTTCACGCCCGGTATGGCCCACGGCATGAGATCTGTGAGCGCGGGCATGGCGGACCACGTTTCGGATCCGCCGAGGTCGAACGGCGCATCCCAACCGTCCAGGCACTGCCGCCATCGAGCATCCTCGATGGTCAGGCTCGCCAGTGCCGCGACTTTGTCATCAACCGTCCCGTCGACCGACGTGCGGTGTACCCGGGCGGGGGAGTCCGGGTCGGGACCGCCTCGCCGGATGAACACCGCAAGGCAAATGGGCTGCTGATTGCCTCGGAAGAACCTGGTGTTCACCGGGGGCTGATGCCCTTCGGGGGTGAGATCGATGATCCATCCCTCGTCAGCCGTCCTCCGGAGGTATTCACGCATGCCTGCGAATCCGGGACCGGCGAGAAACCCGGCGGAACAGACGAAGGCAACGACGCCCGAAGGGTGTCCGGGGTGGGCATCGAATGCCTTCCACGTGGCCCAGCGCCAGAAGTAGACGTACTTGTTCGACAGCACGTACTCACGGCGTCCGTTGCCGACCCTGCGGAAGGCTTTCAGGCCTGGGGTGCCTTTTCCCGCGCCCGACTTTTCGATCCAGGGGGCGGTACCCGCGGCCTTGTCGGCATACGGTGGGTTGCCGAGCACCACCATGACCGGTTCTTCGCGCTTGACCTGGTTGGCGCCTCGGCGTGACCGGTTGATCGCCTCGTACATCTTTCCCAACGGCAACGTTTGCGCGTCGGGATCGTCCAAGGTGTCGGCGAGGAACCGCCGTTCGCTGTGAGGCACCTCAGACCGGTGCCGCTTCTTCAGCAGGCTGTGCAGTCTCAGCTCTGCGACCGCGTACGGGGCGGCCTGGTTCTCGAAGCCGATCAGGCGTCCGGCCAGCTCTCGAAGATGGGGAGCGACAGCACCGGGTCCCTCTTCCACGGCGATGGTCGAGGCGACCGTGTTGACGACCTCGGCGAGGAAACTGCCGGTGCCCATCGCCGGGTCGACCACGATCACGTCCCGCTCGGCGAACCCGAGCCGGCGCCCTAGCTTCTTCCGGAGTATTTCGTCGACGAACCGGGTGGTGAACGACACCAACCCGGCCGGCGTGTAGTAGACCCCGCTCTTGCGCCGCAGCGCCGGGTCGTAGTTGTCGAGGAAGTTCTCGTAGAGCATCGAATAGGAGTCGTCGGGGAACGCTGCCCAGTCGACGACGCCGAGAACTCTGAGCATCGTGGTGAGCGCGATGCTCAGCTCCTCCTCGGGCTGGTCCGTGAGTACGGTGAGCGCCCGCCCCATCAAAGAGTGTTTCTTGCCCAGTAATCTGGCGATCTCTCCGATGGAGCGTCCTTGGAAGCTCACGCCTTCCACTCGGGCCAGCAACAAGGCGAAGGTGACTGTCTGCGCGTACTGGTCGGCGAACTGCGTGTCGGTGAGGTTAGGGAAAAGGACCTGGCGCCAGTCCATCGCCAGCGCGGTGAAGGTCTGGTGGCGAGCGCGACCAGTGCGTTCCCGGTGCAACTCGGCGGCGACGTCGTCACGCAACAGGCGGCAGAGGTTCGACGTCAGGCGTACGAGGTCGTCCAATGACCGCGGCCGTTCTGGTTCCCAAAGCAAGAAGTCCGTCATGACCCGGGCGAAGGCGCTGCTCTGCGCGTGTAGCTTTTCGCCCGCGCGACTGAGCCCTGGCTCCAACCGCGCGACTTCGCCCTGCAGCTTTCCGAACTTGTAGCGTGCGAACTGCTCGCCGTCGCTATAGAGCACATTCGGCAGCAGTTGGAACTTTTCCCACTGTTCCTTGTCGTGCGCCGAGGGGCTCGACCAGGTGCTGGGCACACCGCGGCCCGGTTTCTTCAATTCGACGTAACCGACTCGGGCGCCCTCCACGTTGATGGCGTAGTCGGGACGGAGTGCCAGGTCCGGCAACATGGTCTCGCCGACCGTCGTGACCGCGAGCCCGAGGCTTTCGGCGATGCTCGTGAGCATCTTCTCGAACGGTCCACGGAGGTGGTCTTCCTGGGAACCGTGGCCGGTGCGGAGTTTCCGGGTCACGGCACGACCGAAATCGGAAATCACCAACTCGAAGTCAGGCGTGCCATTCGTAACAGTGACTCGCTGACCTCGACGCATGTCCGTCTCCCCGGGCCCGGCACACCTCTCCCTTTCAACAAACCTTGTTGTCCGCGGGGTGTCAGCAGCTCAACGGGGTACCGGCGAAACCGCGTGGAATCACTGATCGTTACGGCGGTACTCACTTTCTTCCCATCAGTACCACGAGTAGGTCGTAGCAGAGGAATACACCGCCGTTCGAGTGAGACGAACGTGAGTGGTGGGGAAAACGCTATCTCAATCGCGGTGAGATTCCTGAGCCCTCCCTGCTGACCGGCTGGCACGCGCGCCGGGCCTCGGGTCCACGGTCGTCCTCACGCCGCTGCCCTGCCCAGCGCCAGCGACGAGCCTATTGACTAGTCAAAAGCTCTATTGTTAAGCTCAAAGCATGGCGCTACCGATCTACCGGGAGATCCGGGCTGACCTGGAAGCCCGGATCCGCCGGGGTGAGCTCGCGGTCGGCGATCGCGTGCCGACCGAGGCGCAGTTGCAACGCACGTACGGGGTGAGCCGGGCGACCGCGCAGCGGGCGTTGCAGGAACTGGCCGCGGCGGGGCTGGTGGTCCGGCACCGCAAGCGCGGCACCTTCGTGGCCGACGGCGCACGCCAGGTCAACCTGTGGCGCTGGATCAACCTGGAGCCCCACGGTCCGGAGATGCCCGGCCGCCACGTGGTGCAGGGCGCCGGCGTGGTCACCGCGGCCGAGGCCGACATGACCCTCCCCGAGCTCGCGGCCGATACCCCCGTCGTCCAGTTGCGCCGGGTGAAGCTCACACCTGAGGACGTCCCGGTGGGCTTGGAACTCTCCGCGGTCCCGTTCTCCGTGGCGCCGCGGTTGCTGTCGGAGCCGCTCGAGGATTTGGCGATTCACGACTACCTGGCGCGCCAGGGGGTCGAGGTGGCGCGCAGCAGGCTCTACATCGAACCCGGGCTGCTGGGTGCGCAGGACGCCGAAACGCTCGGGGCCGAACAGGGTTGCGCGGTGCTGCAGTTCCTCCGGGTGAGCTGGCTGGCCTCCGGCGAGGTGGGCGAAGTGAGCCGGATCATCCTCCCGCCCGGCCATTCCGAGTTCTACATCGAGCAGACGTTGAGCCGGCCGGAACGCACGGCGGAAAGGTCCGCCGACGACGAGGGGGACGCCCCGTGAGCCGGTCAACGCGAACGCCGTAATCCCACCTTTGGGACAGACACGGGCGGCCACCTCCCGGGGTGCCGCACGGCGAACCATCCTGCCCGGCGGCGCCCGGGTTCAACCGAGGCAAGGAGGCCTTTCATGGTGGAACTGGATGAGATCCGCACGTGGGCCCACGAACGGCTGCCCGACCTGCTGGCCCGGCACCAGGTACCCGGTGCGGCGCTCGCGGTGTCGGCCGGTGAAGAGGTGGTCGAAACCGCGGCCGGAGTGCTGAACACCGCCACCGGCGTGGCGGCCACCGCGGATTCGGTGTTCCAGGTCGGGTCGATCACGAAGGTCTGGACCACGACCCTGGCCATGCAGCTGGTGGACGAGGGAAAGCTGGACATCGACGCACCGGTCCGCCGGTACCTACCGGAGTTCGCGCTCGCCGACGAGGAGGCGGCCGCGCGGATCACGGTGCGCCAGCTGATGTGTCACGTGTCCGGGTTCGGGGGTGACAGCTTCACCGACACGGGCCCCGGAGACGACTGCGTTGAGAAGTACGTGGCCGCGCTGCGGGACGCGCCGCAGTTGTTCCCGCCCGGCGAGATGTTCTCCTACAACAACGCGGCTTTCTGCGTGCTGGGCCGGATCGTCGAGGTACTGCGTGACAAGTCCTACGACGACTGCCTGCGCGACCACCTGTGCGCGCCGCTGCGGCTCACCCACACGGCGACCGGCCCCGCCGAGGCGATCCGGTACCGGGCCGCGGTCGGGCACATCCGGCCGGGCCCGGACGCCGAACCCCAGCCAGCGCCGGTATGGGCCCTGACGCGGTCGAACGCCCCCGCGGGAGCGGTGCTGTCCATGCGGCCGCGCGACCTGTTGACGTTCGCCCGCATGCACCTGGTGCACAACACCGTGCTGAGCGAGGCCGGCGCACAGGCGATGCGGGAACGGCAGGTGACGTTGCCCGAGCCCGGGCCGCTGGCCGCCGCGTGGGGACTCGGCTGGCAGATCTTCGACCTCCCGGCGGGGACGGTCATCGGGCACAACGGCGGCACGATCGGACAGGCCGCCTACCTGAGGGTCGTGCCCGCCCACGACGTGGGGGTGGCGCTGTTCACCAATGGCGGCACCAGTTATCTGGTGTACCAGGAAATCGTGGGCCGGGTGTTGCGTGATCTCACCGGGATCGAGCTCCCACCGATGCCGCTGCCCGAACCGCACGCACCGCGGATCGACGCGTCGCGCTACATCGGCACCTACGCCTCTCCGGTGACAGAAGCCGTCGTCAGCCAGGACGATGACGGGCGGGTGTGGCTGGCGCGCACCCCGAAGGGCGCCTTCGCCTCCGGGTTGGGGGAGACGCCGGTGAGCACCGAGCTGGTGGCCTGGAGCGGTGACACGCTGCTGGCGGTCGAGCCGGAGCCCGGACCGTTTGCGCCGCACACCTTCCTCGGGGACGACGGGCAGGGTCACGCCCGCTACCTGTACTGGCGTCACCGCCTCATCCCCCGCGTCGCCTAAGGGATGTCTCGTAACCCGGTGGGCGGCTGGCCGGTCCGGTAGTTGATCATGTTG
>NZ_BAABIB010000099.1:0-43848 GCF_039542405.1 Amycolatopsis dongchuanensis
CACCCCGAACAATCCACAACCCCTCCCCTCAATCCCCCACCTAATCCACAGAATCCCCAGAGTTATCCACAGCCCTCCCAGTTCTCCACAGCCCAGGGGCACCAAAGCGAAGTTCTCCACAACCCCCTCCCCCATCCACAGAATCCGATTCTGTTCCCCACCCCGCCCCCACTCCCGGCATGCTCGAACCATCTCCCCGGAAAGGAAAAGAGATGGCCGAGCTGAACACCCTCCCGATCCGCACCCGCAGCGCCGCACCCCGTGCCGAAGACGCCTTCCGCACCGAGCTGGCCGAGGCCCGAACCCGGGGCCTCGCCCGCAGACACCTGGCGAAGCTGCGCCACCTCGGCCTGCTCGGCTGCCATTGCGGCGAGCCGCCCCGCCAGACGACCGTGCACAAACACACCTGCTCGTACGACGACGTGCTCTCCGCCTTGCGCGCCAACGAAAACGGGGCGCCCGGGCCTCACCGGCCCCAGACGCCCCGTGCTTCGCCTACCGCGTCAGAAAGCGAACGTGCCGGCCCCCGCCCAGCCGAGCGCGAACGAAGGCGCCACGCCGAGCAGCAGCGTGACGATCACCCCGAGCGTGATCGCGGCGGTGGTGAACGCCCCCGGCACGCTGACGGTCGGCCCCTCGGGCGCGGGCTGCGAGAAGTACATCAGCACCACCACCCGCAGGTAGAAGAACGCCGCGACGGCGCTGAACACCAGCGCGATCACCACCAGCGGCGCCATCCCGTCCCGCAGCGCGGCCGAGAACACGACGAACTTCCCGACGAACCCACTCGTCAGCGGGATTCCGGCGAGTGCCAGGAGCAGGAACGTGAACACGCCGGCGAGCACCGGCGAACGTTTCGCCAGCCCTGCCCAGGCGGACAGATGCGTCGCCTCGCCGGAGGAGTCGCGCACCAGCGACACGACCCCGAAGGCGGCGAGCGTCGTGAAGCCGTAGGCCAGCAGGTAGAACAGCGTGCCCGACAGCCCCTGGTCGGTCATCGCGAGCGTGCCCACCAGCAGGAACCCGGCATGGGCGATGGACGAGTACGCGATCATGCGCTTCACGTCCGTCTGCGTCAGGCCGAGGACCGCGCCGATCACCATCGACACGATCGCGACCGCCCACAGCACGCCACGCCATTCCCAGCTCGTCGACTCGAACCCGACGGTCAGCACCCGCAGGATCCCGCCGAACGCGGCGACCTTGGTGCACGCGGCCATGAACGCGGTCACCGGGGTCGGCGCGCCCTGGTAGACGTCCGGCGTCCAGGTGTGGAACGGCCCGACCGACCCCTTGAACAGCAGGCCCACCACGAGCAGGCCCATACCGGCGAACAACATCATGTCCGACCGGTCGGAGCCGGCGGCGGCGTGCGCGATGTCGGCGAGCTTCACCGAGTTCGCGTAGCCGTAGAGGAGCGCGAGGCCGTACAGGAAGAAGGCCGACGAGAAGGCACCGAGCAGGAAGTACTTGACCGCCGATTCCTGGGAGAGGAGACGGCGACGGCGGGCGAGCCCGCACATCAGGTACAGCGGCAGGCTCAGCACCTCGAGCGCGATGAACATCGTCAGCAGGTCGTTGGCCGCGCAGAAGGTCATCATGCCGCCGAGCGCGAACAGCGTCAGCGGGAAGACCTCGGTCTGCATCCCGGTGGAACCCACCTGGGCCCGGTCCTGGAACGTGCCGGGCCGGATGGCCGCCTGGGCGACGAACGCGCCCCCCGGCTCGACCGACCGGTCGGCGATCAACAGCACCGCGCCGAGTGCCAGTGCGAGCAGCGTGCCCCACAGGAACAGGGCGGGCTTGTCCACCGAGACCGCTCCGGCGAGGGTGGTCAGCCCTGCCACCGGCGAGCCGCTGACGTAGACGGCCAGCGAGACACCGGCCGCGACCAGCGCGGTCAGGCACAACACGACCTGTCCCGGCCAGCGCATGTGCCGCGGCAGGAACGCCTCGAACAGCACACTGACGCAGCCCGCCGCGAGGATGATCAGCACCGGCAGGATCGCCGCGTACTCGATCTGCGGCGTCGCGATCTGCCCTTGCTGGGCCAGCACGTGGATCACTTTCAGTGCCCTCCTTGCACGGCCGAAAGCGTGGCCTGCACCGACGGTCCCACCGTGTCGAGCACGGGTTTCGGGTAGAAGCCGAGTCCGATGATCAGCACGACCAGGGGAACCAGGATCGCGAGCTCCTTGCCGCCGAGATCCCGGATGCTCTTCCTGGCGCCGAGTTCGGGCGCGATGGCGGTTCCCGGCCCGCCACCCGCACCGACCAGCGCGTCGCCCCGGACGGGGCCGGTCATGATGCGCTGGTAGAGCCACAGCACGTAAGCGGCGGCGAGCACCATGCCGACGGTCGCGAGGATCGCGTACACCGGCTGGGTTTCGAACGAGCCCAGCAGCACCAGGAACTCACTGACGAAGGAGTTGGTACCCGGCAAGGACAAAGTGGACAGACCCGCGATGAGCAGCATCCCGCCCAGCAGAGGAGTCACCTTGTACATCCCGCCGTAGTCCGAGATCCGGGTCGAGCCGCCGCGCGCGATGACCAGGCCCAGCACGACGATGAGCATGCCCGTCGCCAGGCTGTGGTTGAGCATGTAGGTCACCGAGCCGACGGTCGCCTGCTGGGTGAAGGCGAAGATGCCCAGCGCGATGAACCCGAAGTGCGCGATCGACACGTAGGCCACGAAGCGCTTCATGTCCTGCTGCCCCGCGGCGAGGATCGAGCCGTAGAGCACGCCGATCACCGCCAGGATCAGCACGAGCGGCGCGAGGGTCTTGCTGGCCTCGGGGAACATCGGCAGGTTGTAGCGCAGCAGACCGAACGTGCCGACCTTGTCCAGCACGCCGACGATCAGCACCGCGACGCCGATGGGCGCCTCGCCCGCCGCGTCGGGCAGCCAGGTGTGGAACGGCACGAGCGGCGCCTTGATCGCGAACGCCAGGAAGAAACCGAGGAACAGCCAGATCTGCGTGCTCGTCGGGGCGTCCCTGACGACCGTGACCAGGGTGGCCCAGTCGAACGTGCCCTTGCCCAGCTTGTCCGCGGCGAGCGAGTACGCGCCGATCGCCGAGGCCAGCATGATCAGCCCGCCGAGGAAGGAGTACAGGAAGAACTTGACCGCCGCGTACTGCCGGTTCGCGCCGCCGTAGCCGCCGATGAGGAAGTACATCGGGATCAGCATGATCTCGAACAGCACGTAGAACAGGAACACGTCGGTGGCGGCGAACACCGCGATCGTCAGCGCCTGCTGGACGAGGATCAGCGCGAGGTACCCGCCCGCGCTGCGCCCCTCGGGCAGCTTGTCCGCGGTGCCCAGCGCGCCGATCACGATCGGCACCAGGAACGTGATCACCGCGATCATGATGAGCGCGATGCCGTCGACGCCGAACGCGATGTGGATGCCGAAGGTCGGGATCCAGTCCATCGACGTGGTCTGCTGCAGGCGGTCACCGCTGGGGTGGTAGGTCGCCCACATCGGGATCATCAGCAGGAACTCGACGATCGAGAACGCCAGCGCCACCGTCACGGCCAGCCGGTCGTTCCTGCGCAGCCCGCACAGGACGAGCGCGCCGACCAGCGGCAACAGGATGAGGGCCAGTACCCAGGTCATGAGAACCTCACCAACAGCAGAGCCGCGACCAGTACGAACGAACCGGCCAGCATGGACAGGGCGTACGAGCGGACGAACCCGGTCTGCAGGCGCCGCAGCCGCCCGGAGCCGCCACCGAGCGCGGCGGCGAGACCGTTGACGGCGCCGTCGACGCCCCGGCTGTCCAGGTACACCGAGAACCGGGTGAGCCACATGCCCGGAGTGGCGACCAGCGCCTCGTTCAGCGCGTTGCCGTAGAGGTCCTTCCTGGCCGCCCGGACCAGGCCGGACACGTTCTGCGGCCGCTCGACCGGGGTGTCCCGGCGCCCGACCACCAGCCACGCCACGAGCACGCCCAGTGCGGAGAGGAGGACCGTCAACCACGGGATCAACGAGTGCGGGATCGCCGTGTGCTCGGCCTCGCCGAGTTCACCCAGCGCCGGTTCGAGCCAGTCGGACAACCGGGAACCCAGGGAAAGGAACGCGCCGGCGCCGACGGAACCGATCGCCAGGATGATCATCGGCACGGTCATCACCTTCGGCGACTCGTGCGGGTGGAACTCGCGGCCGTCGCTGCTCTTGAGTTCCTTCCAGCGTTCCTTGCCGAAGAAGGTCATCAGCACCAGGCGCGTCATGTAGAAGGCGGTGAGCGCGGCGCCGAGCATCGCGGCGAGGCCGAACACCCAGCCGCGCCAGCCCTCCTGGCCGAACGCCGCCTCGATGATCGCGTCCTTGGAGAAGTAGCCCGACAGGAAGGGGAACCCGATGAGTGCGAGGTAACCGAGGCCGAACGTCACGAAGGTGATCGGCATCCGCTTGTACAGCCCGCCGAACTTGCGCATGTCGACCTCGTCGTTCATGCCGTGCATGACCGAACCGGCACCGAGGAACAGCCCGGCCTTGAAGAAGCCGTGCGTCAGCAGGTGCATGATGCCCAGCGCGTAGCCGAACGGCCCGAGCCCGACGGCGAGCATCATGTAGCCGATCTGGCTCACCGTCGAATAGGCGAGCACCTTCTTGATGTCGTCGTAGGCGCAGCCGATGATGCACCCGATCAGCAGCGTGACCGCGCCGACGAGGGTGACGATGAGCCGTCCGCTCTCGGTCTCGTTGTAGATCGGGTTGGCGCGGGCGACCAGGTACACCCCCGCGGTGACCATCGTCGCGGCGTGGATCAGCGCCGACACCGGGGTCGGGCCCTCCATGGCGTCGGGCAACCAGGCCTGCAGCGGGAACTGACCGGACTTGCCGCACGCACCCAGCAGCAGCAGGATCGCGATCGCGGTGATCACGCCGGCTGGTGCGTCGCCGATGCGGTCGAACACGCCCGCGTAGCTGACCGTCCCGAGGTACTTGTACATCAGGAAGATCGCCAACGCGAGGCCGACGTCACCGACGCGGTTCATCAGGAAGGCCTTCTTCGCGGCGGTCGCCGCCGACGGCCGGTCCGTGTACCACCCGATGAGCAGGTACGACGCCAGACCGACACCCTCCCAGCCGAGGTACAGGGTGATGAAGTTGTTGCCCAGCACCAGAACCAGCATCGAGGCGACGAACAGGTTGAGGTACCCGAAGAACTTCCGCCGGTTCGCGTCGTCCGCCATGTAACCGATGGAGTAGATGTGGATCAGCGAACCCACACCGGTGATCAGCAGGACGAAGACGAGGGACAGCGCGTCGATGCGGAACCCGAAGTCGACCGTGAGGTTGCCGACCGGGAACCACGAGTAGAACGTCGTGTCGGTGGGGTGACCGTCGCTGCCGAAGAACAACGCCAGCCCGTACGCGAACGACGCGATGACCGTGACACAGCCGAGCAGGTGCCCCCACGCGTCCGTGCGCCGCCCCCCGGCCAGCAGGATCAACGCACCCAGAGCCGGGAACGCGACCAGCAGCCACGATGATGCGATCACTGTGCAGCTCTCCTAGTGCCTCTAGTACTTCAGCAGGTTCGTGTCGTCGACGGAGGCCGAGCGGCGGGTGCGGAAGATGGCCATGATGATCGCCAGCCCGACCACGACCTCCGCGGCGGCGACGACCATCACGAAGAACGCCATCACCTGTCCGTCGAGGCTGCCGTTGATGCGGGAGAACGTGACCAGCGACAGGTTCACCGCGTTGAGCATCAGCTCGATGCACATGAACACGACGATCGCGTTGCGCCGCACCAGCACGCCCACCGCACCGATGGAGAACAGCAGCGCGGACAGCAGCAGGTAGTAGGTGGGAGTCACTTCTTCTCCTCCGAACCGGTCAGCGCGGGCGCTTCCTCGCGCGCATCCGACCCGGCGGCACCCGCCGCACCGGCGCCCGCCTCCGCCGAACCCGCGCCCGGACCGGAGCCGGAGCCGGGATCGCCGTGCGTGCCCGCGGTCGAGCCGGTCAGCGCGTGGGCGTCCGGGTGCGGCTCCTTGCCCTCGACGCGCTTGCGTTCGGCTTCGAGCTGCGCGGTGGGGGTGGACTCGATGATCGCGGACAGGGACTCCTGCGCCACCGTGCCGTCCGGCAGCAGCGCCGGGGTCATGACCGAGTGCGAGGTCGCGAAGACACCGGGGCCGGGCTTCGGCGAGATGCGCTCGTACTCGCCGCGGAACCGGGCCTCCACGAGTTCCTTCTGCGTGCGACGGCTGCGCTTCTCGTGGAACGCCAGCACCATCGCGCCGAGCGCGGCGGTGATGAGCAGAGCCGACGTCAGCTCGAACGGGAACAGGTAGTCGGTGAAGATCATCCGGCCGAGCCCGCCGGGTGTGCCGTTGGGCGCGGGTGCCGGGGTCACGTTCGCCAGCGCGTTGATCAGGCCCGTGACGATCAGCCCGGCGATCCCGATACCGAGGATGCCCGCCCACAGCCGTTGTCCCCGCAAGACCTCGACCACGGAGTCGGAACTCTCGCGGCCGACGAGCATCAGCACGAACAGGAACAGCATCATGATCGCGCCGGTGTAGACGATGATCTGGGTGAAGCCCAGGAACGGCGCCTGCTGCACGAGGTACAGCACGCCGAGCGAGAACATCGTCATCGCGAGGAACAGTGCGGAGTGGACGGCGCTGCGCGCGAAGATCAGCCCCAGCGCCCCGAGCAAGGCGATCGGCCCGAGGATCCAGAACGCGACGGCCTCGCCGGTGGACGTGCTCTGGTCGACCGCCTGCGCCAGCACCAGTGAACTCAGCATGCCGCCGCCTCCTCCTGCGAGATAGCCCTGCGCAAGGCCGCCCGGGCGGAAACCACCGAGCGCGAGACCGCCTCACCAGCGGGCACCAAGGGCGAGGCCGCCCCCGCCGGAACCGCCGCACGCGAGGCCGCCCTGGCCGGGACCACCGCGCGCGAGGCCACCGCACGAGAGGCCACCCCACCCGGAGCGACCGAGCACGAGGCCGCCCTGGCCAGAACCGCCGAGCGCAAGACCGCCCCACCCGGAGCCACCGAGCGCGAGGGCGCCGTAGCCGGGACCACCGCACGCGAGACCGCCCTGGCCGGAACCACCGCACGCACGACCGCCGCCTGCGAGGCCAACCCGGCCGAAACCACCGAGCGCGAGGCCGCCCCGGCCGAAACCACCAAGCGCGACGCCGCCTCACCGGAGCTGGCGGCCCGCGCCGGGACCCTCCGCGACACCGCGGCGGCCGGAACCGAGCCGGTCATGAGATGACCTCCTCGCGGGCCGTTTCCACCGTCTCGCCCGAGGGGACGCCGCGGCCGCGGGCCAGCTCCGGGCCGTTGACGTAGTAGTCCTGCTCGTCGTCGCCGAGGCGCATCGGGTGGGGCGGCTGCTCCATGCCCGGCAGCAGCGGCGCCAGCAGATCCTCCTTGGTGTAGATCAGCCGCTGGCGGTCGTCGTCGGCGAGCTCGTAGAAGTTGATCATCGTCAGGGAGCGCGTCGGGCAGGCCTCGATGCACAGGCCGCAGCCGATGCACCTGAGGTAGTTGATCTGGTAGTCCTTGCCGTACCGCTCACCGGGCGAGTACCGCGCGTCCTCGGTGTTGTCGCCGCCCTCGACGAAGATCGCGTCCGCCGGGCACGCCCACGCGCACAGCTCGCAGCCGACGCACTTCTCCAGCCCGTCCGGGTGCCGGTTGAGCTGGTGCCGCCCGTGGTACCGCGGCGCGGCCGGCGCACCGGCCTCCGGGTACTCCTCCGTCGCCACCTTCTTGAACATCATCCCGAAGGTGACGCCAAAGCCCTTGATCGGATCAAACAGTCCCATCGGAACTCCCCACCTGCGCCGGTTCCCCGGCCTCCACAGCCGGACGGCGCCTCGTCTTCGACCGGTCCGGCACCTGCGGCACCTTCAGGTCCAGCGGCGGCAGCGGATAACCGCCGCCCGTGATCGGCACGCGGTCGTCGTCCGCCGGCGGGCGGCGGTCCGGCATCAGGAACGCGATCGCGATCGCGACGACGGCCACGACCACCACGCCGATCACGATCTGCGACGTCGTCAGCCCGCCGTTGTTGCGGATCGCCCTGATCGCGGTCACGACCACGATCCACAGCAGGTTCGCCGGGACCAGCACCTTCCAGCCCAGCTTCATGAACTGGTCGTAGCGGAACCGCGGCAGCGTGCCGCGCAGCCAGATGAAGCCGAACAGCAGCGCGAACAGCTTGATCCCGAACCAGATCAGCGGCAGCCAGCCCCGGTTCAGCGGCGAGTCGAGCCCGACGAACGGGAACATCCAGCCGCCGAGGAACAACGTCGTCGCGAACGCCGAGACGATCACCATGTTCACGTACTCGGCGAGGAAGAACATCGCGAACTTCATCGACGAGTACTCCGTGTGGAACCCGCCGACCAGCTCCGACTCCGCCTCCGGCAGGTCGAACGGCGCCCGGTTCGTCTCGCCGACCATCGAGATCAGGTAGATCACGAAACTCGGCAGCAGCAGGTAGAAGTACCACCCGCCGGCCTGGGCGTGCACGATGTCGCCGGTGGACATCGACTGCGCGTAGAGCACCACGGCCACGATGGACAGGCCCATCGCGATCTCGTACGAGATCACCTGCGCCGCCGACCGCAGCCCGCCGAGCAGCGGGTACGGCGAGCCCGACGACCAGCCGGCGAGCACGATGCCGTACACGCCGACCGACGAGCAGGCCAGGATCACGAGCACCCCGACCGGCAGGTCGACCAGCTGCAGCACGGTCTGCTCACCGAAGATCGACACCTGCGGCCCGAACGGCACCGCCGACAACGCGATCAACGACGGGACCACCGCGATCACCGGCGCCAGGAAGTACACCTTCCGGTCGGCGGTGTCGGGGATGACCTGCTCCTTGAACGGGAGCTTCAGCGCGTCCGCCAGCGACTGCAGGTACCCGCCCGGCCCGACGCGGTTCGGTCCCGGCCGGTTCTGCATCCGGCCGACCGCCTTGCGCTCCCACACGATCAGGAAGATCGTCATGATCGGCCCGATCAGCAGGATCACGACGGCCTTGATGAGGATGAGCCACCACGGGTCGTCCGCGAGCAGCTCCGCCCTGGTCATCGGTTCCTGCATGAGGTACGGGTTCATCGCGCGCCTCCCGGTTCGAGGGAAACCACAGCTCCGTGCCCGGCGCCGAGCGCCGTCCGCACCCGCGAGCCGTCGGAGTTCGACGGCAGCCAGACCACGCCCTCGGGCAGGTCCGCCGCTTCGACGGGCAGCGTGACCGAGCCGCGGCCGGTCGACACGGTCACCGTCTCGCCCAGCTGCTCCGCCGTCGAGGGCGCCACCCGCGCGACGGGCTTGCGCGCCGTCCCCGCCAGGTGGGGCTCGTCGACCTGGAGCGAGCCGTTGTCGATCAGCTGCCGCCACGTCGACAACCACGCCTCGCCCTTGCCGAGCGGTTCGAGCGACGCCGGCGTCACAGCCGTGAAGGCGGGACGCGCGGTGTACGCGGGCAGACGCGACAGGTCGCCGTACGCGGCCGCCGGGGTCTGCGTGAACAGGTCGGCGTCCATCTCGACGGCCAGCGTGTCGAGCACCCGGCCGTCCGGCAGGGCGCCGCTGTTCTCGATCGTGATGTCGAACGCGCGGCGGCGGCCCTCCCAGTTGAGGTAGCTGCCCGCCTTCTCCACGTCCGGCGCGATCGGCAGCACCACGTCCGCGCGCTCGGTGACCTCGCTCGGCCGCAGCTCCAGGCTGACGACGAACTCGGCGCGGTCCAGCGCGCGGCGCGCCAGCTCCGGGTCGGGCAGGTCGTTCGGGTCGACACCGCCGACCACCACTCCGCCGAGCACGCCTTCCGCGAGCGCCGCGAGGATGCCGGTGGTGTCGCGTCCGGGTTCGGACGGCACCTGCACGCCCCACGCCGTCGAGACCTCCGCGCGGGCCGCCTCGTCGGTGACGGGACGGCCGCCGGGCAGCAGCGTCGGCGCCGCACCGGCTTCGAGCGCTCCGCGCTCACCGGCCCGCCGCGGGATCCAGGCGACGCGCGCGCCGGTCCGCGAGGACAACGCGTGCACCGCCGAGAACAGGCCCGGCACCTCGGCCGCCCGCTCCCCGACCAGGATCACCGCGCCCTCCTGTGCCAGCGCCGCGTCGAGGTCCGGCGCGTGCTCGGCGAGTGCCGCGAGCGCCGCGGGTTCCCCACCCGGCGGGCAGGCGAGCAGCTCACCGAACGTCTTGCGCACCGACGACGTGGTCCACTGTCCCAAGTGGACGACCTTGGCACGCCGCTTCCTGGCCGCCTTGCGCAGCCGCAGGAACACGATCGGCGCCTCGTCCTCGGGCTCGAACGCCACGCACAGCACGGTCGGCGCGTTCTCGATCGCCGCGAAGGTGACACCGTTCTCCGGCGTGGTGCCGACGACCTGCGAAGCGAGGAACGACAGCTCCTCCGCCGAGTGCGCCCGCGCGCGGAAGTCGATGTCGTTGGTACGCAAGGCGATCCGGGCGAACTTCGAGTACGCGTACGCGTCCTCCAAGGTCAGTCGCCCGCCGGTCAGCACGCCGACACCGCGCGTGTCACGCGCCTTGGTCAGCCCGTCGGCGGCCGCTCGCAAGGCCTCGGTCCACGAAGCCTCACGCAGCGTCCCCGACGAGTCCCGCACCAGCGGGCGCCGGATGCGGTCGGCGGTCTGCGCGTACCGGAACGCGAAGCGGCCCTTGTCGCAGATCCACTCCTCGTTGACCTCCGGGTCGTTGCCGGCGAGCTTGCGCATCACCTTGCCGCGCCGGAAGTCCGTCCGCTCCGCACAGCCGGACGAGCAGTGCTCGCAGACGCTGGGCGAGGACACCAGGTCGAACGGCCGCGAGCGGAACCGGTACTGCGCCGACGTCAGCGCGCCGACCGGGCAGATCTGGATCGTGTTCCCGGAGAAGTACGACTGGAACGGCTTGCCCGAAGACGTGCGGGACGCCATGTCCAGCACATCCGCCGTCTCGGCCGTCCCGATCTGCTGGTGCGCCCCGCGCTCCAGCAGGTCGATGAACGGGTCACCGGCGATCTGCGCGGAGAACCGCGTGCACCGCTGGCACAGCACGCACCGCTCGCGGTCGAGCAGCACCTGCGTCGAGATCGGCAGCGGCTTCGGGAACGTGCGCTTCTTGTCGTGGAAGCGGGATTCCGCGCGGCCGTGGGCCATCGCCTGGTTCTGCAGCGGGCACTCGCCGCCCTTGTCGCACACCGGGCAGTCCAGCGGGTGGTTGATGAGCAGCAGCTCCATCACACCCTGCTGCGCCTTGTCCGCGACCGGCGACGTCAGCTGCGTCTTCACGACCATGCCGTCGGCGACCGTCATGGTGCACGACGCCTGCGGCTTCGGCATCGGCCGACCGCCCATCTCCACCTCGACGAGGCACTGGCGGCACGCGCCCGCCGGGTCGAGCAGCGGGTGGTCGCAGAACCGCGGGATCACCGTGCCGAGCCGTTCCGCGGTGCGGATCAGCAGCTCGCCCTTCGGCGCGATGACCTCCTCGCCGTCGATCGTGAGCCGCACATACCCCTCAGGCACCTCGACCTTGGGTTCCTCTGGCGCCATCGTCATGCCTGCGCTCCCACCAGCTCACGCTTGTTGCTCTCGCACAGTGCGAGGAACTCGTCCCGGAAGTACTTGATGCCACTGGTGATCGGGCTGACCGCGCCGTCACCGAGCGCGCAGAACGACCGGCCGAGGATGTTGTCGCAGACGTCGAGCAGCGTGTCGATGTCCTCGGGCGTGCCGCGGCCCTCGACCATCCGCTCCAGGATCTGCGCCAGCCAGTACGTGCCCTCGCGGCACGGCGTGCACTTGCCGCACGACTCGTGCTCGTAGAACTGCGTCCACTTCATCACGGCCCACGGCACGGACACCGTCTCGTTGAACACCTGGACCGCGGTGGTGCCGAGCATCGAGCCCGCCTCGGCGGCGCCCTCGAAGTCCAGCGGCACGTCCAGGTGCTCGGCGGTGAACAGCGGCGTCGACGAGCCGCCCGGCGTCCAGAACTTCAGCGGGATGCCGTCCTTCATGCCGCCGCACAGCTCCAGCAGCTGCCGCAGGGTCGTGCCCAGCGGCGCCTCGTACTGGCCGGGCCGCTCGACGTGGCCGGAGATCGAGTAGATCTTCGGGCCGGGCGACTTCTCGCGCCCCATCTTGCGGAACCAGTCGGACCCGGCGTTGACGATGTACGGCGCGCTCGCGATCGTCTCGACGTTGTTCACCGTGGTCGGCGCCGCGTAGAGGCCCGCGGCCGCGGGGAACGGCGGCTTGAGCCGGGGCTGCCCGCGACGGCCTTCGAGCGAGTCGAGCAGTGCCGTCTCCTCGCCGCAGATGTACGCACCCGCGCCCGCGTGGACGGTGATCTTGAGGTCGTAACCCGAGCCGAGGATGTTCTCGCCCAGGTACCCGGCCGCCTCCGCCTCGCGCACCGCCGCGTTCAGGCGGCGGATGCAGTGCAGCGCCTCACCGCGCACGTAGATGAAGCAGTGGTGCGAGCGCATCGCGTACGACGCGATGATGCAGCCCTCGATGAGCGAGTGCGGGTCCGCCATCATCAGCGGGATGTCCTTGCACGTCCCGGGTTCGCCTTCGTCGGCGTTGATCACCAGGTAGTGCGGCTTGTCCTCGTTCGGCGGCATGAAGGACCACTTCACACCGGCCGGGAAACCGGCACCGCCACGACCGCGCAGGCCCGCGTCCTTGATCAGCTGCACGAGCTGTTCCGGCGTACCGGAAAGCGCTTTCCGGACCGCCGTGTAACCCTCGAGCTGCTCGTAGGTCGACAACCGCCACGAGTTCGGCGACAACCAGCGCTTGGTCAGCACCGGGGTCAACGGGTCGCTCATTTCGCCTCCACCTCCGGCAGCGGAACGTCCTCCATCACGGGCGCCGTCCAGCCGCGCTCAGCGGCCAGGCTGGCTCCGCGCAAGGTCTCCACCGCCTGCGACGGACCGTCCACCTGGGACCGGAACGTCTCCTCGTCCTCGGGGAAGAAGCCTGCGAGCTGAAGCTCCGCCCCCTTGAAGTCCGTCAGCGGCGCACCCCGTGTCGGCGCGGGCTTTTCCCCGCGCTGCAACGCTTTCACGAGTTCGAGCGCCGACTCCGGCGACTGCTTGTCGTAGTACTCGTAGTTGACCTGCAGCACCGGCGCGAGGTCGCATGCCGCCAGGCACTCCGCGTGCTCCAGCATGATCGAACCGGGCTCGCCCGGCTCCCCGGAAACCTCTTCGTGCCCCACACCCAGGTGCTCGGACAGCTGCTGGTAGATCGCGTCACCGCCGAGCGCCGCGCACAACGTGTTGGTGCAGACGCTGACCAGGTGCTCGCCGCACGGCCGCCGCTTGTACATGGTGTAGAACGTCGCGACCGCGCTCACCTCGGCCTCGGTCAGCCCGAGCTGCTCCGCGCAGAACGCGATGCCCTCCTGGCTCACGTAGCCCTGCACCGACTGCACGAGGTGCAGCATCGGCAGCAGCGCCGAGCGGGACTGCGGGTACCGCCCGATCAGGTCCTGCGCCTTCGCGACCGTGTCGTCGTCGAAAATCATCAGCGGTCCACTCCCCCCATCACGGGGTCGATCGAGGCGACGGCGGCGATCACGTCAGCCACCAGGCCGCCCTCGGACATCGCGGGCATCGACTGCAGGTTCACGAAACTCGGTTCCCGCACGTGCACCCGCCACGGCCGCGTGCCGCCGTCGGACACGACGTGGAAACCGAGCTCCCCGCGCGGCGACTCGACCGGCGCGTACACCTGCCCCGGCGGCACCTTGAAGCCCTCGGTGACCAGCTTGAAGTGGTGGATCAGGGACTCCATCGACTGGCCCATGATCTTGCGGACGTGCTCGAGCGAGTTGCCCATGCCGTCGCTGGAGATCGACAGCTGCGCAGGCCACGCGATCTTCTTGTCCTCGACCATCACCGGCCCGGGCTCGTCGAGCCGCTTGAGCACCTGCTTGATGATCCGCAGCGACTGGTGCATCTCCTCGACGCGGCACAGGTACCGCGCCCAGCAGTCGGCCTCGGTGGAGGTCGGGATGTCGAACTCGAACTCGTCGTAGGAGGAGTACGGCTCGACCTTCCGCAGGTCCCACGGCAGCCCGGCCGAGCGCAGCACCGGGCCGGTGACGCCGAGCGCGAGGCACGCGTCCACGGGCAGGTAGCCGACGCCCTTGAGCCGGTTGCGCCAGATCGGCTGACCGGTGAACAGCTTGTCGTACAAGGGAAGCCGCTTGTCCATCACCTTGACGAACTCGCTGATCTTCGCGTGCGCGTCCGTCGGCAGGTCCTGCGCGACCCCGCCGGGCCGGATGAACGCGTGGTTCATCCGCAGGCCGGTCAGGTACTCCAGCAGGTGCAGCACCTCTTCGCGCTCGCGGAAGCCGAGCGTCATCGCCGTGGTGGCACCGAGTTCCATGCCGCCGGTCGCGATGTACACCAGGTGCGAGCCGATGCGGTTGATCTCGCACAGCAGCACGCGGATCAGCTGCGCCCGCTTCGGCACCTCGACGCGCAGCAGCTTCTCCACCGCGAGGCAGTACCCGAGCTCGTTGAACAGCGGCGACAGGTAGTCCATGCGCGTCACGAACGTGACGCCCTGGGTCCACGTGCGGTACTCGGTGTTCTTCTCGATCCCGGTGTGCAGGTAGCCGATGACCGAGCGCAGCTGGGTGACGGTCTCGCCCTCCAGCTCCAGCACGAGCCGGAGCACGCCGTGCGTCGACGGGTGCTGCGGCCCCATGTTGATGACCATGCGCTCGTCGTGGTCGGCGTCGGACAGCACGTCGTCCCAGTCGCCACCGCTGACGTGGTAGACGCGGCCTTCCGTGGTTTCGCGCGACTCCGCGTAGTCCACGTTGTCGGTGCTGTCGGCACCGGGAGCGGTCGTGTCCGTCCCCGTCGTGACGTCCGAAAGCCGGTCGGTAGTCATGAGTACGACCTCCGCTGGTCCGGCGGCGGGATCTCCGCGCCCTTGTACTCCACGGGAATTCCGCCGAGCGGGTAGTCCTTGCGCTGCGGGTGCCCGTCCCAGTCGTCGGGCATCAGGATGCGCGTCAGCGACGGGTGTCCGTCGTAGACGATGCCGAACATGTCGTAGGCCTCCCGCTCCTGCCAGTCGGCGGTCGGGTACACCTCGACGACCGACGGCACGTGCGGGTCGTCGACCTCCGCCGTGACCTCCAGCCGGATGCGGCGGCGGTAGGTCATGGACGTCAGGTGGTACACCGAGTGCAGCCGTTGCGGCACGTCCGGCCCGTAGTCCACACCGGACACCGAGCTGCACAGCTCGAACCGCAGCCCCGCGTCGTCGCGGAGGATCCGGCAGGCCTGCACGAGGTACCGCTTGTCCAGGTACAGCGTGATCTCGCCGCGGTCGACGGTGATCTGCTGGACGGCCTCGGCGGGCACGCCGTTTTCGCCCAGTGCGGCGAAGAACTGGTCGGCGAACTCGTCGAACCAGCCGCCGAACGGCCGTTCCGCGGGCGGCGGTGAGTACGCGGGCAGGCGCAGCCCGCCGTAACCCGACGTGTCACCGCTGTCGTGCACCCCGAACATGCCGCGGCGTTCGCGGCCCGCCACCACCGGCTGGGCCGGCCGCGCGCCTTCCGGCCGCAGCCCGACCTCGCGCTCGGCGCTCGACTGCTCGTCGCCGGTCTCTGGTTTCTCTTCAGGCACAGGGGATCACTTCTTTGCGTACTTGACCGACGACGGGATCAGCTCGGTGCGGTGCCCCGCCTTGAGCGCGGCGCGGCGCGGCCCCATCGGCTCGTCCTGGATCTTGGCGTGCAGCTTGAGGATCGCGTCGAGCAGCATCTCCGGCCGCGGCGGGCAGCCCGGCAGGTACATGTCCACCGGCACGATGTGGTCGACGCCCTGCACGACCGCGTAGTTGTTGAACATCCCGCCAGACGAGGCGCACACGCCCATCGCGAGCACCCAGCGCGGCTCGGCCATCTGGTCGTAGATCTGCCGCAGCACCGGCGCCATCTTCTGCGTGACGCGGCCGGCGACGATCATCAGGTCGGCCTGCCGCGGCGTCGCGCTGAACCGCTCCATGCCGAAGCGCGCGATGTCGTACCGGGAACCGCCCGTGGTCATCATCTCGATGGCGCAGCAGGCGAGGCCGAACGTCGCGGGCCACAGCGAGTTCTTGCGCGCCCAGTTGACCAGGCCTTCGAGGCTGGCCAGCAGGATTCCGTTGGGGAGCTTCTCTTCGAGACCCATCTTCAGTTCCAATCCAGCCCGCCGCGCCGCCACACGTAGGCGTAGGCGAAGCCGACCGTCGCGATGAACAACACGATCTCCACCAGGCCGAACAGGCCGAGCGAGTCCGCGGAGACCGCGAACGGGTAGAGGAAGACCATCTCGATGTCGAACAGGATGAACAGCATCGCGGTGATGTAGTAGGCGACGGGCATCCGGCCGCCGCCGACGAGCGGCTGCGGTGAGGGCTCGATGCCGCACTCGTAGGCCTGCAGCTTGGCCTTGTTGTACCGGCTCGGCCCGACCAGCGGCCCGAGCAGCACGGAGAGCACGGCGAACGCCGCCGCCAGCACGAACAACAGGACCAACGGCACGTACATCGCCGGACTGGCGGACGCGCCCTGCGCTAACACCACGTGTCCCACTCCTTCCGCAGCGTCGCGGAGATTGTGAATTTGTTCACAAGCCTTCCGTCGAAGTTGTGAACGGGTTCACAAAGCATGGGGGCAGTGTAGGACGCGGCTCACATTGTTGTCGCGGGGTCCTTGGTTTAAGGGAGCCCTAACTTCCGGGAGGGCCCGCGAAGGCCCTCAGGCCCCAGACCTGGGAGGAAAGGAACAAGATCAGCTGGGCTGCCCGTTTTCACGGAGAGTCAATGTGACGTAACCCACGCGAGAGGTGTCACGCGCTCGGCGTAAGCCGGGCCGCGAGCGCGATCATCCGGTCCACGGCGTCCCCGCCGCGGGCGTCGTAACAGCCGGAAAGCCCCTTGTAGATGAGCGGGATGAGGGGGTTGACACGCAGCCCGTACTTGGTCGCGGCCCGCATGACCTTCGGGTGCCCGATGGCCTTCGCGAACAGGTTGCCGAGCCGGTAGTACCCGCCCATCAGCTCCTTCAGTGCCACTGGGTAACCGTGCAGCGCCCGTTCGCGGGACGGACCCTCCGGCCGGGCGAGCGCCTGCGCGACGAACTCCGCGGCCAGCTGCGCCGACTCCATCGCCGACGAGATGCCCTCGCCGTTGAACGGGCTCACCATGCCGCCGGCGTCGCCGAGCAGCAGCAGCCCGTTCCGGTAGTGCGGGGTGCGGTTGAAGCCCATCGGGAGCCCCGCGCCGCCGATGCGGCCGATCGCGTTCTCCTCGCGGTAGCCCCACTCCTCGGGCGTCGAGTCGAGCCACGAGCGCAGCAGCGCGCGGTAGTCGGTGTTGCGGAAGGCCTTGGACGTGGACAGCATGCCGAGCCCGATGTTGACCGTGCCGTCGCCGAGCGGGAACGCCCAGCCGTAACCGGGCAGCAGCTTCGGGTTCCGCGGGTCGCTGCGGTCCCAGAGCTCCAGGTGCCCCTCGATGAACGGGTCGTCGTGGCGCGGGCTCTTGTAGTACCGGCGGACGGCGACACCCATCGGCCTGCGGTCGTCGGAGTCGATGCCGACGGACCGGGCGAGCTTGGCGTTGACGCCGTCGCAGGCCAGCACGAGCGGGGCGTGGTAGCGGACCGGCGTCTTCTCCGGGCCGACCTTCGCCTCGACGCCGATGACCCGGCCCGTGCGCTCGTCGGTGATCGCGCCGGTGACGTTCGTGCGCTCCTGCAGCCGCGCCCCCGCCTTGACCGCGGTCTTCGCCAGCAGGTCGTCGAAGTCGAAGCGGGTGCGGGAAACGCCGTAGGGCGGGTAGCTGGTCAGCTCCGGCCAGTCGAGTTCGAGGGTGAGCTCGCCGGTGAGGATGCGCAGGCCGCGGCTGTGCACCCAGCCCGCCTCGGGGCTGGTGTCGATACCCAGGTCGATCAGCTGCTTCACGCCGCGGGGCGTGATGCCGTCACCGCAGACCTTCTCGCGCGGGAACTCCGTCTTCTCCAGCAGGAGCACGTCGAGCCCGGCACGCGCCAGGTACGTGGCCACGGTCGACCCGGCCGGGCCGGCACCGACGACGATCACCTGGGCATCGAGAGTCATGCTTCCGAGTTTAGAGGGGGCTTCGAAGCGCGATGGATGGCGACGACGCCGAACGTGAGGTTCAACCACTCCACCCGATGCCACCCGGCCTCGGCGATCGTCTGCGCGAACGCCCGCTGGTCCGGCCACGCCAGCATCGACTCCGCGAGGTAGGAGTACGCCTCCGGGTTGCTGGAGCTGAACCGGCCGAACAAGGTCATCACGCGGAGCAGGAACTTGCGGTACAGGAACCGGATCGGCGTGAACGGCGGCGTCGAGACCTCGCAGATCACCAGCCGGCCGCCCGGCTTGACCACGCGGGCGATCTCGACGAGCGCGGCCTTGGTGTCGACGAAGTTGCGGATGCCGAAGCTGATCGTGGCCGCGTCGAAGCTCTCGTCGGCGAAGGGCAGGTGCAGCGCGTCCGCGGCCACCATCGGCACGCCGCGGTGCCTACCGTTGCGCAGCATCCCGAGCGAGAAGTCCGCGGCCAGGCACCACGCTCCGCCCCGCGCGTACTCGGCGGTGGAGACACCGGTACCGGCGGCGAGGTCGAGCACCTTCTCCCCCGGCTTCGCGTCGAGCACGTGCGAGGTGATCGTGCGCCAGCGCCGGTCGAAGCCGAAGGTCATGACGGAGTTCGCGCGGTCGTAACCGCGCGCGACGCCGTCGAACATGGCGGCGACCTCGTGCGGGTCCTTGTCGAGGTTCGCTCGGGGCATGGCTAGAACTTTAGGGGCGGCCCTCGCCACCTCGTTCAGGCCACCTGCCACTACTTCCATCGAGCGAACTCCGCCCCAACAGGTGTGAAGTTTCCCCCACCGGGCTACCTGTGTGTTGCGGGTAGCAGGCGGTGACGGGAGGGGCACGATCCGTGGGTGACAAACGGATGAGCGTAGAGACCGGCCGCCGAGGCTTCCTCCTCCTGTCCGCCGCCGGGGTGCTCAGCGCGTGCGCCGGACCGATGGTCACCGTCGCCGGCCGCCCGAACGCGGCGCCGCCGACCGCTCCCGTACCCGTTCCCGCCCCGCCGCCTCCACCGCCGGTGTCGCCGGCCACCCCGTCGCCGCTCGCGGTCACCAACGCGGAGCCGACCGGTCCGCTGCGCGTCGGGTTCTGCGGCGGCCCGAACGCCCCCGCCCTGGGCCGCATGACCGGCAACCTGGTCGCGGCCGGCGAGGAACTGACCCGGCAGATCTCCGCGTACCGCACCGACGGCCCGATCCAGCCCGTCGTCGAGCTGATCGCCACGCGCGTCATCTCCACTCCCGGCGCGGACGGGCTCTACCGCAGCCGCGAGAGCGACTCCAGCATCCAGTCCTACTTGGACGAAGCGCGACGGCTGAAAGGCTTGCTGCTGCTGAACATTCAGCCCGGCCACGCCGATTTCCCCACCGAAGTCAGGGCCTTCGAGCGGTGGCTGACCGAGCCCGACGTCGGCCTCGCACTCGACCCGGAGTGGGCGGTGGACCCCGGCGTCCGGCCCGGCCAGAAGTTCGGGCACGTCACCGGCGCGGTGCTCGACCAGGTCGCCACCTACGTGTCAGAGCTCGTCAGCAGTCACAACCTGCCGCCGAAGATGATGGTGTACCACCAGGTCGCCACGTCCGTCGTGCGCGACGAGGGCGATCTCAAGCCGCACGACGGGGTCGTGCCGATCAAGGTCGTCGACGGCATCGGCAGCCGCGAAGCCAAGATCACGACCTGGAACCTCGTGATGCGGCAGAAGCCCGCCCACGTCCAGGCGGGGTTCAAGCTCTTCTACGACGAGGACACGCGCCGCGGTGCCCCGCTGATGAAACCGGAAGAGGTGCTGGCGCTGCGTCCCGCACCGACGTACGTCGTCTACGAGTGAGGTCATGAAGAAGAGCAGGCTGCGGGCGTTGTCCGTGGCGGCGGTGGCCGCCGTGCTCACCACCGGCGCCGCCCGCGTCGACCCCGCCACCCCGAAGTTGTTGATCAACCAGGATTTCCCGGATCCGGCCGTGCTCCAGTCGGCGAACGGTTACTACGCCTACGCCACCCGGGGTGGCTCGGCGAGGATCCCGTACGCGGTCGCGTCGTCGGCGGACGGCCCGTGGAAGGTGCAGGGCGACGCCCTCGCCCGGAATCCCGCGTGGGCCAAGCCGGACGGCGCGTTCTGGGCGCCGGACGTCGGCCGGATGAACAACGGTCAGTACCGCGTGTACTTCTCCGCCCAGCTGCCCGGCGACAACCGCATGTGCATCGGCACGGCGACCTCGTCGTTGCCCACGGGCCCGTTCAACCCGGTGGACAGCGCGCCACTGGTCTGCCCGCCCGAGGACGGCGGCGACATCGACCCACAGTCCTTTGTGGATTCCGACGGGAAGCACTACCTGCTGTACAAGAGCAACGCGGGGCCGACGACCATCTGGTTGCAGGAGGTCACGAACGACGGAGGAACTCTGGTTGGCGGCCGCATCCCGTTGCTCCGCGCCGACCGCCCCGAAGAACGTGGTGACGTGGAAGCGCCTTCACTGGTCAAGATCGGCTCGGGGTACGTGCTCTTCTACTCCGCCGACTCCTTCGACAACGTCGACTACCACACGGGATACGCCACCTCTGCGTCGCTGAAAGGCCCGTACACCAAGGCATCCCAGCCACTGCTGACCACCGGCGGCCTCGGCAGCCAGGTCAACGGTCCCGGCGGAGCCGACGTGACCGCCCAGCGGGTCTTCTTCCACGGCTGGCTCTCCCCCGACCACCACAACGGGCGCGGCATGTACTCCCTGCCCGTCCGCTTCGAGGGCGGCAAACCCGTGGCGGGCTGAGCACAAAAACGATGCGGGACCCGGACCTGTAGGTCCGAGCCCCGCATCCCTCCACCCACCGGCAAACCCGAACGGGGAACCTTCGTTCGGCGCAGCCGGGAGCCTGTATCAGTTGTCCTGCGACGTGCCGCCGTCCTCGATGGCACCGGAAGCGCAGTTCTGCGGGTCCTCGCCGGCCGCGTCGCTGTCGCCCTCGGACAGGATCGGAACGCTGAGGCCCTTGGCGACGTCCTGCACCGGGACCTGAACACCCAGGACGTTGATGTTGTCCTTGCAGACGCCCACGGCGGCGTTCACGTTGTGCAGGACGTCCAGGTTGTTCAGGTTCGCCAGCGCGGACTGGTCGGTGTCACCATCGTAGTGGTGGCTGCCGACCTCGGCGGCGGAAGCGGTGCCACCCAGCATGGTCACACCGGCGGCGATGGCAGCGGCAGCGAAGCCAACCTTCTTAAGCACTGAAACAACTCCTCGAGAATCGGTTCGGAACTACTTCGGAAAAAAGGTGCGGCCAACCGGCACGAGGTGGGCCGGGTGCACGATCGGGGTCGTGTACCCGAACCCACCTCGCATCACCGGCCGCTGGGATTCCGGTTCGGGCGGACCGGAAACCCGTCGAGCGGCCTGGAACTCAGTTGTCCTGGCTCGTGCCGCCGTCTGCGACGCCACCGGAGGCGCAGTTCATCGGGTCCTCGCCCTCGGCGCTGCTCGAACCCTCGGAGAGGATCGGCACACCGATGCCCTTCAGGGCGTCCTGGATCGGCACCTGGACACCCAGGACGTTGATGTTGTTCTTGCACACACCCAGGGTCGCGTTCACGTTGTGCAGGGCGTCCAGGTTGTTGACGTTGACCAGACCCACCTGCTGGTCGTCGCCGTCCCGGTTGTGGTGGGATTCGCTCGCCGAAGCCACGCCGCCCAGCAACATCATGCCAGCGGCCGCTCCCGCGGCCACGAAACCCATCTTCTTCAACACAAGGAACTCCTCAGAGGTTTCGGATTCAGGGACACCGGGCTTGTTCTACGAGAGATCATTTTCCCTGCCCGTGCAGCAAAAGTACCCAGCATCGGCCACTCACTCCACCGGGCGCCACCATCGTGTCACGGCGCGAGCCTCTGACCGAACCTTTAGTCGCCCGTTGGTGTGTATGCGCTTTCTCTGCCGAGCTGGGCTGGAGTTCCTGTGCTACTTGACCTCGCCGCGGAAGCCGGCGCGGAACCCGGCGGACTTTCCCCGCGGCGGCGTGTCGAATTCCTTGCCACCACTGCCGACAGTACAGTTCGATCGGCCGCAGTGGAAGCTGTTCTCGTTGGGGGACAAGGGAGTGGGAAAGGCTCTGCGCCGGCCGAGACCGGCGCAGAGCCCGTTCCACAACAGATCTTGCCGGTCAGACGACGGCAGGATCAGTCGTCGTCGTCCCCGAACGCGGTGAACGAGCCACTCGTGTTCGAGTAACTCGCGGCACCCGCCGGGCCCGCCGCGGCACTGCCCGTGTGGTAGACAGCGCCGTCCTCGTCCGCGCCGCTCAGCTGGTGCCACGAGCTGGCGCCCGCGGGACCGGCGGAGTGGCTCCACTGCGCGTAGGCCGAGTGGTCGTCGACGGCCAGGGCGGCGGTGCCGTGAGAGCTGGCACCGCCGGGACCGGCCGACGTGGCGGATTCGTGGTGCGCCGCAACGCTCACCGGCTCGTCGACCTCGTCGTAGACGACGTCGTCGTCCACGTCCTGGCAACCGCAGTCGTTGTCTTCGTGGTGGTGCACGACGGGCCTGTCCACCACGTGGTGCACGGTGTGGTGTTCGTCGACGTCGTGGCAGCCGCAGTCGTAGTCATCGTCGTCGGCGTCGTGCACCACGACCACCGGGTGCTCGTCGGCTTCATGGCAGCCGCCTCCGCACCCGTTGTCGTCGGACTCGTGCACGACCACGTGGTGGACCTCTTCGTCGCCGTCACAACCACCGCCGCACTTGTTGTCGTCGGTGATCTTGTGACGGCCAGCCGTGTACCCGTGGTGGTTGTCCGACCAGTGGTGGCCGATCCAACCGTCCTCGTCGTTGTCCCCGCTGCTGGAAGCAACGTCGAAGATCCCGGCGCCACCGACGCCGGCCCACGAACCTTCGGCGGCGTAGGACGCGCCATCGTCGTCCGCCGAGGCGCTCTGGTCGAACACCCCGGCACCCCACGATCCGGCGTAGGCACCGGAGGCACCGTAGGAGCTGCCGCTCCAGTCGTGCCAGGGGTCGGCACTCGCGGTGCCGCTCATGAACAGGAACAGGGGTGCCACAAGCACTCCGGCTCCCGCCACCTTTTTGCGCAGAGACATCTTCGGTCTGTCTCCCTTTCAACAGTGAAAGGCGGCCTGCAGTACTGTCAATGGTCGAAGTCCGCCTGTTGCCGGTTGATCTTTGAGGCCTCGAACCGAAGATACCCAACGGAAATCGAGTCAACAGGACCTGTTTTGGCGGGGGCACTCGATAGGGGGGACGGTGTAACGCCCGCGCGTTCGGCCGCCCTGAAAGACCGCGTCGTGCCCGTTCGGCCGATCCACTCGAACCGGTGGCCTGCGATGATCAACCCACGGCGGGCCAGGCCTCCGCTTCCACCGACAACGCGGTGGCGACGTCGAGCGTTCCCGATCGTACCTGTGCCGCAAGGGAATCCGGCTCGGCCGGCAGGAACAGCCAGCCTCGCACGTGTTCGTCGCAGTACCGGGGAGGCTCGCCGTCGCCGACGCCGAGCGCGGCGAAGTGGTCCCGGGCCGCCACCGTCTGCGGCACCCAGTGCCTGCCCCAGCGCAACACGATCCGCGCGAGGTCGTTGGGCACGTCGGCGGGGTGGATGAGCCGGTCGCCCGTGATCGGGATCAGCTGCGGGGTGTAGGTCGCGCCCGGCGCGGTGACCGTCAGGTAGTCAGTCATGTCTCGTTGCCTCGGATCTCGTACAGCGGGGAGCACCCGCGCGGGAGGAAATCCGCGCAGGACGAACAAGCGACGTGGCTCGGCCAGGTCGCTGGACACGCGCTCGACTACGGAGCGGTATTACTTATCGGGCTCCGCGAAAATAAACCACATGAACGGGTGGTTTAAAATCGCGATCATCGTCTTCGCCACCTCTTTCGGAAACGCATCTTCGGATTTCCGCTCGACAACTCCCACCACCATGATCAATACTGAGCGCACTGTGACCGACAGTATGCGCTCCTGCCGCGATCCGGTCGCACCACGCCACGGATCCGCTGGTACAGGAGCGTTTACGAAGGCTCTCGTTCTGAACCGATCGGAGATGTTAGCGAAACCGGTGAAAGATCGACAACGGGGTCTCAGTGCCGCAGCACGGACAACATTCCCCGCACGGACTCGGGCCAGGAGAATTCTTCGGCCCGCGCCCGCGCGGCGGCTCGTCGTGCTTCTTCCGGGCTTTCCAGCAATCCCGTCACGGCGTTCGCGAACGCGCCGGGAAGATCGGGAACGGCGGCCCCGCAACCAGGCCGGACTATTTCCCGCAGCGCGGACGACGCCGAGACCACCACCGGGGTGCCGGACGCCAGCGCTTCGAGCGCGGCGAGCCCGAACGTCTCATGTGGTCCGGGCGCGAGCGAGACGTCCGCGCTCGCCAGCAGGCGCGCGACGTCAGCGCGGTCGGACAGGAAACCGAGGAACGTGACGGGCAGCCCGCGAGCGCGGCGCTCCAGCGCCCGCCGCCGCGGACCGTCGCCGGCGATCACCAGCCGCACGCGGTCGCCCGACTCCGTCAGTTCGGCGACCGTGTCCACACTGCGTTCAACGTGTTTCTCCGGGGACAACCGACCACAGTGGACCAACAGTGCGTCCGCTCCCCCGGCGAGCTCGGAACGCCAACCGGAATCGCGGTGGGCAGGCGTGAAGGCGGCGAGGTCCACCCCCAGCGGCACGCGCTGCACGTTGGGCGCGCCGATGCGGTCGAACTCCTCGCGCGCGAACAAGGTGGTGCAGACCACCTTGTCGTAGCTTCGGGCCATCCGCCCGTTGGCCACATCGGCGATCCTCCGCGCGAGCGGGCCGGGCAGCAGGAACTGGGCCAGCAGCCGGTCGAGCCGCTCGTGTGAGATGACCACGCTCGGCACGTCGTGCCGCCGCGCCCAGGTGCCCATGCCCCGCAGGGTCAGCCGGTCCGACACTTCGAGGCGGTCCGGTTCCAGCTCGCGCAACAACGCCCGCACGCGGTACGGGTCGACCGCCCGGTATCCGCCCGTGCCCGGGATCTTCGGCGCGGGCAGGGAAAACCGGCGGACGCCGGTCGGCAGCACCTCTTCGCGGTACCGGCTGCCGGGCACGACGAGCGTCACCCGGTGCCCGCTCGCCACGTACCCCGCGCCGAGGTGGTGCAGCGCGGTGCGGAGCCCGCCCGAGCGGGGCCCGTAGAAGTTGGCGAGCTGAACGATGTGCATCGCTCAGGCCGCACGGGCGACGGGCCCCGCGACGGCTTGGTAGTGCCCGACGAGTTCGGCGCACACCGCGGGCCACGTCCGGCCGAGGACGACCTTGCGTGCCTTCTGCCCGAGCCGGGCGCGCAGGGCCGGATCACGCAGGTCCCGCACCCGGTCGACGAGTTCCCGCGCGAAGTCCGGCCGGTCGACGGGCAGCAGGTAACCGGTGCGGCCGGGCAGGACGAGGTCCCTGGGGCCACCGGCGTCAGGCGCGAGGACGGGCAGGCCGGAGGCCATGGCCTCCTGCACGGCCTGGCAGAACGTTTCGTAGGGACCGGTGTGGACGAAGACGTCGAGGCTCGCGTACGCCGCGGCGAGTTCGTCGCCGTAGCGCGCCCCGAGGAAGGCGGCGTTCGGCAGGGCCGCCCGCAGCGGCTCGAGTTCCGGTCCGTCGCCGACCGCCACGACGCGAATCCCCGGCACCCCGTCGAGCGCGGCGAGCCGGTCGACCTCCTTCTCGGGCGCGAGGCGTCCGACGAAGCCGACGAGCAGCGCACCGTCGGGCGCGAGCCGGGCGCGGAGCTCGGCATCGGCGTGCTCGGGCGAGAACCGCTCGACGTCCACCCCCCGGCCCCACCTGTATACACGCGGTATGCCGTGTGCACGCAGGTCGTGCACGGATTGCGTGGAGGGGGCGAGGGTCCGGTCGGCCTTCGTATGCAACCTGCGTACCCAGCGCCAGGCCGCGCGAGCACCGAGCCGGAGGCCGTACGCGGTGGCGAAGCCGGGGATGTCGGTCTGGTAGACGGCGACCGTCGGCACGCGCAGCCGGCGTGCCGCGGCGAGCCCCCGCGCGCCGACGACGAAGGGCGAGGCGAGGTGCACGACGTCGGGGCGGAACCCGGCGAGCGCGGTGAGCACGGTCCGGGTCGGCAGCCCGATGGGCAGGGAGTTGACCACCGGGAGGTCGACCGCCGGGATGCGGACCACCGGGGCGCCGAGGTACTCGTCCGGCCCGGTGAGGCCGGGCGCGACGACGAGGACGTCGTCGCCGCGTCCGCGCAGGTGCTCCACCACGCGCAGGACCGAGTTGGTCACGCCGTTCACCTGCGGGAGGAAGCTTTCGGTGACGATGGCGACTCGCACCTGGTGAAGGTCTCACGGGTGCCCGGTTCGTCCGGGGAAGGGGGCGTGACCGGCGTGGAAACGCTGCCCGAACTTCCCGGACCGCTGCCTTCCGGAGTAGACACTTCATCTCCCCGTAGCGTTCCGGACACTCGGTGCGGCCACACTAGACCGGCGTGACCCTTCTATCCGCCCGCCCGTCCCAGCCGGTCGAGCCCGGCCTGCTGTCACGGGCGCTCGAGGTCGCCGGACGGCTGGCCAACGACGCCACCGACGTGATCACCGCGACCGCCGGCCGGGGTGCGCACCCGGACACGAGAGAGTCGCCGTTCGACTGGGTCACCGACACCGACCGGATCCTCGAACGGCACACGAGGCGTGTGCTGACGGCCGAGTTCCCCGGTATCCCGGTGGTGGGCGAGGAGTTCGGCGCCGACCACGGAGCCGATCGCGCGCCGTACCGCTGGGTGGTCGACCCGGTGGACGGCACGGCCAACTACGTCGCCGGGGTGCCGTGGTGCGCCTACAGCCTCGCGCTGGTGGACGCGTCGGGGCCGGTCGTCGGGGTGGTCGCGGACCCGTACCGGGCGCAGATCTACGCCGCGGCGCGCGGCCGGGGCACGCGGGCGAACGGCAAACCGGTGCGGTTGACCGACCGGCCGCTGACCGAGGGCGCGATCGTGTGCACGGAGCTGGCGCGCAAGGGTCCGTGGCCGGGAATGGGCGAGTTCATCGAGCGCGCCGCGGCCGCGCACGTCGGGGTCCGCGTACTGGGGTCGGCGGCGCTGTCGATCGCGCAGGTCGCGCTGGGTCACGCGGCCGCCGCGGTGCTGCACAGCTATCACGAGTGGGACGTGGCGGGCTCGGTCGCGCTGGCGATCGAGGCGGGGGCCGCGGTGCTGGACCGGCGGGGTGAAGGCACGGCGCTCCCGGCCGACGGCCTGCTCGTCGCGGCGCCCAGTGCTGCCGAGGAGGTCCTGTCGTGGTGGCAGAAAGCGGCGATTTCACGCTGAGGGGATCTCGGGCGCGGGTTCGTGCGTCTGAGGGTCGTTTCCCGACGACTGGAGTGACCCGATGATCATCTACGGCTGGCGGCGCAAGGTGCACGACCTGGCGACCACGACCTACCTCTGCGCCCGCTGCGGCAACCCGAGCGCGCACGTCCTGCGCCGCGCGGTCACGAAGGTCACGCTGTTCTTCATCCCGCTGTTCCCCGTGTCGTCGAAGTACTTCACCGTCTGCACCTTCTGCGGCGCGACGAACGCCTTGACCAAGGACCAGGCCCAGGAGGTCCAGGCCGCGGCCGCCGCACAGGCGGCGCCGGTTCAGCCGCAGGTGCCGCAGCAGTACCAGAGCAACTGACGGGGTCACTTGCCCGTGAGGGCAGGCTCCGGGGTGGCGACTGTGGGCGTGCCGCGGCGGCTGCGGTGGGTGCCGGCGTGCTCTCGCACGCCACCCTGCGGTCACCGCGGTTACATCGCGGTCGTCGGCCGCTCACCAGGCCGTGAAGCCCCCATCGACGGGCAAATTCGCGCCGGTGATGTAGGCGGCTTCCTCCGACAGCAGGAAGCGAATAGCTGCGGTGACGTCGCCGACCTTGCCGAGCCTGCCCAGCGGATACTGCTCGGCAAGCTTCGCCCTGACCTCGGCGTCGGTCTTTCCCTGGCGGTACTTGGCCGTGACCGGATCTGGACCGGCCAGGTTCGTCCGGTGCGGCACGTACCTGCCGCTTCCATCGTCATACACCGGTGCCTGCACGTGACCGGGGCTGACGATGTTCACCGTCACACCCCATGGTGCTACTGCGACAGCTAGGTCTTTTGTCAGCTGGACAAGCCCCGCCTTGCTGACCGAGTACGCAGTTTCGCGAACAGGGCCCCGGTCGCCTTCGGTTTCGATCGGCAGCAATCCGTCGAACAACTTGTTGTTGAGGGCGGTCACACCGTAGATCGAGCCCACGTTGACTATCCGACCACCACCAGCTTCCCTCATGTAACCGAGTGCCTCCTGCGCAAGAAAGAAGGATGCCTCGAGGTTCGTCTCGACGACGTCCCGCCAATCTTGCACCGACGCGGCGAGCAGCGGCTTCAGCCTCGTGATAGCGGCGTTGTTGACCACACCGAACAGCCGGCCATCAGCTGCCGCGACCGAGCAGATCCGCTTTCGATCGTGACTCGAACGGATGTCACCCACGCACAGGGCGGCGCGATCGCTACCACCTTTTGCCAGCTCCACAGTCCGTCTGAGCGCCTGCTCATCACGCCCGACGAGGACGCAATGGTACCCATCCTCGAGTAAACGATGAGCCGTCGAGCGGCCCAGCATACCTCCCGCTCCGGTGACTATCACCCTCTTCTCGAAGTAGCTGCTCACAACCCTCCTTCCCTCCTCGACGTCACCTCGCAATACTCCGACGAAACTAGCGACGTCCGGATGGGACGGTAGAGGCCGGTTTTCACCAAAGCGCCTCACCCAGCATGCCCCTGAGTCGGTCTGCGAAAAATCGCCCCTCTTATGGTTGTCCGTCAACGTCCGTAGCGTCTAGTTCGATGGCCACAGACGACTCACGGAGCCTTTCCCGATGTGGAGCAACCGAGCAATATCGAGAGAAGTTGTTGGAATAGTTCTCGGCGGCGGCCGTGGAACTCGGCTCCGCCCGCTGACGGACAACACGAACAAGCATCTTCTGCCCATCGCCGGAACGCCCATGATCACGAGGTGCATCAATCAACTTCTTGAAGCAAACATCAAGGACATCGTCGTCCTGATCGATCAGAAGTACGCCTCGCAGTTCATGGACGCCTTGCAGGACGGACGATCATTGGGTGCACGCAGCCTGTGCTACGCGTGGCAGCCGTTGAACGGAGCAGGATTACCCACGGCAATTGCACATGCCGCGCCTCACACAAAAGGACGTCGCATCGTCGTCGCATGTGGTGACGTACTCATCGAAAAAGGGATCTCCGGCCCTGTTCAGGATTTCCTCGCCCAACCCCGAGGTGCGCGAATGGTCACAGCCTTCAGTGCCGACAGTGCGGGGTACAGCCCACTCAAGACCTTGGACGACCGAGTGGTCGACATTCTACCCAAGGACCAGAGCCGACATGTTCCAGCCATGATCGACCTCGGTGTGTACATGTACACCCCGGAGGTCTTCGACCGGATCCCCCGGCTGCTTCCGTCAGCGCGCGGCGAGACGGAGATCTGGGACCTCAATCTCAGCTACGCAGCTGAGGGTGAGTTGCGATTCAGTCAGATAGACGGCTGGTGGTCCGACACCGGAAGCGACCTCAAAACCTACTGCGAGGCGGACACGCACTATGCCAACAGGTAGCACGATTGGCCGAATTCCTCTGCTCATCCTAGGATCGGGCCTGGCCGGGCTCGGAGCTGGCGTGGAAGCACAGCGCCAAGGCATCCAAAGTCTGATCCTTGAGGCAGACGAGCTGCCAGGGGGACTTTGCAGAAGCTCAAAACTGCTCGGCTGCGAATTTGATTTCGGCCCAAAGATACTTATACTCGATGAATCCGAAAACTCGGCGGATATCCTAAACTTCCTCGACGGGAACCAGGAGGGTTACCCCCTGCGGGAAAACGTATACCTGACGGAGCACGGTCTGCTTGATTTCCCCCTGCAGCGCAATCTCGTGGACCTGCCACTAGCCGAGCGTATGAAGATTCTGCGAGATATCGAGTGGGCACAGCATCATCCGCGACCAATTCGAAGTTACCGGGACTGGCTGGTCAACGGCTACGGCCAACGCCTGTGTGAGCAGGTTCTCTTCCCCTACGAAGAGAAAAAATGGCAGATCTCGTTGGACGACTTGGACTACACCTGGGCGCTCGACCGACCGGTCAAAGTACACCTTGACGAGGTCAAAGCAGGAGCGTTCACCAAGCTCCAGCCAAGCAGGCAATACTTCTATCCAAAAGTCGGCAGCATCGCCACGCTCAGCGAGGCCATGGCTGAGCAGGCCGGAGAGATAGTGCTTGAGACGCGGGTCGAGCACATTGATCTTGAGCGGAAGTTGGTCCATGCCGGCCACAAAACCTACAGCTACGATACCCTCATCTCATCGATCCCCTTGGATGACGAGGTGCGGATGACCGGCGGTGGCGTGAACAAGGTCCTTCGACAGCAGGTCTCATCGACCCTCCGGCGGCTTTCGATCCGGGTTTTCAACCTTATCTTTGAAGGGAACGTGGAGCTGGACGGTACCGCGATCTACTTCCCAGAAAAAGAGTTCTTATTCAGGCGCATTTGCGTTTTGCAAAACCTCTGCCCTTCGTTATCGCGTACCGGGAAGACCCCACTCTCGATCGAGATCTCACTCAAGCCCGAAGAAGCACCACCGGCAGTAGGTGACCAACTGAGCGCGAGCCTGGAACAGCTCAAACGCATACCCCAGTTTGCAAAATTGGGCCGCCTCCTCGGCCACGAAGTACGAGAAATCGATTTCGCTTACCCCATGCAAACAAACGGATTACGCGCTTTGGTCGACCGGGTGCACCAAGAATACGCTCGACACGGTGTTTTTCATTGCGGTCGGGGTGGAAACTTCGACTACTGCAACAGTGATATCGCATACCGCCAAGGCAGGTCGACAGTGCAGCAGTTGAGTCGAGGGACGTTGGCTACCACTTCATGGACCTCTCAACGAACGACCGGGTGAAGAAATGGCAGTTCCTGATGTCACCGGCCGGCCCTTGTCCGAGTTGATTAGTCTGACAAAGCGCGTTGCGGTCGTGACCGGAGGAGCCGATGGAATAGGTCACGCGATAGCCTCTCGCTTCGCGGAAGCAGGCGCGGAGGTGGTAGTAGCCGATCTCGATTTTGCGAAAGCCCAGCGTACGACTGAAAAGCTTAGCGATCGATATCAACGCAAGTGCATAGGCGTCTACGCTGATGTATCAAGCAAGAAGTCCCTGCAGGATGCTGCGGAGTTCACGATCAAAGAGCTGGGCAGCCTGGACGTATGGGTGAACAACGCGGGGGTCTATCCCGTCACCCCCGTCCTCGAACTGACCGAAGATCAGTGGGAACACGTCATGGCCGTAAATTTGAAGGGGACCTTCCTGGGTTCGGTGGAAGCGGCAAAAAATATGATCGCGCTGAACCGTCCCGGCGTGATAATCAACCTCTCGTCTACGGTTGGCTACCGAGCAACCATGACAGGCTGGGCGGATTATGCCGCCGCCAAACACGGCGTCCGCGGCCTGACGAAAGCACTGTCCGTACAACTGGCTAGCTACGGTATTCGAGTACTGGCGCTTGCCCCAACAGGGACGAACACGCCGGGTATACGCAGGTCGGAACAGGAAGCCGAAGAGCAGGGAGTCGATCTGGAACGGTCGAGGCAGCGATCAATCAAACCTCTTGGACGCGAAGGTGTGCCAGATGACATAGCACGGGTTGCCCTTTTCTGCGCAAGCGACCTTTCCCTACTGATGACCGGCAGCACGCTTCTCGTCGACGGGGGCACACTCGCACTCTTGTGAGAGCTACCATGCAGAAAACCCACCGTCTGCGACGATGTTCGTCCCAGTCAGGTAGGACGCGTCGCACGACATGAGAAAACTGACTGGACCGGCAACATCCTCGACGCGTCCAAGACGTCGTAGAGGAACTCGGGCCTGGATTCGCTCCGAAATCTGCTCCCTCGCCTCGATCATCCTTGGGTCCGACTTCCCGACCAACCCTGATTGTTCGCCCGCAGCCAGTCGTCGACGCTTCTCTTCTTCAGGATGCGACACGAAACCCGGACTCACGGCGTTCACTGTGATCCCCCAACGGCCCACCGCCGTAGCGAGGTCGCGTGTGATCTGGAGCAGACCGCCCTTGCTGGCGGCATACGCGGACTCCCGGATGGGTCCGCGATCTCCTGGTGAGGTTTCGAGCACGTCCAACCCCAACGGATCTCGCCCCACGAGGCCATGGATGGAACCAATGTTCACGATCCGGCCCTCGCCATGTTTGCGCATATGCCCGACGGTGAGCTGAGCGAGAAAGAAGCAGGCCTCGAGGTTGGTCGTGATAGTGTTACGCCATTCCTCGACGGACTCATCCAACAACGGCGTCAACCGGGTTACTCCGGCATTGTTGACCAAACCAAAAAGCCTTCCACGCCATTCTACCGCACGCTGTACGAGCTCCTCACGCTCGTCAGGGTCACGAAGGTCGGTCATCACGACGAGGGCACGTTCGGCGTCAACACCAGAATTTTGGACAGTTTCTACCAGAAAGCTCTCGTCCGGTCCGGCAAGCACACATAGGAACCCGTCCCGGAGAAGTCGACGCGCGATACCACGACCGATCCCCGTTCCTCCGCCGGTAACAATGACCGTGCGATTTTTTTCTTCGTCCACAAACCCTCCGAAAGACAGGCGGATCAAAAGGGGTCAATTCCACGGCCGCCGTGGCAGGTCAGAACTGCGCCTGCCCCATGGGATGAACCAGGATTTCGTGCACAACCATGTGCGGTGGCATGTCGAGCAATCCCGTAACGACCTGAGCGAGGTCTTCCGGAGGCATCAGAGACCACGAGTCGCCAGAAGATTCGGCACGACGTCCCCCCCATGACGTGTCGATGCCACCTGGCATGACGCAGCAGACTTTCACCCCGTGGTCTTTAACCTCACGAAGCAGAGAACCGCTGAAACCGAGCAAACCGAATTTCGTAGCCGCGTAGACACTTGCACGTGGAGCGTACCTGCGCCCCCAGTCGGACCCGATGTTTACGATGAGACCCCGCTTGGCTGCCACCATGCCCCTTATCGCGGCATGGGCACAGAGAATTTGGCCAGTGAGATTGACATCGATCAGCTTCTTGAAGTCCTCAGGATCAGCCTGCTCGAATGGCTCGACTCTTCCTCCTGCGGCATTATTGACCAACACGTCAACGTCGCCGTATTTGGTACGCACGTGGGAGAAGAGGCTGTTAACGTCCTCCGGCCTCGAGATGTCGGTCCGCACCCAGTCGAACTTCGTTTGATCCTCGGGCTGAGTCCGAGACGCACCGACGACGTTCATCCCCCTACTGCACAGGGCGTTGGCAATAGCCAGCCCCAGACCGCGTGAGACGCCCGTAACGATTGCGGTGCGGTACTTTCCACCCGTCATCGGTACCAACCCGGGACAAAGCTCTTCGTCGGCGACTGCCTCAAGCGTGATCCTTCTGATGACATGGCGCCTCCAGCCGGAGGAGATAGTGTACTTGAGTTAACGGACCACCTGATGAAACAGTTCGTTCAGAAACCTATCCCGCCGCGACTTGTCGTGCAAGTGCCTCAGTGCGACGTGGCCCCGGGTGGGTTTCGCCTGCAAAGCCAGTGGGGGTGAATCCAGCTAGTTCTTACTTGCCCGTGAGGGCAGGCTCCGGCGTGGCGACTGTGGGCGTGCCGCGCCGGCTGCGGTGGCGGATCCACCACAGTGCGCCCACCGCGACGAGCCACGTGATCAGGATCGTCGTGCCCAGGGGCAGCAGCGTGAGGCTCGCCGTGCGGCCGGCCACCCTCGCCAGCTCCGGGTCCGACGTGTCGTACTCGATGCGGACCAGGTCCCCGGCCACGAGACCGCCCGGGTAGAGCACACCGTTGGCCGGGATGTGCACGATCCCATCAGGCGTCTCGAACCGGATGATCGTGCGATCCCACGACACCGAGTCGACCTGGGCGTTGGCCGCACCCAGGTGGCTCGTGATCGCACCGTCGTTGCGGATGGCCGCGAACAACAGCCCCACGCACAACGCGGTGATCAACCCGGCGACGCCGAACACGACACGACGAGCGATCCGCTGGCGTCGCTCGCTCGTCGTCACGCCTCCCAGGGTAGCGATGCCGGGCCCTCCCGCCGAGGTCGGTCGCGGTCAGTGCCCGCGCCACGGACACCGCCGGCACCCGGAGGAAGTGGCCCGCCACCGTGCGAGGTGCGCCGGGCCACCTCCGGACTCAGTACAGGTGCGGCACCGCGGGACGTGTGACGGGCCCCTCCGGATTCGGTACTGACCGGCCACCCTGCGACGCGCGGTGGGCCACCTCCGCACTCAGTACAGGTGCGCCGCCGCGCGACGTGTGACCGGCCACCTTCGGTACCGGCCCGCCGCCTTGCCACGTGCGGCGGGCCACCTCCCGACTCAGTACTGGTGCGCCGCCGCGAGCAGTTCGTGCGTCTGCTGGATCTTCGCGTACGACTTGGGCGCCACCGGGGCAGCTGCGGTGCGCAGGGCGGCCGTCGCGCCGTTCGGGCCCACCGCGGGCTTGCCCTTGGTGAACAGCCACGTGGTGAACAGGTCCTGCAGCGGCTTGCCGGAGATCCGCTCCGCCAGCGCGATGAACTGCGGGATCCGCGCGTCGCCGCCCTTGTGCTGCGCGACCCACGTCTTCAGGATCGTGAAGAACGCGTCGTCACCGACCGCGGTGCGCAGGGCCTGCAACGTCAGCGCGCCCCGGTCGTACACGGCGTTGTCGAACTGGTTCTCCGCGCCGGGGTCGCCCGGCAGCACCTGCCACAGCGGGTCATCCGCCGGGGCCGAGTCGTAGATGTACTGCGCCAGCTCCGCGGGCGTGCCCTCGCCCTCGTGCTCCGACCACAGGAACTCGGCGTACGACGCGAAACCCTCGTTCAGCCAGATGTCGCTCCAGCGCCCGAGGGACACCGCGTCCCCGAACCACTGGTGCGCGTTCTCGTGCGCGACGACCGACGTGTTGCTGCCCGAGCGGAAGAACGAAGCGCCGTACACCGGCCGCGTCTGGGCCTCCAGCGCGAAGTTCAGGCCCGTGGACACCACGCCGCCCTGCGCCTCGAACGGATACGGCCCGAACTGCGTCGACAGGAACTCGTCGATCTCCGGGGTGCGCTCGACGCTCGCCTTGGCGGCGTCGAGGGAGGCGCCCGCCGCCGGGTCGTACGCGGTGACGAACGGCTTGCCGTCGGGCGTGGTGGACTGGTTGACCTGGAACGCGCCCACCTCGAGCGTCGCCAGGTACGTCGCCTGCGGCTGGGTGCTGCGCCAGTTCCAGCGCGTCCAGCCCGCCCGCTGCTTCGTGGTGCGCACGAGCGTCCCGTTGGACAGCGCGGCCACGTTGTCCGGCACCTCGACGGAGATGTCGTACGTCGCCTTGTCCGTCGGGTGGTCGTTGGCGGGGAACCACCACTGCGAGTTCTGCGGCTCGTCCACGGCGAGCGCGCCGTCGGCGGTCTTCTTCCACGCCGTGTAGCCGTCGATGACGACCTTCGACGGGGTGTCGGCGTAGTTCACGACGACCGTGATCGTCTGGTTCTTCGCCAGCGGCTTGGCCGGGGTCACGACCAGCTCGCCGTTCTCGTTCGGATCGGCGTGGAACGCGGCGGGCACGTTGTTGATCCGCACGGAGTTGACGTGCAGGCCGAAGTCGAGGTCGAAGCTCGACAGGTCCTGCGTCGTCTTCGCGAGGATCGTCGTGGTGCCGGACAACAGGTCGGTGGCCGGCTGGTAGGTCAGCCGGATGTCGTAGTGCGAGACGTCGTAACCGCCGTTCCCCGCGTACGGGTAGTAGGGGTCACCGACGCCCGGCGCTCCCGCTGCCGGTGCGGCGCTCGCGGTGGCGGTGAGCAGTGTGGTCGCGATGCCAGTGGCGACAGCCCCCAGGCCCGCTCGAGTTCGCAGACGCATGGCCGGAAAGCTAGCGAGAAAACCGGCCACCGGATACGGCCTTAAGGAGGGTCTTACCGGCTGGGACGGAAAGGGGTGGCTCCTCGCCCGCGCCGGTGGTATGGACATCCGGAAGTCGGTGCCACGCCTGGTTTCCGCTGCTCAACGGCCTGCGAGCGAACACCCTGCCGCCTCACGAGCGGACCACTCGCTCGCACACGAAAATGCCCGTTCGCTCGCTACGACTTGCTCACTCGTGCGCTAGCGAAGGGCGTCCGCGACCGCCGTCCGCATCCGCGCGTGCAGATCCCGGTGCCGCGTCCGGTCCACCGGCACCTCGACCACCCGCAGCCCCGGTGCGGGCGCCAGCGCCGAACGGAACTCCTCCACGGTCGACACCACCTGGTGCGGCACGCCGAAACCCGCGCACAACGCGCCCAGGTTCGCCCCGTGCGGCGTGCCGAACACGCGCTCGAACGAGTCGCGGTGCTCGGGCGCCCCCTGCTCCAGCAGCGAGAAGATCCCGCCACCGTCGTCGTTGAGGACGACGATCGTGAGGTCGGGGCGGTCGTCGGCGAGCAGCGCGTTGACGTCGTGCAGGAACGTCAGGTCACCCAGCAGCGCGTACGACTGCCCGCGGTGCACGCTCGCCGCGCCGATCGCCGTCGAGACCGTGCCGTCGATCCCGGCCACGCCGCGATTCCGGTGGACCAGCACGTCGGGCCGCATCCGGCCGGCCAGCGCCACGTCCCGCGCCGGGTTGGACGAGCCGACCACCAGCAGCGCCTCCGGCGGCAGCGCGTCGATCAGCTCGGTCGCGATCCCCAGCCCGCTGGGCCAGTCCTCCCGGTGCAGCGCGGCGCGCACCGCGGCGGAGGCGGCGCGGTCCGCGCCCTGCCACGCCGCCAGCCACTCCGGGTCGGCGGGCTTCGTCGGCTCGTCGAACCACTGCCCGACCTGGCGGACGTTGTGCGCGGGCGCGGGCCAGTCCGAGTCCGGCCGCACCAGCAGCACCTCGACGTCCGCGTCCGAAAGCAGCGCCTGGACCTGCCGGAACACCGTGGGCCGCCCGATGCACAGGACCTGCTCCGGCTTGTGCGCCGCGATGAACTCGGACGCGCCGAGCAGCCAGATCCCGCTCGCGATGCCCGTGCCGCCGGCCAACCCCAGCCCGCCGGTCTCGGACACCACGGGCCAGCCGTACCGCTCAGCCCATTCGCTCGCCGCGCCGACCCCGCTGTCACACGCGATCACCAGGCCGCACCGCGCGGACGGCACCACGGACGACGGCAGCGCCCCGAAGTCCGGCAGCTCGGTCCAGCGGGCGCCACCGGGTCTGCCGTCCAGCGACTCGTACCAGTCGTCCGAGCCGTCGGGCACGAGCGGCTCGCGGAACGGGATGTTCAGGTGCACGGGCCCGCAACGCCATTCGCCGTACGCGGCGTTCCAGGCACGGCAGATCTGGCTGCGCCAGTACGCGTTCTGACCTGCGCGCCGCTCGGCGACGGCGAGCTCGTCGAAGTACCGGACGGCACCGCCGTACAGGTGCTGCTGCTCGATGACCTGGTTCGCACCTGCGGCCCGCAGTTCCGGCGGGCGGTCGGCGGTCAGCACGATCAGCGGCACGCCGGCGCGGTCGGCCTCTAGCACGGCGGGGTGGAAGTTCGCCGCAGCCGTACCCGAGGTGCAGACCACCGCGACCGGGCGCCCGGTGCGAGCGGCCATGCCGAGGGCGAGGAAGGCGGCGCCGCGCTCGTCGACGCGGACGTGCAGCTGCAGCCGCCCGGCCTCGGCGGCGTCGTGCAGCGCCAGCGACAGCGGCGCGTTGCGGGAGCCGGGGCACAGCACCACGTGGGAAACGGTGTTGCGCACCAGTTCGTCGACGAGGACCCTGGCCTGCGCGGTCGACGGATTCACCAGGTCCTCCCCGGTGTGTCGTCCATCATGCTGGCCACACGTCCTATTCTCCCAAACGTGCATGACGCCCAGGTTTCCGAGCTGTTCGACCCCGCCGCGTGGACCGAGGTCGAAGGTTTCGGCTTCACCGACATCACCTATCACCGCTCCGCCGAGGCACGCTCCGGCAAGCGCGTCGTGCGCATCGCGTTCGACCGTCCCGAGGTCCGCAACGCCTTCCGTCCCCACACAGTCGACGAGCTGTACCGCGCACTCGACCACGCGCGGATGAGCCCGGACGTCGGCTGCGTCCTGCTCACCGGGAACGGCCCGTCGCCCAAGGACGGCGGCTGGGCGTTCTGCTCCGGCGGAGACCAGCGTATTCGCGGAAGGTCCGGCTATCAGTACGCGAGCGGGGAGACCTCGGACACGGTGGACCCCGCGCGGGCGGGCCGCCTGCACATCCTGGAGGTCCAGCGCCTGATCAGGTTCATGCCGAAGGTCGTGATCTGCGTCGTACCGGGCTGGGCCGCGGGTGGCGGGCATTCGCTGCACGTGGTGTGCGACCTCACGATCGCCTCGGCCGAGCACGCCCGGTTCAAGCAGACCGACGCCGACGTGGGGTCCTTCGACGGCGGGTACGGCTCGGCGTACCTCGCGCGGCAGGTCGGGCAGAAGTTCGCGCGGGAGATCTTCTTCCTGGGCCGCGAGTACACGGCCGAGCAGATGCACGCGATGGGCGCGGTGAACGCGGTCGTGCCGCACGCTTCGCTCGAGGCCGAGGCGCTGCAGTGGGCGTGGGAGGTCAACGGGAAGTCGCCCACGGCACAGCGGATGCTCAAGTACGCGTTCAACCTGATCGACGACGGGCTCGTGGGCCAGCAGCTGTTCGCGGGCGAGACGACGCGCCTGGCGTACATGCAGGACGAGGCCGTCGAGGGGCGTGACTCCTTCCTCGAGAAGCGCGCGCCCGACTGGTCCGACTTCCCTTACTACTACTGAGGATTCGCGTGCGCGAGGTTCTGGTCGACGGATCCGCCGGCGAGCTGCGGGAGGCCTTGGCGGCAGCGCTCGACGGCGGTCCGGCGGTGCTGCCGCTGGCCCCGGGCTCGGAGCGGTTGCGGGACGCGATGGCGCCGTCCGAGCCGGTCGAGCCCGGCACCGCGGTGATCATCGCCACCTCGGGTTCGACGGGTGAGCCGAAGGGCGTACTGCTTTCGGCCGACGCGCTGCGGGCTTCGGCCCACGCGACCCACCGGCGTCTCGGCGGTCCCGGGCACTGGCTGCTCGCGACGCCGGCGCAGTACATCGGCGGTCTGCAGGTGATCGTGCGCTCGCTGCTCGCGGGCACGACGTGCGCGACGCTGCCGCCCGGGCACTTCGACGGTGAGCTGTTCGCCGAGGCCGCCGCGCCCGTGTTGCGGGAGGAAGGCCCGCGGTACACCGCGCTGGTGCCGACGCAGCTCACGCGGCTCCTCGACGGCGGCGGCCGCGGCCTGGACGCCGCGCGCGCGTTCGACGCGATCATCATCGGCGCAGCGGCGACATCGGCTGCGCTGCGCGAGCGGGCTGCGTCGGCGGGCGTGCGCATCGTGCCGTCGTACGGGATGAGTGAGACCGCGAGCGGGTGCGTCTACGACGGGGTGCCGTTGGACGGGGTGGAGGTGCGGATCGGGCCCGACGACCGGGTGCTGATCTCCGGGCCCGTGCTCACCCACGGCTACCGGCTGCGACCCGACCTGACGGCGGAAGCGCTGGTCGACGGCTGGTTCCGCACCGGCGACCGCGGGCGGCTGGTGGACGGCAGGCTCGAGGTGCTGGGCCGGCTCGACGACGTGATCAACACGGGCGGGGTCAAGGTGTCGGCGGCGGCGGTCGAGCGGGCGCTCGGGGCGTTGCCGGGGGTGCGGGAGGCGTGCGTGGTGGGCCTGCCGGACGTCGAGTGGGGGCAGGTCGTGGCGGCCGCGGTGGTGACGGAGGGGCCGGTGGCTGCCGCGGAGCTGCGGGCCGCGGTGCGCTCGGCGGTGGGGGCGGCCGGGGTGCCGAAGCGCGTGGAGTTCGTGGGGGCGTTGCCGCTGCGGGGGCCTGGGAAGGTGGACCGGGCTGCGGTGGTCTCGCAGGTGTTCGGGGTGCGTTGAGGCGCTTCGCGGAGCTGTTGAAGGCAGGTGTTCGCCGCGTCTTCGCCACAGGGCTGTTGACAGGGTGTGGGCGCGCGGCTTTCACTCAGCGGATGAAACGCTTCGTCTTCGCGGTCCTGGCCTTCGCGGCTCTGGCGTTCGCCGCCGCGCCGGTGGCGTCGGCTTCGGTGGGCTCGGAGGAGCCGGGCAGCGGCACGCTCACCTGGTCCGTCCCGACTGACGCGGAGTAACGGCCGTCGCCCACAATGGGTGACATGGCGACAGTTGCACAGTGGATCGAGGGGGCCCGTCCGCGGACCCTGCCCAACGCCGTGGCACCCGTCGTGGCCGGGGTGGGGGCCACGGTCCAGCTGGGTGCGTTCTCGTGGTGGCAGTCGCTGCTGGCGTTGCTCGTGGCGCTGTCGCTGATCATCGGCGTCAACTTCGCCAACGACTATTCCGACGGCATCCGGGGCACGGACGAGAACCGCGTCGGCCCGCTGCGGCTCGTAGGTTCCGGGGTCGCGGCGCCCCGCCTGGTGCTGGCCGCCGCGCTGGCTTGTCTGGGCCTGGCGGGCGTACTCGGCCTGCTGCTGGTGGTGCTGTCGGGACACTGGTGGCTGCTGATCATGGGCGCGGCGTGCATCCTCGGCGCGTGGTTCTACACCGGCGGGAAGAAGCCCTACGGCTACGCGGGTCTCGGCGAAATCGCGGTGTTCGTGTTCTTCGGGCTGGCCGCGGTGCTGGGCACGGTGTACGTGCAAGCGGGCCGCGTGAGCTGGATCGCGGTGGGGGCCGCGGTGGCCGTCGGCTGCTTCTCGATGGCCGTGCTGACGGCGAACAACCTGCGCGACATCCCTACGGACCGTGAGGTCGGGAAGAACACCCTCGCCGTCCGTCTGGGTGACGCCGGCACGCGGCGGCTATACCTGGTGTTGATCACGGTGCCGTACGTGGTGACCGTGCTGATCGGGGTGTGGCACCCGCTGGTGCTGATCGCGCTGGTGACGGCGGTCCTGCTGCGCGGCCCGGTGAAGGCCATCGTGACCGGCGGCACGGGTCGGGGGTTGATCCCCGTGCTGCGGGACACCGGACTGGTGATGCTGGCGTGGTCCGTCCTCAGTGGACTGTTGATCGCCCTGAGCTGATCAGGCCGCGGGCCACCGCCCGGTGACGAGGAACTCCTCCATCACCGCGCGCTCCGACTCCACGTCCAGGCCCTGCTCGGCCACCCACTCGTCGTTGTAGTACGTGTGCGCGTACCGCTCGCCGCCGTCGCACAGGAGGGTTACCACCGAACCGCTCTGGCCGGCGGCGAGCATGCGTGCGATCAGCTGGAACGCGCCGTACAGGTTGGTGCCCGTCGAACCCCCCGCCCAGTGACCGGTGCGTTCCCGCAGCAAGCGGATCGCCGCCACCGAGCCCGCGTCGGGGACCTGGATCATCTCGTCGATCACCTGCGGCACGAACGACGGCTCGACCCGCGGGCGGCCGATCCCTTCGATCCGCGACGGCATACCCGTCGTGTAATCCAGGGCGCCCGTCTGCCACGCGCCGTAGAACGACGAGTTCTCCGGATCGACCACGCAGATCTTGGTCGTGTGCCTGCGGTACCGCACATAGCGACCGAACGTCGCGCTCGTGCCGCCCGTGCCCGCCCCCACCACGATCCACGTCGGCACCGGGTGCCGCTCCAGGCGCATCTGCGCGAACACCGACTCCGCGATGTTGTTGTTCCCCCGCCAGTCCGTCGCCCGCTCGGCATACGTGAACTGGTCCAGGTAGTGCCCACCGCACTCGGCGGCCAGCCGCTCCGCCTCGCTGTACACCTCCGGCGGACGGTCCACGAAATGGCACCGCCCGCCGTAGAACTCGATCAGCTGCACCTTCTCCGGGCTCGTCTTCCGCGGCACCACCGCGACGAACTCCAGCCCCAGCATCCGCGCGAAGTACGCCTCCGACACCGCCGTCGAACCGCTCGACGCCTCGATCAACGGCGTGTCCGGGCCGATCTGGCCGTTCACCAGGCCGTACAGCAGCAGCGAGCGCGCCAGGCGGTGCTTCAGCGAACCGGTGGGGTGGACCGACTCGTCCTTCAGGTAAAGGTCGATCCCCCACGACGGCGGCAGCGGGAAGACGTGCAGGTGCGTGTCGGCACTGCGGTTCGCATCGGCCTCGATCAGGCGGACCGCTTCGCGCACCCAGGCGCGGTTCACTCCGACTCGCGCAGCTCGGCGCGCAGCTTCGCCCGCTCCTTGGCGCGGCGCTCGTTGCGTGCGGCCAGCCCCGCCGTGACGCGTGCGTTCAAGCCGCGGAACGCGAGCAGCCCGACCGGCAGCCCCACGACGATCCCGACCGCGAGCGCGACCAGCAGCGGCACCTTGACCAGCACCAGCACGGCCGCCACGACCACGATCAGGCCGAAACGCGCCAGCAGGTAGAGGGTCAGGTCCCGGGCCAGCGTCGAGCGTCCGGCCGCTGTCTGAGGTTCGCTCACGGATCCAGCGTAAGCAGCCAGGCGACGCGTGTCCTGGAGGGGTGGCGGTGACCCCTACGCGCCGTCCAGTTCGCGGTTGTTGGGCCGCCCCTCGAAGCGGGTCGACAAGACGACGGTGGTGCGGGTGCGGGCGACACCGGTGATCCGCCGCAGGCGGCCCAGCGTCTGCTCCAGCTCGTCCACCGTCGCGACGCGGACCTTCACCACGAAGGCCTCGTCGCCGGCGACCGCGTAGCAGCTCTCCACCTCCGGCAGGTCCGCGAGCGCGTCGGCGACCTCCTCGCTCTCCGCGGTGTCCGTGGGGTGGATGCCGACCAGCGCGGTGACCCCCAGGCCGACCGTGCTGGGGTCGACGACGGCGTGGTAGCCGGTGATCACGCCCGCCGCTTCGAGCTTGCCGACCCGCTCGTGCACCGACGACGCGGACAGCCCGACCGTTCTGCCCAGCTCCGCGTACGTCGCCCTTCCGTTGAGGCGTAACGCGGCGATGATCCTGCGGTCCAGTGCGTCCACACCGGTCACCATAGACCTGTCCGACCTGGGCGTTTTGTCCCTTACTACCTCTTTACTCTTCGACAACCGTTCGAGTACCTGCCGGGTGAAGTGCAACGATTGCCGGTGTTGAGGTTCCGAAGCGTCGGACGCTTTCGGTATAGCAGTGCAGCCGTTAAGGAGGCGGAAAATGACCGCGAGCGTTGGTGGCCGGTTGCTCACCCCCGGCGAGGTCGCCGCGTTGTTCCGGGTGGACCCGAAGACCGTGACGCGCTGGGCGACGGCGGGCCGCATCGGCTCCATCCGCACCCCGGGCGGGCACCGTCGGTTCCGCGAGTCCGAGGTGAACGCCCTGCTGGCCGAGCTGACCACGGACGCCAGCGAGCCCACGCGCGGCTGAGCGGACCACCGACCCGCGGCCCGGCGGAACGACGCCGGGAGCCGCGGGCCTTCGCGCGCCCCACACCCACCCCACGGCCGAACGGGTTACCCTCGGTGCAGCAGTACCCAGCACTCGGAAGGGAGCGGGCATGATCTACCTGCTCGCAGTGATCGGGGCGCTCACCGTCGCCGTCCTGTTCTGGCGGGCGTTCGGCCCGGAGCGTGTCGGGGTGTCCTCCCGCCGGGCGCCGCTCGCCCCCGACGACGACCCGGATTTCCTGCGCAAGCTCGGCGAGCAGCAGCGCCGTCCCGACGACGACGGTAAGAACTAGCTGTATGAGGCGTTGACGTTGGTGACGCCGGTGTGGAGCCGGGAGGCTGGCGGCTGGT
>NZ_BAABIB010000100.1:0-48184 GCF_039542405.1 Amycolatopsis dongchuanensis
AACATGATCAACTACCGGACCGGCCAGCCGCCCACCGGGTTACGAGACATCCCTTAGGGCGAGCGCTGGGCGATACGGCGCGGCGCTGGTAGCTCCGGCCGAGCCGCAGGTGGCGACGGAGGTGGTCCCGACTGGGCCGTACGCAGCGGCGCTGGTACCTGCAGGTGAGCGGTACGGCGTGGCACCGGCCTCGGCCCAGCCGCGCGGTGGGGCGTTGGCTTCGACCGAACCGAGCGCGGCATCGCTGGCCCCCGCCGAGTCGCACGCGGCACTGGCTCTGGCCGAACCGAGCGCGGCACTCGCAGCCCCAGTCGGCTACTCCTCGATCGGACGCCGGGCTCGATGATCGACACCACGGGAGATGCCGACATGACCGAAATGCTTCGTCAGCTCCACGAGATCCACACCTCGGGTGACCTGCTCACCGAGATCCGATCCCGTGCCCCGGAGCTCGGCGGCAATAACGGGGGATGGCCAGGGCTGACGTTCTATCGTTTCACGCATCCGGTCGCGCCGAAGTGGGCCGAGGTCAAGTCGCTGTCGCTGTGCATCATCGCGCAGGGGCGCAAATGCGTCACGGTCGACGGGCAGAAGTACTTCTATGACCCGTTCAACTACCTGGTGCTGAGTAGCAGCCAGCACTTCCAGGCCGAGATCCTCGAAGCCACCCCGGCCAAGCCCTTCCTGTCCTTCGTTCTGCAGATCGATCCCACCCTGGTCCGGCGGGTGTCGTCGGACATCCTCGACCGCCGCACCACGACCTTCGGGCGGCCGGTGGAGAGCAAGCCGGAGCGCGCGTTCGTCACCGCGCTCGACTGTAACCTGATGGGCGCGGCGATGCGGTTCCTCCGTGCGACGCACACCGGGGCCGACCGGCGGGTGCTGGCGCCGGTCTATCTGCAGGAGATGGTCTACCGGGTGCTGCAGGCGGAGCAGTACGCCCGGCTGCTGGAGATCGCCGCCACCCAGGCCGCCAGCAACCCGGTCAGCGAGGTCATCTCCTACGTGCGGAAAAACATGTCCGAGCCCCTGACGGTGAGCGACATGGCGGAGCAGGTTTCACTCAGCCCGTCCGCGTTCTCTCATCTCTTCCGCGACGTCACGGGTAAGTCGCCTTACCAATTCGTGAAAGAGACGCGGCTCAACCGCGCGCGGGAGTTGCTGATCGAGAACAAGCTGAGCGTAACGCAGATCTCGCGGGCGGTCGGCTATTCGAGCGCATCCCATTTCATCAATGAGTTCCGCGACCGGTTCGGTGCGACCCCGCGTGCGTACTGCGATCTGCAGTCGCTCAGTCATGAGCTGCGAATCCAGAAGGGCTGACGACGAGAGGCCGTGCTCGTGGGGCGGCAGGGTGCCCCACGAGCACGGCCTCGTGACGGCGGAAGCGATCCGCGTTACTTCACGGTTTCCAGCACCGCGCTGTGCGCCTTGACGAGCTGCTCCGCCAGAGGCTCGGAGGCCGCCGGATTCTGTCCGGTGTAAAGGTTCCCGTCCACCACCACGTGCGGTTCCCATGGGCCGCCGCTCTTCTCGAACTTGCCGCCGCTGGCGATGAGCCGGTCTTCCAGCAGCCACGGCGCCTTGTCGGCGAAGCCGACCTGCCCCTCCTCGACATTGCTGAAGCCGGTGACCCGACGGCCCGCGAACAGCCAGTTTCCGTTGTCGTCCTTGGCCGGTAACAGGGCGGCCGGGCCGTGGCAGACGGCCGCGACCGCTTTCCCGGAGTCGGTGAAGTTGCGGACGAGCGCGCCGAACTTCTCCGACACGGCAAGATCCTCCATCGGCCCGTGTCCACCGGGGACGAACACGAAGTCGAAGTCGCCGGCGTCCACTTCGTCCAGATCCACCGGCGAGTTGAGCTCGGCGGCGATGCTGTCGAGGTATGCGCGGAATCGCTTGCCCGGCTCTTCCGAACCCCCGTTCATGGCCGCGGTGAAACCGGCTTCGTCCGCCGTCGGGACGGCGGCGCCAGGGGTGGCGATCGTGATGTCGAAACCGGCGGCGCGGAAGACCTGGTGCGGAACGGCCAGCTCCTCGGGCCAGAAACCGCAGGAGTGCCGGGTGCCGTCGGCCAGCGTCCAGTAGTCCTTTCCGGACACTGCGAACAGTACGCGCGTCATGGAATGCCTCTCTGCGTCGGATGTGATGAGGTTTCCGCGGCGCCACGCACGCGGAAACATGTTATGACCCTAATCGCGGCGAACCTGAACGGTCAGCTCCTTCGGCTGAATCTTGCAGAGATCAGCAGGAATCCACACACCCCTCCCAACCGTGTCGGAATCCGCACAACTCTCGTAGGAATCTTCGATGCGAGCCGGGTCACACGCTGGGTACCGTTCCGCCACGGTCTTCGATAACCAGCCGTTCACCTGGAGTTGACATGCCGCGTATCGCTTACCTGGTCTCGAGTGCTCGCGAGATCGAACTCGCAGACGGCACACTGCATCCCACCGGTTACTTCGCCGAAGAAGCCTTGAAACCGTACGAACGGTTTGTTGCCGCGGGCGCCGACGTCGTAGTGGTCACCCCGGACGGCCGCGAGCCTTTCGCCGACCCGTACGGGCTCGAGAACTTCTTCCACTATCCCGAAGAGGACCAGGACTACTTCGCCTCCGTCACCCGTACGTTCCACCAGGATCCCGACGACGTCCGGGTGACGCTGCACCATATGACCGAACAGGGTCTGGTCGCGGCACGCCGCATCGCGGCGCGACTCAAGGAGCGCGGGATGTCGGCGAGCGACGCGCATGCGCTGGTCAGCAAGGCGGCGAAGATCGCGTGGCGGGAGGACCGCCAGCTGATCGATGTGATGGTGGAGGAGGGTATCGACGGCGGTCTGTCCCGTGCGGAGATCCAGGCGGCCGTCGACGAGCTAGACGAGGCGAGCCGGGCGCTCGCCGCGGAGCGCCGCAGGCGACTCGAAGCCATTCCGGGCTTCCGCAATCCCGTTTCCCTAGCCGATCTGACCGACGAGCAGCTCGCCGAGTTCGACGCCGTGTTCGCCCCAGGCGGGCACGGGCCGATGGTCGACCTCGCAGACAACCCGCACGTCGCCCGCCTGCTGACGATCCTGCACGAGAAGACCGCGCCGATCGCCTCGCTGTGCCACGGCCCCGCCCTGCTGCTGTCCGCGCCGGAGCGGGAAGACGGGCAGTGGCTGTTCGACGGCTACCGCATGACTTGTTTCACCGACGAGGAGGAGGACCAGACGGCCCCCGGCAAGCTCGGGTTGCCGTGGTACGTGGACACCGCACTGAAGAACGCCGGCGCGGTGTTCGACGACGGCCCGGCCGCGTGGGTCTCGCATGTGGTGGTCGACCGCAATCTGATCACCGGTCAGAACCCCGCATCGACCGAGGCCACCGCGGACGCTGTCCTCAAGGCACTCCAGATCCGATGAAGCTCTTCAAACGCAAGTCGATTCCCCGTGAGGAGCAAGGGATTGTGAACACTACGCCGGAACAGACCGTCAGGGCATTCCTCAACGCCTTCCAGCTCAGGGATGTCGAGGCAGCACTGTCCGTTGTGGACAAGTCGGTCCGAGTGGAGATCTTTCCCCTCGATGTCCGAGAAGGCGGCTTCGACGACATCCGCACCGCGCTGACGGACATCGTCACCGCATTCCCCGATCTTCACCTGGTGATCAAGGACGTCATCGAAACCGGCTCGGTGGTCACCGCGGAACTCAAGGTCGAGGGCACCCAGGCCGCGGACTACGCCGGCGCGGTCAACCAGGAGAAGCACCTGGACGTCGATCAGGCGTGGCGGTTCACAGTGGATGGTGACCACATCGTCGGTATCCACGTCTACTGGTGCCAGAACCAGCTCTACCGCCGCCTTGCCGTGAAACGACTCGACCAGATCGCGATTGTGTGAGGGCTCCCATGACTACCACGGAACCAGCAACCCGAGAGCTCACGTCCCCCGCCGATGTGGTCGCCGCGTTCTTCGAGGCATACTCGCGCCACGACGTCGAGACGATGACCGAGATGTGCACCGACAACGCCGACTTCTCCTATGTCCCGTACGAGGTGTGGGGGAAGCAGCGGGTGCTGCGCGGGGACGGCAAGGTGCGCACCGTCGGCAAGGTCATCTGGAGCGGCCTGATCAACTCCTTTCCCGATCTGTTCAACGTGGTCCACAGCATCGACGCCAATGACAAGGGCGATGTCGTTGTGATGTGCGACATCGGCGGAACCCAGCAGTCCCCGTGGGGGTTCGCCGCACCGAAGGGTGGCAGGTTCAGCGAGCCACACCTGTTCATCTTCCACGTCGACGAGAACGGCCTCATCGACAAGATCAAGGCTTACTGGAATGGGGCCGGAATCAACCGCCAGCTCGGCCACCTCGAAGTCGACTGACAATCCCCTTCTTGCACAGCGCAGTGAAAGGAATCTCGGAGAAATGACCTTGCTGAAACGCGAAGAGTGGCAGCACTTCGTTCGTGACGTCGACTGGACCTTCCGCTACGTTGACGACGAGGCGGTGTTCCCGGAGTGGCACAGCGGTACCGGCAAGGTGCCGCGTGAGGCGTGGTTGTCCTGGGAGGAGAACTACAAGGTCACCTACCCTGAGTACGTCGCGACACAGCGTGAGAAGGAAGCGTCGGCGTACGCGGTGAAGGCGGCGCTGCAGCGGTCCACCGCCTTCGACAACCTGGACGAGGGCTGGAAATCCTCCACCAAGATGCACTTCGGCGGGGTGGCCCTCGTCGAGTACGCCGCGGTCCTCGGCGAGCTGAAGATGGCTCGGTTCGGCCTCAACGGGGCCTGGCGCAACATGGCGACCTTCGGTCAGCTGGACGAGCTGCGCCACGCGCAGATCACCACCTTCTTCGGGCACGAGTTCGTCGGCAAGGACCCGCAGTACGACTGGACGCAGAAGACCTTCCACACCAACGACTGGGTGCCGATCGCGCTGCGGAACCTCTTCGACAACATGATGATCTCGCCGAACGTGGTCGACCTGGCGATCGAGCTGCCGTTCACCTTCGAGACCGGCTTCACCAACCTCCAGTTCGTCGCGCTGTCGGCCGACGCGCTGGAGTCCGGCGACGTCAACTTCGCAAACATGATTTCGTCGATCCAGACCGACGAGGCCAGGCACTCCCAGCAGGGCGGGCCGACCATGGAGATCCTGGTCGAGCACGACCCGGTGCGCGCGCAATGGGTCATCGACCGCAGTTTCTGGGGTTCCGCTCGCGCGTTCGCCGCGCTCACCGGCCCGGCGATGGACTACTACACCCCTCTGGAACACCGGAAGCAGTCCTACCGGGAGTTCATGGAGGAGTGGATCATCGACCAGTTCATCCACACCATCGAGGACTACGGGCTGAAGAAGCCCTGGTTCTGGGACGAGTTCATGCGTGGCCTGGACACCTGGCACCACGGGCTGCACATGGGCCTGTGGTACTGGCGCCCGACCCTGTGGTGGCGGCCGAAGGCCGGGGTCAGCAAGGACGAGCGCGAGTGGCTGCAGGAGAAGTACCCCAACTGGGAGAAGGTGTACGGCGGCAAGTGGGACACCATGATCGACAACATCAACGCGAACAACGTCGAGGCCACGCTGCCCGAGACGTTGCCGTGGTTGTGCAGCATGTGCCACCTGCCGGCGTGCAACGCCACCCAGTCGCGCGACGGCACCTGGCGGGTGCGTGACTGGTCCCTGTCCTACGGCGGGAAGACCTATCACTTCTGCACCAACGCGTGCCGGCAGATTTGGTGGAAGGACCGTGACAACGTCAACCACGAGACGCTGATCGATCGCTTTCTGGCCGGCCATATCCAGCCGATGGACGTCGGCGGCATCCTCAACTACATGGGGATGACCCCGGACGTGATGGGCGACGACCCCGACTACGCCGCATGGACTAAGGACTACACCGGCCGGCCGGCGACCGGGCTCGCGCTGAGCACGGCGAAGGGTGACCAGTCATGACCGAGAATGCCACGGTGGAGCTGCCCATCGAGGACCAGGCGCCGCAGGTGGTGCCGCTGAACGCGGTCTTCGCCGACGACTTCGTGCAGATCCTGGTGCCGGTGACCACCGCAGACACCGTCCGCGAGGTCGCGGCCGCGGTCGCGCACCACGTCGAGGGCAAGCGGGTCCGCGCCCTGCCCTACGAGAAGGTCGTCTTCCACAACGGCAGGCGCCTGCCACCGGAGATGACCGTCGCCGAAGCGGGCATAGCGCCGCTGGATCACGTCCGCGTCGAGTACGACATCCCGAAGGGCAAGTCATGAAGAATCCTGTCGGGCCGATCCTGCGGATGGGCGACGAGGTCGAGCAGATCATCGCCGCCATCGAAGACGACAACCCGGACCACGAGATCGAGGTCATCGACCGCGGCTCGTACATCCGGGTGCAGGGCGAAGATCGCCTGGTCGTCACCCAGGACACGCTCCGCGCCTACCTCGGCGCGGACTACGAGATCCGCACCTTCGAGTCGATGATGTCGTCCTTCAACGGCCGCATCACCACCACGAGTGACTCGATCACGTGGGAGAAGGTGTCGGCGAAGAAGAACGCCTTGGCGAGGGAAGGAGCGCGGTCATGACCGGTCAGCCGAGGAAGGCGCGCCCGCGCCGGACCTTCAGCGCATTCGGCGACGTGCGCCGGATGCCGAGCGAGTACGAGATCGTGACGCACGGGCAGAACTGGACGATGCGTGCCAACCGCCCGTCGGCGTTCGAGCACAACCCGTCGTCCCCGCCTAACCTGTGGTTCCTCACCTACCGGGAGAACTCACCGCTCAAGGCGGAGGACTGGGAGCAGTTCCGCGACCCGGACTCGATGACGTACAAGACCTACGTCAACCTGCAGGCCGAAGCCGAGACCAAGACCGCGGGCGTGCTGGAGGAGTTCGCCGAGGCGAACGCGGACTCGGCGCTCACCCCCGGCCAGGTCGCGCTGCTCGGGTCGATGTTCACCCCGTCCCGCTACCTCCTGCACGGATGCCAGCAGGTCGAGGCCTACATCGGCTACATGGCGCCGACGTCGTACGTCACCAACGCGGCCAGCTTCGCGACCGCGGACTACCTGCGCCGGGTGACCCTCACCGCGTACCGAACCCGCGAGCTGCAGCTTGCCCACCCGGACTCGGGCATCGGCACCGCGGAGCGCGGGATCTGGGAAAACGACGAGGCATGGCAGCCGGCACGGCAGGCGATCGAGAAGGCACTGATCGCCTACGACTGGGGTGAGGCGTTCACCGCGCTCAACCTGGTGCTGGCACCGACCATCGATGACGTGCTGGTCCGCCAGTTCACGGAGGTCTCGCGCGACAACGGCGACCAGCTCTCCTGGTTGCTGCTGTCCTTCCTGCAGGCGGACAACGATCGCCGCAACCGGTGGAGCGCCGCGCTCGCGGGCTTCTGCCTGCAGCAGAAACCCGAAAACGCCGACGTGCTCCGTCGCTGGATTGCCCGCTGGACCCCGGTCGCGGACGCGGCGGCACACGGGCTCGGCAGGTTACTGGAGACCCGGCCGGAGCACGGTCGAGCGGCCGACGAGGTCGCGGCCGGGGCCAAGGCGGCGCGGGAAGCCTTCCACGCGCGACTGTTCGAGGGGCTGGAGGCGGCCGGAGAAGGGAAGAGGGCAGGGTGATGAGCAGCGCAATAACCGGGAAGTGGCAGGAAGCCATGCATCTCGACGACCTCTGGGAAGGCGAGATGGAGGGCGTCGAGATCGACGGCAAGAAGGTCCTGCTCGTCAATATCGACGGTGAGGTCCGGGCGTACAAGAACCGGTGCCCGCACCAGGCGTGGGCCCTCGACGAAGGCGACTTCGACGGGCAGACCATCACCTGCGTGCGCCACATGTGGACGTTCGACGCGCTCAGCGGCAAGGGCACGAACCCGGACAACTGCGAGCTGATCACCTACCCGTGCCGGGTCGAAGAGGACGGCACGATCCTGGTGGACGTCCGATGAGCACCCGGCGTCATGTGCTGGTGGGGGGCGGGGTCGCGGCCGCGGCCACCGCCACCCACCTGCGCAAGCACGGATTCGACGGTGAGATCGTGCTGGTCGGCGACGAGCCACAGCCGCCGTACGAGCGGCCGCCGCTGTCCAAGGACTTCCTGCTCGGGACCACCGAATTCGAGGAGTTCCAGGTGCGGCCGCCGGCCTGGTACGACGAGCAGTCTGTCGACCTGCGCGTCGGCATCAGGGTGACCGCGATCGATGTGCCGGGGCGGTCGGTGACCTTGTCCACCGGCGAGCGGCTCGGGTACGACGGGCTGGTGCTCGCCACCGGGGTGCGGCCACGGCGGCTGCCCGGGTTCGACGGCGACCGGGTGCACTACCTGCGGACCGCCGCGGACTCGCAGCGGCTTCGCGCGCAGCTGGCCGAGTCCGAGCGGGTGGTGGTCATCGGCGCGGGTTTCATCGGGTGCGAGGTGGCCGCGGCGGCGGTCGGGCTCGGCAAGCAGGTGACGATCTTCGATCCGGCGCCGACCCCACTGGCGCGGGTGCTCGGCGCCACGATCGGCTCCGTGATGACCGGGATCCACCGGTCGCGCGGGGTGCAGATCCGGGCGGGGGAGTACATCAGCGAGCTCCGGCACACCGGGGACGGATTGCTGCTGACCTCCAACCTCGGCCACCGTGTCGAGTGTGACCTGGTGGTGGTGGGGATCGGCTGTGAACCCAATGTCGAACTCGCCGCCGAGGCCGGCCTGGCGACGGACGGCGGGATCGTGGTCGACGAGTACGGGCGGACCTCGGCGCCGGATATCTACGCGGCAGGCGACGTGGCAGCGCAGTATCACCCGGTCTACGGCAGGACGATCCGGGTGGAGCATCACGACAACGCCCTGCGCCAGGGCGCCAATGTGGCACTCAATCTGACCGGCTCGGCGGAGCCGTTCGCCGAGGCGCACTGGTTCTGGTCGGATCAGTACGAGCACAGCCTGCAGTCGGTCGGCCGGCCGGCCGACCTCGAAGACCTCGTCATCCGCGGCTCGTTGGAGGACCACGACTTCTCGGCGTTCTCCCTTGTCGACGGCCGGATCCAAGCGGTGATCTCCCTCAACCGCCCCCGAGACGTGCTTGAGGTGCGGCGGATGCTCTTCGCGCCGCACGAGGTGACCGCCGAGCAACTGCGCGACGAATCGGTACCCCTCAAGCGGCTGATACCGCGGTCGCCGTGGGCCACCGCCCGAGCTTGAGCCGCCAGTGTCGGAGAAGGAGTCACCATGACCACGATGGGAATACTGGCCGTCCGGGAGCAGCAGGCGCGGGTCGTCGCGGACGAAGCCCGCGTCGCGCTCGAAGCGGTCCGAGGGTTGCCGGCCGTCAAAGCGGTGGCCAAGCTCAGGCTCGGACCAGGACGGACCTGCGAACCGGTCGCGCGGGTGATCGACAAGGCGCTCGCGCGGGCGGACGCGGCGGGTATCGCGGCGGACCAGCTGGTCGTCGCGGGTGGATCGGCCGAACCGGCGGAGGACATTGTTCGCGTCCGGCGCAAGGCACACGGCATCGCGGACTGGATCAGCAGCCCCACCGCCGATGTGTCCGTCGAACTCCAGCCGGCCGGGCTGTACGTCACTCAGGTGGGCACTGCTCCCGCGCCGCCCGATCGACCCGGCACCACGGCGAGCCCGCAGGCGAGCGCGCACCAGGACGTCACACCGAACCCGATGGCCGAGACCGTCCGCGAGGCGCTGTACGAGGTGATCGACCCGGATCTCGGGGTCAACATCGTCGACCTGGGGTTCGTGCGCGACGTCGTGGTCGACGACAACGGGGTCGCGACCATCACCATGACGCTCACCTCGGCGGCCTGCCCGCTGACCGAGGTGATGGAGGATCAGATCCGCACCGTGCTGCTGACTGACAACGGCGGCCTGGTTTCGGACTTCCTCGTCGAATGGGTGTGGGTGCCGACCTGGCGGCCCGCGGACATCAGTGCCGAAGGCCGCGAGCAGCTGCGGGCAATCGGCTTCACCAATTTCTGATCTTGCGCAGGAGGGTTCGAATGGCGTACGTGGTGATCGCGACCTGGAAGGCGAAGCCGGGCCAGGCCGAGCACATCAGGAAAGTGCTGGAAACGGTGACCCCGATCAATCGGGCCGAGGAGAAGATGCTGCACTTCCAGGCCCAGGTCAGCATCGACGACCCGGACACGTTCGTGGTCTACGAGAAGTATGTCGACGCCTCCGGCTATGCGGACCACAAGGCGAGTGACGCGTTTCAGTCCTACGTCGTCGGCGAGGTCATTCCCAACCTGGTGGAGCGCAGTGTCGCCACCTTCGAGACGATCGACTGACGCCGCCTTCATGGTCAACCCCGTGCCGTCGCGCTCGAACATCCCGGAGGGCCATCCGGCGGAGTAAACTCCTCGATTACGGCGTGACCGCGGCTCGCGGTTCACCGGCCGTGGTGTGCTGACTGCTGGCGAGCGGGGAGTGTGGCATGCACAAGGAAGTGCGCGCCCTCGAAGAGAGGATGACGTCCGGCGACCTCATCGCCGCGTTGCTGGAGCGGGCCCCGGAACTCGGGGCCAACACCGGGCTATGGCCAGGGCTGACCATCTACCGGTTCGCCGAGCCGGCGGCGCCGACCTGGGAGGAAGTCCAGTCGCTGTCGCTTTGCGTGGTCGCGCAGGGACGCAAATGTGTGACCGTCGACGGCGTGCCCTACCGCTACGACCCGTTGAACTACCTCGTGCTCAACAGTCACCTGCATTTCCAGGCGGAGATCGTCGAAGCGAGTGCCGCCAAGCCGTTTCTGTCCTTCGTGCTGCAGATCGATCCGGCCGTGGTGCGGAAGGTCTCGGTCGAGATGGTCGAGCGGCGGTCGGCCGCGCTGACCGAACCGTCGCCGGGCGCCGAGTCCGCTCCCGCGTTCGTCTCCGCGTTGGACTGCGGCCTGATGGGCGCCGTCCTGCGGTTCCTGCGCGCGCTGGACAGCGGTTCGGACCGGCGCATCCTCGCCCCGGCCTACCTGCAGGAAATGGTGTACCGCGTGCTGCAGGCGGACCAGTACTCCCGGCTCCTGCAGATCGCCGCGGACCAGCAGTTCCACGACCCGGTCACCCGTGCCATCTCCTACGCCCGCGACCACCTGGCCGAGCCGCTGTCGGTGGCGGACATGGCCGAGCACGTCTCCCTCAGCCCGTCCGCCTTCACCGCGCTGTTCCGCGAATCCACCGGTAAGTCGCCCTACCAGTTCGTCAAGGAGATGCGGTTGAACCGCGCGCGGGAGCTGCTCGTGTCGGGTGGCGGTACCGTGGCCAGCATCTCGCGCGCGGTCGGCTACCCCAGCGCATCGCACTTCATCAACGAGTTCCGCCGCCGGTTCGGCCTGTCACCGCGCGCCTACTGCGACTTCGCCACGCTGAGCAACGGCCTCGACGCGCGGCAAGCAGCCGGGAGCTCCGGGTAGCGCGGTCACTCGATGCGGGCCACGACGGTGCCCTGGGTGAGGGCGTCACCTTCCTTGGCCAGTAACCGAATCACGCCGGATGCGGGGGCCGGGATCTCCATGTCGACCTTGTCGACGGCCACCTCGGCGATGAGGTCGCCCTCCCGCACCTGGTCGCCATCGGTGACGAACCAGGTGGCGACCACCCCCTCGGCGTCCGGGTCGGTGTCGGAGATGATCGGACACGGGATCTCGGTCACGCGGTGACCACCTCGAGCACGGCCCGCCGGATCCGATCCGCGGTCGGCAGGACCGCGTATTCGAGCGAGCGGGCGTACGGGATGGGCACGTCGGGAACGCAGACTCGCCTGGCGGGAGCGCGCAGCAGGGTCGGATCGCGCTCGACGACGCGGGCGATCACCTCGCCGGACAACCCGAACGACAGGTAGTCCTCGTCCACCACGAGCAGCCTGCCGGTCCGGCCAACCGATTCGAGGATGGTGTCGGTGTCCATGGGCACCAGGCTGCGCAGGTCGATGACCTCGCACTCGACGTTGTCGCCGGCCAGCTCGTCGGCCACGTCAAGGGCGTGGTGCACCGACAGCGACAGGGTCACGATCGTCACGTCCCTGCCGGGGCGGACGATGCTCGCCTTGCCGATGGGCACCTCGTACTCGTCCTCCGGCACCGGGCCGATCGAGCGCCGGTTCTTGGCCATCCACGGCAGGCCCATGATCCCCTTGTGGAACAGGTAGACCACCGGGTTGTCGTCGCGGATGGCGGAGATCATCAGGCCCTTGGCGTCCGCGGGCGTACTCGGCACGACCACCTTCATGCCGGGCAGGTGCGCGAAGGTGCCCCAGAGGCACTGCGAGTGCTGCGCACCATCGGAGTAGCCGCCGCCGACCGCCGTGGTGAGCACCATCGGCACCGTGACGTTGCCGCCGGACTCGAAGTGGATCTTGGCCATGTGGTTGTAGATCTGGTCCATGCACACGCCGAAGAAGTCGACGAACATGAGCTCCACGATCGGCCGCATGCCCTCGACCGCGGCCCCGATCGCGGTGCCGATGAACGCGGTCTCCGAGATCGGCGTGTCCAGCACCCGCTGCGGGCCGAACTTCTCCAGCAGCCCGGTGGTGGAGCTGAAGATCCCGCCGTAACTGCCGACGTCTTCGCCGAGCACGAATACGCCGGGATCACGCTCCATTTCCTGCGCGATGCCCTCGACCATGGCCTTGGCGGTACTGAGCTTGCGTTGGGTCGAGGTGGGTACCGGTGACGAGGGTTCGGTGAGCGTCATGGCTTCTCCTCGATCGGGTCAGGCGAACACGTAGTCGCGTGCGGTTTCGGGTGCCGGTTCGGCGCTCTGCTTGGCGAAGGCGATCGCGTCCTCCACCCGTTGCGCCGCCGCGTCGGCCGCCTCCCGCGCCCCGGCGTCGCCGAGTACGCCGGCTCGGCGCAGCTCGGCCTCGTAGGTCGGCAGCGGATCGCGGCCGGGCACGCCTTCGAGGTCGGGCCGGTAGCCCTGCGCGTCGCCTTCGAAGTGTCCCCAGAGCCGGAGCGTGTGGACCTCGATCAGGCTGGGTCCCTCCCCGGCCCGCGCACGGGCGACGGCCCGCTCCGCCGCCGCGTGCACCGCCTCGACGGAGTTGTCTTCGACCCGCTCGCCCGGCATGTCGTAGCCGGCGGCGCGGACCGCGTTCGAGGTGACACAGGTGGATGCGCTGCGCGGCACCGAGATGCCCCAGTCGTTGTCCTCCACCACGAACACCACCGGCAGCTTCCACAGCGACGCCAGGTTCAAGGATTCGTGGAAGGCGCCCTGGTTCGCCGCGCCCTCGCCGGTGACCGCCACCGCGATGCGGGCGTTGCCCTGGCGCTGGAACGCGAGCGCCTGCCCGAGCGCCGGCGGGTAGCCCTCGGCGATGATCCCGGAACAGGAGAAGTGGGTGTCGGGGTCGAACAGGTGCATGTGACCGCCCCGGCCGTGGCCGAGCCCATCGACGCGGCCGAAGATCTCCGCGGCCATCTTCCGCAGGTCGACGCCGTGCGCGATGGCGAAGTGGTGCGGCCGGTGCGTCGCGGTCACCGCGTCGTCGGTGGTGAGGTGTGCGCAGACACCCGCCGCGACCGGTTCCTGGCCGGCGGACAGGTGCATCTCGCCGGGAATCTGCCCCGCGCCGATGTCGAACACGGGCTTCTTGTCCGCGTGGTACTCGCGCAGGATCGCTTCCTCGAAGGTGCGGATCAGCACCATGGTGCGATAGAGATCCAGTGCGATCTTCGGTTCCATCTGACCTCCCTGGCATCCAGGAGTAACTCTCGCGCTGCGCGGCCACCGCCGACAACGGCGCGGATTTCAAATGGTGATACCGCCGAGGGCCTGGTGCCCCTCGGCCGGCCACGGCGCGCCGTGGCCGAGGTAGTCCTAGGCCCGCAGCGCGACGGCGCGGGCGACCCGGTTCGCGGCCCGGCTCAGCGCGCCGGGATCGGCCATCAGCGCCGGGTACCTGCGGACCGGCGCCGAGATCGCGACCGCGCCGATCAGGCCGGGCGCCCGCACCGGCGCGGCGACGCACGCGGTGCCGAGCAGGTACTCCTCGCGATCGGCCACCACGCCCCTGTTCAGCCGCAGCCGCTGCTCGAGCACCCTGGGATCGGTGACGGTGTGCGGGGTGAGGTCGGCCAGCTTGTACCTCGATAGGTAGTCGTCCCGGCCCGGCTTGTCCAAACAGGACAGAATGCACTTGCCGAACGCCGTCGCGTGCCCCACTTCGTGCACGCCGACCCACAGATCGACGGACGGCATACTCGGCCCGTCCGCGACGTCGATCAGCTTGATCTCACCGTCCTGGTAGAGCGAGAGGTAGGTGGCGCCGCGCAACTCGTCCCGCAGCGACTGCAGGGCGGGCCTCGCCCTGCTGACCACCGCCTGCACCGTGTTCCGCTGGCCGAGCGCGTCCACCCGGTTGCCCAGGACGTACCCGTCGTCGAGTTTGCGCAGGTAGCCCTCGTGGACAAGGGTCCGAAGCAGGTGGTACGTGGTGGGCAGCGGCAGGCCGAGGGCGCGGGCGAGGAACTTCGCCGTCGCCGGGCGCTCGCTCGCACCGACCGCGTCCAGCAGGTGCAGTGCGCGCTGAACGGAACCGATCAGGGTGGGGGCACCGGCCATCGTGGCACCTCCGTACGCGTCGTTGCTGGAGCGTTTCCAGCATGCGACCAGGCAAGCCGGTTGACAAGCCGTGTGCTCGATCACGGCAGCCCCCGGTTGGCGTAGTGCGATTCGATCGTGTGGAGTGGACTGGTGGCGGTGCCCTGCCGCAGGGTGCCCGGGGAGGTCGGTAGTGAGCGAGGAACGCGTCATTCTGGTCGACGAGCACGGCCGGCCGGCGGGAACCGCCGAGAAGGCGGCGGTACATGGCATGGACACCCCGCTGCATCTCGCATTTTCCTGCTACGTGTTCGACTCCGACGGACGGTTCTTGATCACCCGGCGAGCGGATGACAAGAAGACCTGGCCGGGGGTGTGGACGAACAGCTGCTGTGGCCATCCGGCGCCCGGCGAGCCGCTGACGGTGGCGGTGGCCCGCCGGTTGCGGCAGGAGCTCGGACTCACCACGAACCGGGTCGATCCGGTGCTGCCCCGGTTCCGCTACCGGGCGGTCATGGACAACGGCATGGTGGAGAACGAGGTCTGCCCGGTCTTCCGAGCGACCACCGACGGCGAACCGGAGGTCGACGAGGCGGAGGTGGCCGACTTCGCGTGGACGGACTGGACGGAGTTCGCCACGGACGTGCTCGCCGGGCGTCGCACGGTTTCCCCGTGGTGCCGGTGGCAGATCGAGCAGCTGGACCCGCTCGGCAGCCGGCCGGACCGGTGGCCGGTCGCCGAGCAGCGGGAGCTGCCGCCGGCCGCGATCCCCGAGCCCGGCTCAGCGGTTCCGTAACGCTCCGTCCGGCACCGTTGTCCCGAATGTCGCCGGTGCCGGTGCCGGTGCCTCTGCGGTGCCGGTGCCCACGCCGCCACCCGCGGACACCCGCGCACAGACCGCGGACACGCGTACGCCACCCGCGGACACCCGCGCACAGACCGCGGACACGCGTACGCAGACCGCGGACACACGCGCACGGATCGCGGACACGCCCGAGATCGGGCTTGGGCTCCGCCCCCGGCGTGTCCGCACCTGATGACCGCGTGTCCGCGATCTGTGACCGCGTGTCCGACGTTGGCGACCGGGTGTCCGCACTTGGCGACCGGGTGTTCGCCATTCCTGATCGGGCAGCGGGAATAGCACTGCTTGACGCGGCACGAGCAGGTGCCGCAGCAGGCGCGTTGACTCGCCCGCGACCCCGCTGATCAGTGCCGAGTCGAGCCCGAGCGAGTCCCACCGCTGCCGCCACGAGTCGCCGGTGTTCGGGTGCGCATCGACGATCGTGAAGTCGAGGCCGGCCCGCCTGCCACGAGGGCGGCGAACGACCATCGCCGGTACTCGCCGCGATGGGGCTGCCGGACGAGCGCGCGTTGGCGGCGCTGCGACTCTCCGTCGGGCGCTGGACCCTGGCGGACGACGGAGAGTCGCCGCCAGGGCCCTCGCGCTGCCGCCGATGCCTAGGTGTGTCTTCGTGAAGCTGGCCGCCGATGCCTACGTGTGTCTCGTGAGGCCGGGTGGCGCGGGCCGCCGGACGTGTCGTGCCGATGGTCCGGATGTGTGGAGACGGGCCGCCGACCCCAGCCGTGTGACGGAGCAGGGTTTCGCGGCCCGGTCATCCGATTGCGCTGCACCAGGCTCGGCTCAACGCTTCGAGCGCACCTCGACGACCGGCAGCCGCAGCGCCCCCGGCGCGCCGCTCGGGACGGCCGGCCGCTTCGGTTCGACGGCGGGCAGTCGTCGGTAGCGCTCGCCGACCGGTGGCCGGGGATCCGGCTGCCCCTTGTTCGGCCAGAACGACATCGCCCGCTCGGCCTGCGCGGTGATGGTGAGCGAGGGGTTGACACCCAGGTTCGCCGAGACCGTGGAGCCGTCGATCACGTGCAGCCCCGGGTGGCCGTAGAGCCGGTGCCACGGGTCGATCACACCGCTGTCCGGCGAGTCGCCGATCGGGCAGCCGCCGATGAAGTGCGCGGTCAGCGGGATGTTCGCGATCTCGCCGATCGTGCCGCCCGCGATGCCGTCGATCTTCTCCGCGGTGCGCCGCGCGGCGTCGTTCGCGGCCGGGATCCAGCTGGGGTTCGGTTCGCCGTGGCCCTGCTTCGAGCTGAGCTTGTGGCGCCCGAAGAGTCCCTTGCGGCCGAAGACGGTGATCGAGTTGTCGAGCGACTGCATGACCAGCAGGATGATCGACTTCTCCGACCAGCGGCGCGGCCAGAGGTGCCAGGACAGGTGCCGGGGGTTGCTGGCGATTTCCTTCAGCCAGCGCAGCCAGCGGGGCACCCGCCCGCCGCCGTCGGTCAGCGCGGTCTGCAGCAGCGCCATCGCGTTGCTGCCCTTGCCGTACCGGACCGGCTCGACATGGGTGTTCTCGTCGGGATGGAACGAGGACGTGATGGCGATCCCGGTGCTGTAGTCGGCGCCGGGCAGCCGTGACTTGGCGCTGAGGATGGATTCGGAGTTGGTGCGGGTGAGCTCGCCGAGCCGGCGCGAGATGTTCGGCAGGGCGCCGTCGTCGCGCAGCCGGTGCAGGAGCTTCTGCGTGTTGTAGGTGCCGGCGGCGAACACCACCTGCTCTGCGGTGAAGGTGCGGGCGTGCTTCGGGCTCGGCGCCTTGCCGGTGCGGACCGTGCGCACGGCGTACCCGCCGCCGGGTAGCGGGCGCACCTCGGTGACCGTGGTCAGCGGATGCACCTGCGCGCCGTTGGCTTCGGCCAGGTGCAGGTAGTTCTTCGGCAGCGTGTTCTTCGCGTTGTGCCGGCAGCCGGTCATGCACGAACCGCAGCCGATGCAGGTCCGGCGGGTGGGCCCGGCGCCGCCGAAGAACGGGTCGGCGATCTCGGTGCCCGGTTTCGTGCCCTCCGGGCCGAAGAGCACCCCGACCGGGGTCAGCCGGAAGGTGTCGCCGACGCCCATGTCCTCGGCGACCTCGCGCATCACCGTGTCGGCCGGGGTGTGCAGCGGGTTGCGCACCACGCCGAGCATCCGCTTGGCCTGGTCGTAGTGCGGGGCGAGTTCCGCGCGCCAGTCGGTGATGTCCCGCCACTGCGGGTCGTTGTAGAAGGAGTCGGACGACGGTTCGTACAGCGTGTTGGCGTACAGCAGCGAGCCGCCGCCGACCCCGGCCGCGGCGAGCACGACGACATCGCGCAGCAGGGCGATGCGCTGCAGCCCGAAACAGCCGAGTTTGGGTGCCCAGAGGAAGTTCCGCACATCCCAGGACGTCTTCGGATAGCTGGACTCGTCGAACCGCCTGCCGGCCTCGAGCACGCCGACGCGGTAGCCCTTTTCGGTCAGGCGTAACGCCGTGACCGAGCCGCCGAAGCCGGAGCCGATCACCACAACGTCGTAGTCATAGCTCATGGTCATGTCCCATCTCTGTACTCGTGTCCGCGCTCTGTGTACGCGTGTCCGCGGCCTGTGTACGGGTGTTCGCACGCTGTGCGCGTGTGTCTGCGATGCGTGTACGGGTGTTCGTAGACTGCGTACGGGCGTGTGTTCGTGTCCGCGCCCTGTGCGCACGTGTCCGCGATCCGTGCACGGTCACCCGAGCCTCCCGGGCCGCGCGTGCCGTGTGCGAGTGCACGCATGCGCGACACGTGGTCGGGAAGTGCGGACACGTGTGCATGCAGTGCGGACACGTGCGCGTGAAGGTGCGACACGCGCGCACGAAGCGCGGACACGGCTGGTGCCTCAGGCGTCGTAGTCGACGTCGAAGCGGTCGCTGGTCGGTCTGGTCTGGCAGGTGAGTACGTACCCCGCGGCGACCTCGTCGTCGCTGAGCGCGTAGTTGAGTTCCATCTCGCCGGTGCCCCGCACCACCTTGGCGCGGCAGGTGCCGCAGGCGCCGCCCATACAGGCGTACGGTGCGTCGACGCCAGCGCGCAGCAGGGACTCCAGCACCGACTCCTGCCCGGTGCCGTCGGCGGTGGCTAGCTTCCCACCGACCGTCGCGGTGATCGTGGCGGCCACCGCACCCTCCACAGCGGACTGCCCGGACTCGGTGCGGAACAGTTCGAAGTGGACGGTCCCTGACGCGACACCGTGCTCGTCGAGCAACGCGCGGGTGTCCTCGATCAGCGCCTGCGGACCGCACAGGTACCAGGCGTCGACCTTGGCCGGAGACAGCGCGCCACCGAGCAACTCGGCCAACCGCTCGGTGGTGATCCGCCCGTCCACCCGCTCCTCGAAATGGGAGCCGGGACGGAACTCGGTCCGCTCTCCGGTGTGGAAGTGGATGATCCGCAGCCGCCCCTCGAACTGCCGCGCGAGCATTTCCAGCTCGTCCCGGAACATCGTGGACGCGCTCGTCCGGTTGCCGTAGAGCAGCGTGAACCGGCTTTCCTCCTCCACCGCGAGCGCGGTGCTGAGCATCGAGATGATCGGCGTGATCCCGCTGCCCGCGGCGATGCCGACGTAGTGTTTCGCGTTACCTGGCAACGGTTCGAGGGTGAACCGGCCGGCCGGGGGCAGCACCTCCAGCACGTCACCGGCCCGGACCTGCTCGGTGAGATAGCCGGAGAACTCGCCGATCCGCTTGACCGCGATACGGAGTAGATCGGAACTCGCGGACGCGCAGATCGAGTAGGTACGGCGCAGCTCGGCACCGTTGACGAACCGGCGCAGCGTGAGGTGCTGGCCAGGCCGGAACCGGAAATCGGCACGCAGCTCGGCGGGCACGTCGAAGCTGATGGACACGCTGTCCGCGGTCAGCGGCCGCACCTCGGACACGGTCAGCCGGTGGAATTCCGGGCGGGCACTGGGTTCGCTGGGGAAGGAGTCGGTGAGCCGCCGCCACGCGCGGTACTCCGACGCGGTGAGCTCGCGGCCCCAGGCGGTCAGGATCGGCACGTCGCGGTCGAGGTAGGCCTCCTGGTTGCGCCGCCACGCCTGCACGTACCGGTAGAACGGGATCGCCGGGTGCAGGTGGTGCACCAGGTGGTAGTTCTGGTACAGCATCACCGGGGTGAGCAGCCATTCCATGCCCACCCGCATCCTGGTGGCGCGGAACCGGTTCTGCGCCGCGGTTTCCGGCAACCCGTGGTGCGGCAACCAGTCGAACCACCAGGCGAGCACGGCAAGGCCGATCCGCTGCGGGATCAGGTAGATCACCGCGAGTTCCCACAGGTGGCCGGTGGCGATCGCGGCGCAGGCGCCGGCCAGGCTGAGCGTCACCATCACCACGGTTTCCCAGGACTCGCCCCTCGGCCGGCGTGGCATGCGCGGCACGTAGAACCGCACGTACCAGGCGTCGATGGTCAGCCACCGGTACGGCAGCTGCCACCAGGGGCCGTGGCTGGTCCACGCGTCCGGGTCGGTGCCGATGTCCTCGTTGGTGTTGCGGTGGTGCTCGATGTGGATGTACCGGATCGCGCCGAAACTCACGTAACTCGCCACGAACGGCAGGGACAGCCGGCCGAGTACCTCGTTGACCCAGGTCCACCGGCCTGCCGCGTGGTGGGTGGCCTCGTGGAGCACGGTGAACATGGTGAAGGTGACCACGGCGTGCAGGGGGATGGTCAGCCACGCGGAGGTCTCGGTGCCGAGCACCAGCCAGGTGGCGAAGACCCACAACACCAGGGAAGCCAGGAACAGCACCACCGTCGGGGCGGACGCGCGGGCCAGTGGGATGCCGGGGTCGGGCACCCCGCGGCGAACCGCGCGCGCCTCGGCTTCGCTGAGTACCGGGCCGGAGGGGTCGGGCAGAGGGTTTTCCCGGTCGAGGACAGCCATCACACGTCCTTTTCCAGCTCGGCGACGAACGGCGGGTCGGTCAGCTTGCCGTCCACATTCGTCGATCCGCCTGGGGAGCCGATCTCGGCGAACACCTCGCGGCTGGTCTCCTGGAAGGGCAGCCACCGCTCGTCGAGGCGTTGCGCGGGCCGGATCGCTTCGACCGGGCAGACCGCTTCGCAGGCGCCGCAGTCGATGCACTCGGTGGGGTGGATGTACATCATCCGCTCGCCCTCGTAAATGCAGTCGACCGGGCATTCCTCGATGCACGACTTGTCCATCTCGTCGACGCACGGTTCGCCGATCACGAACGCCATTGTCTTCTCCTTCGCTATGCCTGGACCCGTTCGAGCGCGGCCGGCGGTGCGTCGGACGAGTGGCCGGGGGCCAGGCCGACTTCCGGTTGCAGCACGGCGGCCGCGTTGTTGACGGCGGTGGCGACCTCGCCGAAACCGACGGCGATCAGCTTGACCTTGCCGTCGTGCGTCGCGATGTCGCCAGCCGCGTACACCTGGGGGAGGTTGGTGGCCATCGTCGCGTCGACCAGGATCGAGCGGTCGCGCAGTTCCAGTCCCCACGACGCGATCGGGCCGAGCTGCAGCTTGAAGCCGAGCGCGGCGACCACGACGTCCGCCGGCACGACGACGGGTCCCTCGCCGGTGCCGACCTCGACCGCGGTCACCCGGTCGTCGCCGTGCAGCGCGGAAACCTGCGCGTCCAGCAGCAGCTCGCATCGCGACGCGTGCAGCTGGGCCACGGAGTGCTCGTGCGCCCGGAACGCCTGCCGCCGGTGTACCAACCGGACACTCTTCGCCTTCTCGACGGCGGCCAGCGCCCAGTCCACCGCCGAGTCGCCCCCGCCGACCACGACCACGTCCCGGCCGGTGAACACGTCCAGGTCCGGCACGAAGTAGTGCAGGCCCCGGCCGAGGTACTGCTCGCCGCAGGGCAGCGGCCGCGGGCTGGCGGAGCCGACGCCTGCCGTGATCACCACGGCGCCGGCCTCGACGGTGACGCCTTCGTGGCTGGTGACCACGACCTTGCCGTCCCGGTGTTCCAGCCGCTCCGCCTGCTGCCCGAGCAGGTAGAGCGGGTCGAACGGCGCGGCCTGCCGGAACAGGCGGTCGACCAGCTCCTGGCCCTTGACACTGGGGAACCCGGCGATGTCATAGATGTTCTTCTGCGGGTACAGCGCGCTGACCTGCCCGCCGACCTGCGGCAGCGAGTCCATCACGGCCACGCTCAACCCGCGAAACCCCGCGTAGTAGGCGCCGAACAGACCGACCGGTCCGGCGCCTACCAGCAGGAGATCGACCCGGGTGGGCGCGCTCAACCGGCCACTCCGGCCGCGGCCTCGGTGTGCACCCGGTCTTCTTCGGCGAACTTGTCTTCCAGGGTCATCGGCGAGTAGTCGTCGTCGATCTCCTCGACCGCACGGCCGCGGGCGCTTTCGATCGACTGCAGGCGGCGGCTGACCTTGTCCAGCGCGTACTCGGTCATGGCCTGCACGCTGACCCCGAACGGCGGGTTCTCGCCGAACGGCGCGAGCATCTCGGTGATCAGGCCGACGGCCGGCTCCAGCAGCTCCTGCATGCGCCCGGACACGACGTCCCAGTTCGCGTCGTCGGCGGCCACGTGCCGGCGGCAGGTGAAGGTGCCCCACGCCATGTGGCGGCGCTCGTCGTCGCCGATGTACTTGACGATCTGCTGCATGCCGGGCAGGATTCCGCGGCTGTGGCAGATCTTCGCCCAGGCGAAGTAGCCGGTCAGCGCGAGGCAGCCTTCGACGACATGGTTGTAGGTCACCGAGGCCCGGATCTGCGCGGCCGGCGAGGTGTCCTCGGACAGCGCGTACAGCGAGGACGGCAGCTCCTCCATGAAGATCTTGCGGTACGAGTCACCGTTCTCGGTGAACGCGTGCAGGTCCTCGGTCACCCCGACGGCGTCGAACCACATCCGGAAGGCCTGCATGTGCTTGCCCTCTTCGAAGGTGAACTGCGTCAGATACGTCTCGTCGCCGAGGCGCCCTTCCGCCGCCATCGCGTTCATGAACGGCTGGAGGTCCTGGGTCACCGATTCCTCGCCTGCCATGAAGTTCGCGGCAAGGACGCAGGTCATCCGCTTCTCGTCCTCGCTCAGCGCCGCGAAGTCCGCCGCGTCCTGCGAGAGGTCGATGTCGTCGGGGTTCCAGAACTTCTTGTTGCCCTTGCGGAACAGCTTCATCGGGAACGAGTCGAGACGGAGGCCGCCTTGGGAAAGGCTGCCGAATCCGGTGCGGTTACCGTGTTCGATACTGCGGTCGATGGGCATGACGACTCCCTGGACTCCGGTTCGGGAACTACGTTGTCCGCGTTGAACGCGGGCCCACAGGATTACGCAAACGGGTCGCCGGGAAGGGGGCCACGCGCGCCAGTTCTGGCCCGGGAGTGCCAGTTTTGTTGCCCGGTCAGCCCACCGGGACCTCGAACCGGGCGATCAGGCCGCCGCCGGGGCGTTGCCGGAACTCCAGCTTGCCGCCGAGCGCCTGCACGATCTGCTCGACGATCCACAGCCCCAGTCCCGCCGTGCCCCGGTTCGAACCGGTCGCGGTGTACTTGCCGGTGAGCTTCTCCAGGTTCTCCGGTTCGATCCCCGGCCCACGGTCGAGCACCTGCACGTGGAGATGCTCGTCGACGACCCTGGCCTCGACGTCCACGGGATGCCCCTCGCCGTGCCGGGCGGCGTTCTCCAGCAGGTTCGTCAGCACCCGCCGGAGGCGTTGCGAATCGGCGGTCACCATCTGATCCTGCTCGTCGAGCAGCAGGCGCAGGCGCGGTGGGCGAAGGCCCGCGGCGTCGGCCGAGGCCAGCAGCAGCCCGCGCAGCTCCACCGCGCGGACGCGGCCGGTGCTGAACGTGGGACGGCGGCTCGCGGCGACGTCGGCGAGCGCGTCGAGCATGTCCGAGAGGTGGTTCGCGTGCTCGGCGACCAGCCGGGTACTGGCCGCCCGGTCGGCCAGGGTGATGCTGCTCTCCGGGTCGGCCAGGCCGCGGCTCAGCGCCCGCAGCGAGGCCACCGGGGTGCGGAACTCGTGCAGCATCACGGCCAGCCCGTCCTGCTGCGACTGGTAGGACTCCAGCAGCCGGCGCCGCAGGTCCCGTTCCTCCTCGGCCGCGGCGTGCTCGGCCATCGCCTCCACCCGCGCCGCGATGCTCGCCTCGCGCTCGCGCTCGACCAGCCGCGACAGGCTCGCGCCGAGCACCCCGGTGAGCACCAGGTAGCCGGCCCACCAGGAGCCCTGGCGAACCCGCTCCTCAGGGGGCGTCAGCCCGGGGTCCACGAAGAGCGCGATCGCCAGGTAGGCGGCACCGAGGGTGAACGCCAGCAGCACGGTGGGCCGCAGCGGCAGGCGGATGGCCGCCGCGGTTACCACCAGCAGCAGGATGGCCACCGCCGGGCTGCTTGCCGCGCCGGACAGGGCGACCGCGAGCAGCGCGAAGGTGCTGTCCAGGGCGGTGACCAGCCAGGCGGTGCGCCGGCCCCGCAGCTCCCAGCGGGGGTGGGTGGCGACCGCGACCGCGTAACAGCAGGCCACCACGAGGACCACGATGACCAGCCGCAGGTGCTGTCGGAGGTTGTCGCCGCCGACGACCAGCAGCAGCGAGATCGACAGCACCACCACGACGCGCACGCCGACCATCACCCTGGCGATCGGTGTCGCGCCGAGATCGACTTGCTCGGCCTCGCTAGTTGACATGGTCGTGTCCGACCCCTCCCTGTGTGGGCTCGCGGTGCGGATCCCTTGGTCAAAAGTGCGTGTAATACTAGGCCGGTGAAAGACCGGCGGCTCGTGATCGTGATTGTGGACGACCACGAACTGTTCGCCAGGGGGCTCGCCCTGCTGCTGTCGACCAATGCCGGTGACCGGTTCGAGGTCGGCGGCCTCACCACCCACGTGGAGGAGGCGCCGGCGCTCGTCGAGTCCTGCGGTGCCGATCTCGCGATCGTGGATCTGGCCATGCCGCCGCTCGGTGGGACCGCGGCGATTCGCCAGATCAAGCGGCGTTTTCCGGGAACCAGGGTGCTCGCACTGTCCGGTTCGGACGATCTCGAACTCGCCGAGCAGGCGCTGCGGGCCGGCGCGGACGGTTACCTGACCAAGTCGGCGGACCCGGAGGTTCTCGTCGCGCCGTTGCTGACGGTGGCGGCCGGGTTCCGGGTGCTCGAAGGGGAGCTGCTCGACCTGCTGCTGACCGCGACCAGGAAGCCGCCGGAGGCGCTGCTGGAAGGGCTCGGTTCGCAGGATCTGCGGCTGTGGACGTTCCTCGCGCGTGGCCTGGAGACCAATGACATCGCCAACCGGATGCTGGTCTCCGAGCGCACCGCCAAGCGGATGGTCGCCTCGCTGCTGAACAAGATCGGTGCGGCCAACCGGGTGGAGGCCGCCGGGCTGGCCGGTACCTACGGCCTGCTGGACAGCACCTCGAAGTTCGCCGAGGACGCGACTTAGCCTTCGCGCACCGAGTTGGCTGTCTGCGGCACCGAGTTGGCCGCTTGCGGCACCGAGTTGGCTGTCTGCGGTGCCGAGTTGGCCGGTTGCGGCGTCCGGTTGGCCACTTCGGGCGTTGTGTTGGCGGGCTGCGGCGGCCGCGCGAATCCGAGGCGGCCGGTCACGCACCGAACCGGCCAACTCGCCGCTCGAACCGGCCAAGTCGGTGCCTGAAGTGGCCAAGTCGCCGCCCGAACCGGCCAACTCGGTGCCCGGACCGGCCAACTCGGCGTCTCAGTGGCCGAGGAAGCGCAGGGCGGACTCGGCCGCGTTGAAGCCGCACATTCCGTGCGCGCCGGCGCCGGGGGGTGTGGCCGCGGAGCACAGGAACACCCCGGGCACACCGGTGCGGTAGGGGTCGAGCGCGAGGCGCGGCCGGATCGCCACCTGCAACGGGGTGTTGGCCCCGGTGATGATGTCGCCGCCGACGTAGTTCGGGTTGTACCGCGCCATCTCGGTGGTGGACCGGACGAACTTGCCGACGATCCGCTCCCGCAGGCCCGGTGCGAAGCGCTCGATCTGGTCGAGGATCGTGTCGGTGGCGTCGCCCGGGTAACCGTTCGGGACGTGCGCGTAGGCCCAGATCGGATGGACGTTGCCGGCCGACCGGCTGGGGTCGGCCAGGTACTGCTGCGACACCAGCACGAACGGGCGCTCCGGCATCCGGCCGTGGGCCGTCTCCCGCTCGGCGTGCACGATCTCCTCCAGCGTCCCGCCGACGTGCACGGTGCCCGCCTTGCGGCAGGCCTCGTCGCGCCACGGCAACCCGCCCTCGACGGCCAGGTCGACCTTGAACGCTCCCGGCCCGTGCTTCCATCGCCGGTACGCGTGCCGGACGCGGCCGGGCAGGCGGTCGCCGATGACCTCCGCGGCGGCGGCGGGGGCGAGGTCGAGCAGCACCACCTTCGACGGCGGCAGCTCGGCGAGCGAGCGCACCACGATCCCGGTCTCGATGGTGCCACCGAGCTCGGTCAGCATCGCGGCGAGCGCGTCGGTGATCGCCCTCGACCCGCCGACCGCGACCGGCCAGCCGAACCGGTGCCCGGCCGCGGTCAGCATCAGCCCGATCGCCGCGGTGGTCGGCCGGGTCAGCGGATGGAACGCGTGCGCGGCCACCCCGGCGAACAGTGCGCGTGCCCGGTCGGTCCGCCACCGGCGCGCGACGGCGGTGGCCGGTTGCAGCGCGCGCAGCCCGAACCGCGCCAGGTGTATCGGATGCCTCGGCAGGTGGACCACGGGCCGCATCAGCTCTTCGGCCAGCGCGTCGAAGCCGTCGGCGAGCGGGCCGAACAGGCGCTGCCACGCCGGGCCGTCGACGCCGAGGCCGTCGGCCGTGGCGTCGACGGCCCGCAGCAGCACCCCGGGGTCGCCGGAGTCGAGCGGGTGGGCGAGGTCCACTTCGGGCAGGGCCCATTGCAGGCCGTAGCGATCCAGGCCGAGCGAGGCGAGGAACGGGGAACCGACGGCGATCTGGTGCACCGCGGAGCAGTGGTCGTGCAGCACCCCCGGCACGGTCAGCTCGCTGCTCCTGGTGCCACCGCCGATCTCGTCCGCGCCCTCGACGACCGTGACGCGCAGGCCGCGCCTGGCCAGTGCGACGGCGGAGGCCAGCCCGTTCGGGCCGGCCCCCACCACGATCGCGTCAGTCATGGGCCGGCGCACCACGCCGGTCGCGCTGCCACGGCGTGCGGCGCAGGACCTGGACGGGGATGCTCGGGTCCTGGTCGTCGAGCCACGGCTGGCGGGTGACCATGTCCTTGACGGCCACGTAACCCTCCTCGAGCTGCCCGGTCGCCGCGTCGACGATCCGGTAGTGCTGGCGCTGGCGCTGGATCGGCTGCGATTCGAGCATGATCACCCGCAGCTCGCCCGGGGCGAAGTTACACCGCTGCTGGACGGCATCGATCAGCTGCTCGTTGTGCAGGTGGCCTTCGCCGAAGTTCCAGCCGAGCACCATGCCGGCGGCGAACTCGCCTTCGCGCACGTCGTAGTCGTCGAGGTTGTCCACCGCCCGGCACAGCAGGCCGTTGAGCGCCCGGCCGTGGCTGTGCATGGACCGCCACGCCATCGCCTTCTGCAGCATCAGCTCGGCCTTCTCCTCGTCGTAGAGCTTGGTGAGCTGCTCCTTGGGGGTGGCCGCGGCGGTGACGATGTGCTTGGTCAGCTTCTGCTCGCTGCCCTTGCGGAACACCCACAGGCTGGTGGCCCAGTTGCCCGCGTAGTAGCGCATCGACGGCAGGAACGAGACCAGGTGCGGCTTCATGTTGCCCAGCACCGGCAGCCCGACCAGGCAGACCAGCAGCAGCGCCGCGAGCAGCGGCGAACCGAAGTCGGACAGCCCGATCTCGGCGTAGTGCCCGAACAGGAACAGCGCGGAGAAGATGAAGAAGATGTTCCATTCCAGCGGCACGCCCATCGGGAAGGTGGACAGGATGTGCAGGTGGAAGATCACCATGATGGTCAGCGCGACGGTGGTGACGATGCCGCCGTGGGAGAAGAAGAGCACCGGCGGGAGCAGGTACTCGATGACCGTTCCGGTGTGCGCGGCGAATCCGGAGAGCTTCGAGGGCCGCAGGTCGTGCGGGAAGTCGCGGTAGAGCTTGCGCTTGATCCACTTGACCCGCTGCAACGGGCTGTTGCTGATCATGACGGCGACCACGAACGGGAAGTGCCGGTTGAGCTTGGAGGTCGCCGCGCCCCACCAGAGCCCGACCATGATCAGTTTCAGGCCGACCATCATGTCCAGGTAGGGGAAGAAGAACACCAGCAGGGTCAGCCAGTACTGCTCACCGCGCGCGGCCAGGAAGATCGTCTTGTCCCGCAGGCCCAGCAGCGGCAGCGCGACCACCAGCGGGATTATCCGGACCGGGTCGAGCAGCCCGACCGTGTTGCCCGGCGGGACGCTGTCCGCGGTCCCCGGCGAGCAGAGCAGCCACACCGCCGACGCGATCACCACCACGTACAGCGCGACGTCCACAATGGAGCGCCGGGTGCCGCGGGTGAGCGGCACCTTGTCCGGCCACGGTGGCAGCCGCACGGTGCCCGGCCGCAGCCAGTAGAGGAAGCCGCCGATCGGCGGCAGGAACCGGAAGGTCAGCGGCATCGAGCCGCAACCGAACCCGAGCACCTCGTAGAGCAGGGTCCAGACCACGACCTTCTGGTAGACGATCGGTTCGGTCCACCAGGACCCGAAATCTCCGACCGAGCCGAGGCCGGGGGTCGCCGAGATGACCGCGATCGCACCGAGCACGTAGCCGACGAGCTTGACGACGTAGAGCAGGTACACGGCATACGGCGTGCCGAAGCCGTTTTCCGCCCAGTGCTGGGCGAGCGGACGGATGCGCTGGAGATGCGGCCTCGACCGCCATTCCTTGAGGTCGAGGTCGGGTAACAAGGGCGAGATGAATCCCATGGTGGTCCTTCGTTCTGGGGGATGCCGGTGGCGAATCAGGCGGGTGAGCCCGCCGTGGCCGCGAGGCCCGCGCGCAGGGCAGGCTTGTCGATCTTGCCGACGGAGTTCTTCGGCAGCGCGTCCATCGTGACGATGTCGGCGGGAAGCTTGTACTTGGACAACGAGCCGCGGCACAGCTCGTGCAGTTCGTCCGTGCCGACCGAGGCTCCCGGCCGCAGGGCGACGAACGCCAGCGGCACCTCACCGAGCACCTCGTGCGGGGCGCCGATCACCGCGGCTTCTAGCACCCCGGGATGGCCGTAGAGCACGGATTCGATCTCCTTGGGGTAGATGTTCTCCCCGCCGCGGATGATCATGTCCTTGATCCGGTCGACGAGCACGAGGTAGCCATCCTCGTCGAACCGGCCGACGTCGCCGGTGTGCAGCCAACCGTCCACAATGGTCTTCGCGGTCTCCTCCGGCTTGTTGAGGTAACCGCGCATCACGTTGGGGCCGCGCACGACGACCTCGCCGGTCTCGCCGGCCGGGAGGAGATTGCCGGCGGCGTCCATGATCGCGACTTCCTGCCCCTTCATCGGCAGCCCGACCGTGCCGGGCTTGCGGACACCGTCGATCGGGTTGATCGTCGACGCGCAGGTGCCTTCCGAGAGCCCGTAGCCCTCGATGATGGTGACGCCGAAACGGTTTTCGAACCGCTCGATGAGTTCGGCCGGCATCGGCGCGGCACCGCAGACCGCCAACCGCAGTGAGGATGTGTCCGGCCGCACCTCCTCCGGTAGTGCCGTCAGCATCGCGTAAATGGCGGGCACCGCCGAAAAGTAGGTCGGCCGCACGGTCTCGATGACGCGGAAGAACGTCTTCGGGCTGAATTTCCCGGCGATCGTGGCGCGGCCGCCGGCGATCAGTGGCGACAGGATGCTGACCACGATTCCGTTGACGTGGAACAGCGGCAGGATCAGCAGGCTGTGCTGGTCATCGCCGAGCCCGACGGACTCGATGGCCATCGAGCACATCGCCAGCAGGTTGGCGTGATCGAGCATCACGCCCTTCGGCTTGCCGGTGGTGCCGCTGGTATAGATCAGCAAGGCCAGCGTGTCGACCTCGACCGGCGGCGAGGACGCCAGGACGGCGTCGTCGATCGAGCCTTCGAGTTCGGCCACGCCGATTGTTTTCACCGCAATATCCGCGGACTCGGCGATGACGATCTTCGCGCCGGAATCGGCGATCTGATATTCGGCCTCGGCGGCGGTCAGCGCGGGGTTGATCGGGGTCACCGCGGCACCGAGCCGCCAGGCCGCGAACAGGGTGATGACGAGTTCGACGCGATTGGGGAGCCGAACCGCCACCACATCGCCGCTGGCGATCCCGTGCCGCCGCAGGGTTGTTGCGGCCCGGAGCACCCGATCCAGGAAATCGGCGTTGCTCAGGTTCACGGCATCGTCGGCAAGTGCGGGGGCATCGGGTCGTTGTTCCGCGCGCACGTCCGGCAGCGTTGCCAAGTGCATGTCGCTCCTCGGGTTACAGCAGATATACCGCTCCAGTGCGGGCAAAGGTACGAACCCACTGTGATCCGTTCCATAGGTTCGGAAGACGAATCTGCGCAACCCGTTTGTTCGAAACGTACAAAGGCCCTGGTCAGCGGTGACCCGGTCGCGGGTGGGCCCGGACTGCCCGCCGGTGCGCCCTGGGGCTGACCCCCTTCCACCACCGGAAGGCGTGCGTGAAGCTGGACGTCTCGGCGTACCCCAGCCGGTAGGCGACTTCCTCGACCGTCAGCCGCCCGGCGTCCAGCAGTTCGTCGGCCAGCTCCTCACGCACCTCGTCGAGCAGGCAGCGGTAGGACGTTCCCTCCTCGGACAGCCGCCGGCGCAGCGTTCTCGGCGACAGGTGCAGCCTGCTCGCCACCTCGACCACCGTCGGTGGCGCCTGCGGCCGGCCGAGCAGCACCTCGCGGACCCGGTTCGGCAGCCCGGTCCTGGTCCGCCGCTGTTCGAGCAGCCGCCGGCACTGGGCTTCTGCCAGGCTCGCGGTGAGGGGTTCCGCCTGGGGGAGTGGCGAATCGAGGCTCGCCCGGTCGAACGAGACCGAGTCGGCCGCCGCGCCGAACTCGGGCCGCAGCCCGAAGACCTCGGTGTAGCGAGCGAGGCCGCCGGCGGGTGGAGCGAACGCGAAGCTGACCCGATGCAGCCGGCTCGGCGCGGCGAGCAGCTCGCGCTGGATGGTGTGGATCGCCGCCGCGTCCCGTTCCAGCAGGAAGCGTCTCAGCTCCTCCGGTGCCGCGGATGCGTCGAGGACCAGGGTGAGCTCGTCGCCGGCCTCGACCGGGGTCATCCGGCAGAACGAGTAGGTCAGGTCGAGGTAGCGCAGGCCGACCGAGATGGCGCTACGCAGGGTGGGGCTGCTGATCAGCGCGAAACCCCAGATGCCGTAGGTGGTGAGGTGGTAGCGCAGGCCGGCGTCCAGGCCCAGCCCCGGCGGGTCACCCAGGGTGCGCACCAGGTTGGCGATGACGGTCATTTCCTGCTCGGCGGTCACCGGCTGGTCGGGGTTGGCCAGATCCGCCATCCGCAGCCCGGTCCCGCGAAGGGACTCCGCGGCCGGTACCCCGCGCTCCATCCCCAGCCTGGTCAGGAGCAGGGCGCTCGCGGGCGCGCGCAGCACACTCTCGGATCCCACGATGGCACCTCCCGCCGACTCCGCTGTCGAACCGCTTGGCCAAAAATATCAACTCACTGGCCTCGATGACCCTGGGAGGTCGCCGCGGCGCCGCTTACCCTCAGTAGCCCCCAGTAAGACGGCCACGCCGGGTACCGCCGTGGAGACCATGAACGAGTGACCAAGCCATGACCGAAGACGCCGACGACGAGATCCAGGATGCCGAAGTCGCCAGCATCGTGGCCATCGCGAGCCGGCTGCGCTCGCGGGTGCCCGCGCTCGTGCGGCACATGATCGAGCGGATGTCCGAGGAGATCCCCGAGCTCGGGGTGGACGAGCGGCTGACGCCGCTGCTCAACGCCAGCGTGGAGAGCAACGTCGAGACGGTGCTGCACCTGCTGCAGCACGGCATGGCGCTGGACGGGTTCGAGACGCCGTGGGCGGCCGGTGAGTACGCGCGGCGGCTGGCCCAGCACGACGTGCCGCTGGTGGCCTTGATCCGGGCGTACCGCCTCGGCCAGGACAGCCTGGTCCGGTTGCTCATCGAGGAGGTGCACCGCGAGGGCTTCGACGCCACCCGCACGAGCGCGATCACCAGCCGGATCGTGACCTTCAGCTTCGACTACATCGACCTGATGTCCCAGCGGGTCGCGGTGGTCTACGAGGAGGAGCGGGAGAGCTGGCTGCGCAACCGCAGCACCGCGCGGGCCGCCAGGATCCGCGAGCTGCTCGCCGGGCGCTCGGTGAACCGGTCGGTGGTGGAGGGCGTGCTCGGCTACCGCCTGCGGCAGCAGCACCTCGGCATCGTGGTGTGGATCGACGACGTGGCCCGCCGCGAGTTCGAACTGGCCAATTTGGACCGTCTCATCGTGACCATCGCAGAACGCCTCGGTTGCGTGGCACGCCCGCTGACCGTGCCCTGCGACGAGGCGAGCTCCTGGGCCTGGCTGCCCTTCGCGGAAGGCGCGCGGGTCGACCACGACATCATCGAGAACACCTTGAAGGAGTGGGATTTCCCGGCACGGGTGGCCCTCGGTGAGATCGAGAGCGACCTGGAAGGCTTCCGCACGACGCACTGGCAGGCCACCCAGGCGCAGACCGTCGCGGTGACGGCCGGCCAGCGGGCCCCGCTGGTCTCCCGGTTCGCGCAGGTCGGCACCGTGGCACTGCTCTGCGCGGACCTGAAACATACCCGCGCCTGGCTCACCCACGTGCTCGGCCCGCTGGCCGCCGACGACGAGCAGCATGCGCGGTTACGCGAGACCCTCCGCGTCTTCCTTGCCGGCGGTGGCAGCTATACCGCGGCCGCCGCGGCGCTGAACCTGCACAAGAACTCGGTGAAGTACCGGGTGCTCAAGGCCGAGGAGGTACGCGGCCGGCCGATCAACGGCGACCGGGTCGACGTCGAGATGGCGTTGACCGCGTGCCGCTGGCTGGGGTCCGCGGTGCTCTCCGGCACAGAGCGGCCGCCCCGTTTTTGTTCGTAAGTGACAACCGCGGCGATGGTTATCGTCGCCGCGGAACGACACATGTGACCGGCGCTACTGGGAAGATCACCGCGACGTGCACGGCGGACGTGCCGGCTGTCGCGGACCATCCCGGCGGCCGCCCACTGTGGATTCTGTCCAAGTCCGGTGTTCTTGGCCCTCGGAGGCCATGGTTGGCCCCCGTGGCCATGGTGGCCGGCGTCACCACCCGGCAGAGTCCCGGCAGATCGACTCGACGAGGAGTGTTGATGGGTGCTGAGGTGGTCATCGAGGGCTTGACCAAGTCTTTCGGTAAGCAGGCCATCTGGCGTGATGTGTCGTTGACGCTGCCGCCGGGTGAAGTCTCGGTGATGTTGGGGCCGTCGGGTACCGGTAAGTCGGTGTTTTTGAAGTCGATGATCGGCTTGCTGAAGCCGGACCGGGGTTCCTGTGTGATCAACGGTGTGGACATCGTGACGTGTTCTGAGCACCGGTTGTACGAGACGCGGAAGCTGTTCGGGGTGTTGTTCCAGGACGGCGCGTTGTTCGGCTCGATGAATCTGTATGACAATGTGGCGTTTCCGCTGCGTGAGCACACGAAGAAGTCCGAGTCCGAGATCAAGCGGATCGTGCTGGAAAAGCTGGAGATGACCGGTTTGGCCGGTGCGGAGAAGAAGTTGCCGGGGGAGATCTCCGGTGGGATGCGGAAGCGGGCCGGGCTGGCGCGGGCGTTGGTGCTGGACCCGGAGATCATTTTGTGTGATGAGCCGGATTCGGGTTTGGATCCGGTGCGCACGGCGTATCTGTCGCAGTTGCTGATCGATTTGAATGCGCAGATCGATGCGACGATCCTGATCGTCACGCACAACATCAACCTGGCGCGGACGGTGCCGGACAACATTGGGATGTTGTTCCGCAAGGAACTGGTGATGTTCGGTCCGCGGGAGGTGTTGCTGACCAGTGATGAGCCGGTGGTGGAGCAGTTCCTCAATGGTCGCCGGCTTGGTCCGATCGGGATGAGTGAGGAGAAGGATTCCGCGCAGATGGCGCGGGAGCAGGCGCAGGCGGATGCGGGTCATCACGACGGGTCCACCGAGGATGTGCGGGGGGTGGTGCCGCAGTTGCAGCCGACCCCGGGGTTGCCCGAGCGCAAGGGGGTGCGCCGCCGGAAGGACCGGGTGATGAAGATCCTGCACACCCTGCCGCCCGCCGCGCAGGAAGGCATCATCGACTCACTCACCCCGGAAGAACAACACCGCTACGGCGTTGACGCGAGCACGCTCGCCGCGTCCGGGCGCCACCACAGCGATTTCCGGGCCGGGCCCACCGACACGGTCGAGCTGCCGGTGATCCGGAACAGCGGGAGCATTTCGTGAGCGGCACCAAGCAGTTCTCCTTCCCCGGCGTCGGCGCGTTCCGTGAGACCGGCCGATTGTTCGCGCTCGGCCTCGATGTGTTCCGGCTGCTGCCCAAGCGCCCGTTCCAGCTGCGCGAGTTTCTGCAGCAGGCCTGGTTCGTCGCCAGCGTCTCGCTGCTGCCGAGCGCGCTGGTGTCCATCCCGTTCGGCGCGGTGATCGCGCTCCAGCTCGGTTCGCTGACTCGGCAGCTCGGTGCGCAGTCCTTCACCGGGGCCGCCGGGGTGCTGGCCACTGTGCAGCAGGCCGCGCCGATCGTCACCGCGCTGATCATCGCCGGCGCCGGTGGCTCCGCGGTGTGCGCGGACATCGGGTCCAGGACGATCCGGGAAGAGATCGACGCGATGAAGGTGCTCGGCGTCTCCCCGGTGCAGCGGCTGATCGTCCCACGCGTGCTCGCGATGGCGTTCGTCGCGGTGCTGCTCAACGGCCTGGTCAGCATCGTGGGTGTGGCCGGTGGCTACTTCTTCAACGTCTTCCTGCAGGGCGGCACGCCCGGCGCGTACCTGTCCAGCTTCAACGCGCTCGCCCAGCTGCCGGACATCTACATCAGCGAGCTCAAGGCGTTGATCTTCGGTCTGGTCGCCGGGGTGGTCGCCTCCTATCGCGGGCTGAACCCGCGTGGCGGCCCGAAAGGCGTCGGCGACTCGGTCAACCAGGCAGTGGTGATCACGTTCCTGCTGCTGTATTTCGTCAACTTCGTGCTGACCACCCTGTACTTGCACATCGTGCCGCCGAAGGGGAGCTGATCCGTGGTCGACACCATGCCCAAGCGTGCCGTGATCGCCGATCGCGCCAGGAAGGCCGCCAGGAAACCGGTGGCGAGCCTCGACGACTACGGCAACCAGCTCTGGTTCTACATCCGTGCCTTCCTGTGGATTCCTCGCACGATTCGCCGGTATTCCAAGGAAATCATCCGGCTGCTGTCCGAAGTGTCCTTCGGCAGCGGCGCGCTGGCGGTGATCGGCGGGACGATCGGCGTGATGGTGGCGCTCAACCTGTTCGTCGGCACCGTGGTCGGCCTGCAAGGGTATGCGGCGCTGAACCAGATCGGTACCGAGGCGTTCACCGGGTTTGTGTCCGCCTATTTCAACACGCGCGAGATCTCCCCGCTGGTCGCCGGGATCGCGCTCTCGGCGACCGTCGGCTCCGGGTTCACCGCGCAGCTCGGCGCGATGCGCATCGCCGAGGAGATCGACGCGCTCGAGACGATGGGCATCCCGAGCCTGCCCTACCTGGTCACCACCAGGATGGTCGCCGGCTTCGTGGCCATCCTGCCGCTGTACACCCTCGGCCTGCTGGCCTCCTACGTCGCGTCGAGGTTCATCACGATCACGTTCAACGGCCAGTCCGCCGGAACGTACGACCACTACTTCAACCTGTTCCTGCCGCCGGAGGACGTGTTGTGGTCCTTCGCGAAGATCCTGGTCTTCGCCGTGGTGATCATCCTCATCCACTGCTACTACGGGTACACCGCTGGCGGCGGTCCCGCGGGCGTCGGGGTCGCGGTCGGGCGCGCGGTGAAGACCGCGATCGTCACCGTGGTCATCCTCGACTTCTTCCTCAGCCTCGCGATCTGGGGCACCACGACCACGGTGCGGGTGGCCGGATGAGCGCCGAACGTGGTGTGCTGCCGGCGATTCCGCGTCGGGTGCTCGGCCTGGTGTACCTGCTCGCGATCGTGCTGTTCTTCGCGCTGACGATCGCCTTCTACCAGAAGCGCTTCACCCCGGTCGTCATGGTGGACCTGCGCGTGCAGAAGCTGGGCGACCAGCTGCTGCCGCAGTCGGACGTGAAGGTGCGCGGCGTGATCGTCGGCGAGGTGCGCAGCATCGACACCTCCTTCGAAGGCGCGACGCTGCACCTCGCACTGAACCCGGACAAGATCGACCTGATCCCGAAGAACGTCACGGCCAGGTTGCTGCCCAAGACGCTCTTCGGTGAGCGCTACGTCAACCTGGTGCTGCCGAAGACCGGCGCGGTCGGGCGGATCGAGGCCGGCGACACCATCGGCCTCGACCGCTCGTCGGCCGCGGTCGAGTTGAACCGCGTGCTCGACAGCCTGATGCCGGTGCTCAAGTCGGTCCAGCCGGAGAAACTGTCCAGCACCCTCACCGCGGTGTCCGACGCGCTCTCCGACGGCCGTGGCAAGGACCTCGGCCAGACCCTGGTCACTCTCAACGAGTACGTGCGGGAGCTCAACCCGTCGCTGCCCGACCTCACCGAGGACATCCGGCAGCTCGCCGGGGTCGCCGACGCCTACCGCGACGCGGCGCCCGACCTCTTGCAAACCCTGTCCGATCTCACGGTGACGAGCAAAACCCTGGTGGACCAGCAACAGAACCTGCACGGGCTGTTCGACAGCCTGTCCGCGACCTCCGCGGACCTGCGGAGCTTCCTGGAAGTGAACAAGAACAACCTGATCGGGCTGGTCGGTGCCAGCAGGTCCACAGTGGAGCTTCTGGCCAAGTACGCGCCGGAGTACCCGTGCCTGCTCGGCCAGCTCTCCGACCTGGTGCCGAAACTCGACGAGATCTGGGGCGGTGGGCGCAACAACAACCATGCCCTGAACCTGACCATCGAGATCACCGCCAGCCGCGGCAAATACGTGCCGGGCAGGGACACGCCGGCGTACAACGACAAACGCGGCCCGGCCTGCTACCCGATCGCCACCAACGGGAACTTCCCGCAGTACCCGGGCGCCGGGCCGCTCCGCGACGGCTCCACCCCGCCGCCGGCCGGTTCCACCAGGACTCCCTCCGGCATGAACTCGCTACTCGACGGCGCCATGGCCACGCCGGCCGCGGCCGGGCAGCAGGTGCCGTCGCTGGCCAATTCGGCGGCGGAACGTGCGCTGGTCGCGACGCTGCTCGCGCCGTCGATGGGCACCGCCCCCGGTGACGTTCCACAGTGGAGCAGCGTGCTGGTCGGGCCGCTCTATCGCGGCCAGGAGGTGACCGTCCGGTGAAGTCGCTCGTCGGGCCGGTGACGAAGCTGTCCATCTTCGTGGTGTTCACCGTGCTGTCCACCCTGCTGCTCGCGGCCACCATCGCCAACATCACCTTCCAGCCGTCGAACTCCTACCACGCGGTGTTCTCGGACGTGACCTCGCTGAACGTCGGCGACGACGTCCGGGTGTCCGGCGTGCGAGTCGGCCAGGTCGACGCGATCGAGGTCGGCGGCGACAACGAGAACGTGGCCAGGGTCGACTTCTCGGTCGACGCCGGCCGCAAGCTGCCCCGCTCGATCCAGGCCGTGCTCAAGTACCGCAACCTGGTCGGCCAGCGTTACATCGCGCTGGAACAGCAGCCGGGCGACGCCGGCGGGGTGCTCAACCCGGGGGACACCATTCCCTTGCGGCAGACCAAGCCGGCGCTCAACCTGACCCAGCTGTTCAACGGGTTCAAGCCGCTGTTCCAGGCGCTGTCGCCGGATGACGTCAACAAGCTGTCCTACGAACTGATCCAGGTGCTGCAGGGCGAGGGCGGCACGATCAACTCGCTGCTTCGGCACACCACGGAGCTGGCGTCGACGATCGCCGGCAAGGACCAGGCGATCGGCCAGGTGATCGACAACCTGAACACCGTGCTGGACACCGTCAACGGCCGCGGGGACGAACTCTCCGGGCTGGTCGGCACCCTGCAGGAACTGGTCACCGGGCTCGCCGCGGACCGGGAGCCGATCGGGGAGTCGGTCAGCGCGCTCGCCGAGCTGAGCGCGACCACGAGCGGGTTCCTCGCCGAGGCGAGGGAACCGCTCAAGCAGGACATCGCGGGGCTCGGCGCGCTCGCGGCCAACCTGAACCGCGGTTCCAGCCTGGTCGAGCAGTTCCTCAACAACCTGCCGCGCAACGTGGAGACCATCACCCCAACGGCCTCGTACGGCTCCTGGTTCAACTTCTACCTGTGCGCGGCGGTCGGGAATGTCGGCGTGCAGTCGCTCGGGCTGAACGTCCCGGTGCTCCCGGTGCCGCTCGCCCAGACCCCGTCGAGGTGTACATCGTGAAAGCCTTCGAGGAACGCAATCCCGTCCCGATCGGCATCGCCAGCGTGGTGATCATCGCGCTGCTGACCGTCGCCGCCTACTTCTACGACGACCTGCCGCTGATCGGTGGTGGAGCGGTGTACCAGGCCGAATTCACCGAGGCCGCCGGGCTGAAGGCGGACGACGAGGTCCGCATGGCCGGCGTCAAGATCGGTCAGGTCAAGAAGATCGAACTGAACGGCGGGCACGTCCTGGTGAGTTTCCGGGCGAAGAACGCCTTCCTCGGCGACCAGACCAGGGCGTCCATCGAGATCAAGACGCTGCTCGGGCAGAAGTACGTCGCGCTGGAGTCCGCCGGCAAGGCCCCGCTCGACCCCGCCAGCCCGATCCCGGTGGCACGGACGAAGGCGCCGTTCGACGTCAGTGACGCCTTCACCGGGCTGTCCAGGACGGTCGACCAGATCGACACCAAGCAGCTGGCGCAGAGCTTCCAGACCATCGCGCAGGAGTTCTCCGGTACCCCGGAGCAGATCCGGCCAGCGCTGGACAGCCTGTCCGCGCTGTCCACCACGATCGCCGGCCGCGACGAGCAGCTGCACAAGCTCCTTGACAACACCAGTCAGCTCAGCAAGACCCTCGCCGACCGCAGCGGCCAGTTCCAGCGGCTGATCGGTGACGGCACGCTGTTGCTCGACGAGGTGCAGGCCCGCAAGACGGCGATCAGCTCGCTGCTGCAGGGCGCCAGGGCGCTCTCGGTGCAGCTGGCCGGGCTGGTGTCGGACAACCAGCAGCAGCTCGCGCCCGCGCTGGCCCAGCTCGACCAGGTGACCGGGCTGCTGGAACGCAACCAGGAGAACCTGAACGTGAGCCTCAACCAGCTCGCCCCGTTCTACCGGCTGTTCGCCAACACCCTCGGCAACGGCCACTGGTTCGACGTGTATGTGTGCGGCCTGCTGCCGCCGACCGTCAACCTCAACCTGCTCAACATCAATCCGGGTGGCTGTGAGCCCCCGGCGACGAACTCAGGGGTCACCGGAGGCGGCCGATGAGCATTCCCACGAAGGCCGTGCGGCGGCTGTCGATCGTGCTCGTGCTGACGCTGGTCGCGGCGGGCGGCGCGTGGTGGATCACGTCCCGCTCGGCCGGAACGAAGGTGACGGCGCTGTTCTCCCAGGGCATCGGCGTGTTCGAGGGCGGCGACGTCCGGATACTCGGGGTGAAGGCGGGCACCATCGACTCGGTGACCCCGGAGGGGGAGCAGGTACGGGTCGAGCTGACCATCGACCCCGGCATCGACGTGCCGGCGGACGCCGGCGCGGTCGTCGTCCCGCCCAGCCTGGTCGCCGACCGGTACGTGCAGCTGACCCCGGTCTACACCGGTGGCCCCAAGATCGCCGATGGCGCGGTCATCCCGATGGCGCGCACGGCGACCCCGGTCGAGGTCGACGAGCTGTACCGGAGCCTCGACCAGGTCACCACCGCGCTCGGGCCCAAGGGCGCCAACGCGGACGGGTCCCTGTCCGCGCTGCTCGACGTCGGGGCGCGCAACCTCGCCGGTAACGGTGCGGCGATCAACGAGACCATCACGAAGCTGGCCGGTCTCACCGCGACGCTGTCGGACAACCGCGGTGACCTGTTCTCGACCGTCGACAATCTCCGGAAGTTCACCGAAACCCTGGCGACCAGTGACGGGCAGCTGCGCGATCTGAGCGGCCAGCTCACCGATGTGAGCGCGTTCCTCGCCGGTGAGCGGCAGAACCTCACCCAGGCGCTCGGCGAGCTGGCGACCGCGCTGGACTCGGTCCGCACCTTCGTCGCGGACAACCGTGGCCGGATCAAGTCCAATGTGGACAAGCTGGCCGCGGTGACCCAGGTGCTGGTCGATCAGCGTGGCGCGCTGGCCGAATCCCTTGACGTGGCACCGCTGACGCTGGGCAACCTGGCGAACGCCTACAACGCCAGTTCCGGCACGCTGGACATCCGGGCCAACCCGAACGAGCTGTCCACCCCGCCGATCGTCACGATCTGCGGGCTGCTCCGGCGCGGCACGCCGACCCAGCTCCCGCAGGCGCTGGCGGATACCTGCGACAAGCTGGCCCCGGTGCTCAACGGTGCGGTTCCGCTGCCGTCGGCGGCGCAGATCGTCGGTGGGCTGCAGAGCGGGAATCTCCCGCCGCTGCCGCTGCTCTCGCCCACCCAGTCCGGAGGTGGTCGCTGATGAAGAGGCGTGTGTCCCTTGGCTGCCTTGCCGCGGTGCTCAGCGTGGCCGTGACCGGCTGCGGGTCCGGTGGGTTCAGCGGCCTGTACGGCGCGCCCCTGCCGGGTGGCGCCGACCTCGGCGACCACCCGTACCAGCTTAAGGTTCAGTTCGCCGACGTGCTCGACCTGGTGCCGCAGGCGGCGGTGAAGGTCAACGACGTCCCGGTCGGCCGGGTGGAGAACATCGGGTTCGCCCCGGACGGCTGGACGGCCGAGGTCACGGTGGCCATCAACGGCGACGTGAAGCTGCCGGCGAACGCGAACGCCATGCTCGTGCAGTCCAGCCTGCTCGGTGAGAAGTACGTGTCGTTGACGAGCCCCACCGCGCCCGCCCCGACGCAGCTCGCGGACGGCGCGGTGATCCCGGTGCAGCGGACCAACCGCAACCCGGAGGTCGAGGAGGTTTTCGGCGCGCTGTCGATGCTCCTCAACGGGGGCGGTGTCGAGCAGCTGCGCACGATCAGCCGCGAGGTGAACGACGCGCTGGCCGGCAAGGAGGGCGACATCCGCGCGCTGCTGACCAACGTCGACAAGCTCACCGGCGACCTCGCCGGGCAACGCGACAACATCACCAGGGCCATCGACGGGCTGAACCGGCTCTCCGCCACGCTGGTCGGGCAGAACGACAACATCGGCAACGCGCTGGACAACCTGGAGCCCGGGCTGCGCGTGCTCGCCGAGCAGCGCGGTGACCTGGTGCACATGCTGCAGTCGCTGGACGGGCTGTCCGGCGTCGCGGTGGACACCATCACCAGGTCCCGCGAGGACCTGATCGCCGACCTGCGCGCGCTGCAGCCGACCCTGCAGAAGCTGACCGAGGCGGGCGACAAGCTGCCGAGGGCCCTGGACACCCTGCTGACCTTCCCGTTCACCAGCCATTCCCGGGAAGCGATCCGCGGTGACTACACCAACCTGGACCTCCGGCTCGACCTCAAGCTGGACAGCTTGCTGACCAACCTGTTCCTCAACCCGAAGCAGCCGCCGATCGCGCTGCCCGGTATGGGGAACCCGCCGGTCGCCCCGGCTCCGGCCGCCCCGCTGCCGCTGGCGTCGCCGGTGCCTTCATCGGCACCGCCGCCGGCCGCCGGGCAGCAGGGACTGGCCGGGGTGCTGAACTCCTTGCTTGGCGGTGCCTGATGCTCACTCGGAGGGTTCGGATCCAGGTCGCGATCTTCCTGGTCATCGCGGTGGCCGGGATCGGATACACCGGTTTCCGCTACGCAGGGCTGCAGAGCCTGTTCGGCCGCGGCGGCATGGTGGTCAAACTGCAGCTGGCGGATTCCGGCGGGATCTTCACCAACGCCGACGTGACCTACCGCGGGGTGACCATCGGCAAGGTCGGCGACCTCAACGTCGTCCCGGACGGCACCGAGGTGGAGCTGGTCATCAACGACGGTGCGCCCGCGGTGCCCGCCGACGTGGAGGCCGTTGTCGCGAACCGGTCCGCGGTCGGCGAGCAGTACGTCGACCTGCGGCCGCGGACCAGCAACGGGCCGTTCCTCACCGAGGGGTCCACGATCAAGGCCAAGGACACGGTCACCCCGGTGCCGCTCGACCAGCTGCTCGGCAACGTCGACGCGCTGGCCGCCAGCGTGCCGACCGGTTCGTTGAAGACCGTGGTCGACGAGCTGTACAACGCGTTCAACGGGGCCGGGCCGGACCTGCGCACCGTGCTGGACTCGACCAGTGCCTTCGCCGCCACGGCCAAGGAGTACCTGCCGGCGACCAAGGACCTGCTGTCCTCGGCCCGTACGGTGCTGACCACCCAGAACGCCGAAGCCGGCAACCTGCGGTCGTTCAGCTCGGACCTGCGGCTGCTCGCGGGTGAGCTGAAGAAGGCCAACCCGAACCTCGACCACTTCATCCGGGCGGTGCCACCGGTCTCCGCCGAGCTGTCCGGGCTGCTCGCGGAATCGGGGCCGGGACTCGGCAAGGTGATCGCCAACCTGCTCACCACGGCCGACATCCTCGGCCCGCGCACCAGCGGGCTGGAGAACATCCTCGCCACCTACCCGGTGCTCACCGCGGCCGCGAACACCGTGGTGCCCGGCGACGGCACCGCCCACCTCGGCCTGGTGCTGAACTTCTTCGACCCGCTCGTGTGCACCAAGGGCTATCAGGGCACCCGGCTGCGACCGGCCGACCAGGTCGCGCCCCGGCCGGCGAACCCCGACCTCTACTGCGCCGAGCCCCCCGGGAGCCCCACCTCGGTTCGCGGCGCGCAGAACGCGCCGTACGGCGGGACCCCGCGGCGCGCGCCGAGCGCGCCGGGAACCCAGCAGCAGCCGGGGCCGGCCGGCAGCCCGGCGCCGCTGCCGGGACTGGCCGGGCTGACCGGGATCAGCGGGCCGACCGACCTTGCCGGATTGCTCGGGCTGCCACGGTGAACCACGACAACAGCGTGCCGAACGGAGAACGCATGACGGACCAAACCGAGAACGCGCGGAAGCGGGCCGGTGCCCCGATGTGGGTCGGCAAGCCGTTTCTCGTCACGCTGTCCGCGCTGACCGTGGTGGCCCTCGCGGCCGCCGTCTGGTTCGTGACGGCCTGGCTCTCCGGCGGCGACGCCGCGGCGGCCGCCGCGCACACCAGGGGAGAGGCCGAGCGGGCGGGGGAGCAGGCCATCGCCGTGTTCGGCACGCTCGACTACCGCAACGTCGACGCCGGGCTCGACGAGTGGGAACGGGTGTCCACCGGGCCGCTCAACGAGGAGGTCAAGAAGTCCCGGCAGCAGCAGAGCCAGGTGATCAAGAACGGCCGGACCTCGACCAGTGCCAAGATCCTCAGCGGTGGCCTCACCGAGCTGGACGCGGCCGGCGGGACCGCGAAGATGATCGCGGTGGCCGAGATCGTGGTGACGCCGGACCAGGGGCAGCCGGTGACCAAACGGAACCGCTTCCAGGCCGATCTCCAGCGGACCGACCAGGGATGGAAGCTCAGCTCCATCCAAGCGCTCGCCATCGGCGGCTGACCCATCGCGAAAGGAGTACCGGCCATGCCACACGTGCGAAGCAAGGGCAGCGCGCCAGCACCACATCGACGCCGGCCGACCGTGGCCGGGCGGTCACGCGGCGACGCGGCACCGAGCCCGGTCCGCCGGTCCGAGCAGGAGACCGTGGACCAGACGGATGCGGTGGACCAGCGGGAGACCGGGGACCAGCGGAAGACCGGGGAGCCGTCGCCGGCGTCGGACACCGTCGAGGTCGACCCCCGGCGCCGGCGGCAGGTGATCATCCTGCTCGTGCTGCTGGTGGTGTTCACCGCAACGGCGGTGGCGGCGGGTATCGCCGGGGCGCCGGCCTCCGACGACGACACCCGCAACACCGCGCTCACCGACGCGGCGGCCACCAGCGATGTGCTCGGGCAGGTCAACAAGGCGGTCGAGACGGTGTTCTCGTTCGACTTCAGCGACACCGCGAAGACCCAGAACGCCGCGCAGAACCTGCTCCGCGACGGCGCGGTCGAGCAGTACAACCAGCTGTTCGAGCAGGTGAAACGGCTCGCCCCGGCACAGAAGCTGGTGCTCACCACGACCATCAGGGCGACCGCGGTGACCAGGTTGGATGGTGACCAGGCCCAGCTGCTGGTCATGGCGGATCAGCGATCGACCCGCGGGGACACCAACCAGACCAGCAATGCGGCCGCCCAGCTGTCGGTGGTGGCGAAGAAGACCGGCGACACCTGGAAGATCAGCGACCTCACCGTGCTGTGATCGCGGGCCCGGGCCTCATGGCGTGAGGGGGGCTTCGAGCAGGGCCAGGGCGTAGCGGGCGTGCTGTTCGCCGAGTGTCTTCTTGGACAGCCGGCCGCCTGGGCGGTACCAGGTGGAGATCGCCGAGCACAGCGACACGATGCTGCGGGCCGCGTCCTTGGGGTACGGGGTGGCGAACACGCCGGTGCGGGCACCGTCGGCGACGATCTGCTCGAACAGTGACTGCGTGCGGTCCCTGGCGTCCACCACCCGGCTGCGCTCCTCGCCGGTGAGGTAGCGGACCTCACTGATCGCCACCAGCGCGGCGGTCTGGTGGTCCACCACGAAGCCGACATAAGCCTTGACGGCGTCACGCAGCTTCGCGACCGGGTCGTCGCCGGCGGCCTCGATCGCGGCGGTGGTCCTGGCCAGCAGCTCGCTGTTCGCCCGCCGCAACAGTTCGGCGAGCAGATGCGATTTCGACGGAAAGTAGTTGTACAGGTTGGACAGGCTCGTGTTGGCTCCACGGGCCACATCGCGCATCGATGCCCCGTTGAAACCCTTCTCCCCGTACGCCTGCAGCGCCGCGTTGAGGATCGCGGCCTCGTTGCCGCGCCCGGAGTCGCGGATCAGCGTGGTTTCGGGAGAACGCTTGTTCATGCCGCGAGATTATGGGGGCCGTGATACCGGGTCAACCGCGGGGGCGGTGACCGCCGTTCACCCCAGGCGGGTGCCGCTCCGCAGACGGTCGGCGATGGCCGACATGGGCTTCCGCGGTCATCCGCTCGATCATGTGCGGGTAGTGCAGCCAGAAGGCCGGGCGCTCGGAGCGGATGCGGGGCAGCTCGGTGAAGTTGTGCCTTGGCGGCGGGCAGGAGGTGGCCCATTCCAGTGAGTTCCCGTAGCCCCACGGGTCGTCCACGGTGACGGCCTCGCCGTACCGGTAGCTCTTGATGACGTTGTAGATGAACGGAAGCATCGACGCGCCGAGGACGTAGGAGCCGATCGTGGAAACCGTGTTGAGCACGGTGAACCCGTCGGAGCTCAGGTAGTCGGCGTAGCGCCGGGGCATGCCCTGCGCGCCGAGCCAGTGCTGGACGAGAAAGGTGAGGTGAAAACCGAGGAACGTGGTCCAGAAATGGAGCTTGCCCCATCGCTCGTCGAGCATCCGGCCGGTCATCTTGGGGAACCAGAAATAGATTCCGGCGAAGGTCGCGAACACGATCGTGCCGAAGAGCACGTAGTGGAAATGCGCGACAACGAAATAGGTGTCGGTGACGTGGAAATCGATCGGCGGAGAGGCGAGCAGCACGCCGGTCAGCCCGCCGAACAGGAACGTCACCATGAAGCCGATCGACCACAGAATCGGATTCTCGAAGGTGAGCTGCCCTTTCCACATGGTGCCGATCCAGTTGAAGAACTTGAATCCGGTCGGGATCGCGATCAGGAAGCTCATCAGGGAGAAGAACGGCAGCAGCACCGCCCCGGTGGCGAACATGTGATGTGCCCACACGGTCGCGGACAACCCGGCGATCGCCAGGGTCGCGTAGACCATGCCCTGGTAGCCGAACAGCGGTTTGCGGCAGAACACCGGAATGATCTCGGTGACGATGCCGAAGAACGGCAGCGCGACGATGTAGACCTCGGGATGGCCGAAGAACCAGAACAGGTGCTGCCACAGGATCGCCCCGCCATTTGCCGGGTCGAACACGTGCGCGCCGAGCCGCCGGTCGGCGAGCAGACCGAGCAGCGCCGCGGTCAGGATCGGGAAGGCGACCAGGATGAGCATGCTGGTGATCAGGATGTTCCAGGTGAAGATCGGCATCCGGAACATCGTCATTCCCGGGGCGCGTAGGCAGACCACCGTCGTGATCATGTTGACCGCGCCGAGGATGGTGCCGAGCCCGGACACCACCAGCCCGCTGATCCATAGGTCGGCCCCGATGCCGGGGGAGTGGATCGCGTCGGACAGCGGGGTGTAGGCGAACCAGCCGAAATCCGCGGCACCGCCAGGGGTGAGGAAACCGGAGAGCACGATCAACCCGCCGAAGAGGAAGAGCCAGTAGGACAACGCGTTCAACCGGGGGAACGCGACGTCGGGGGAACCGATCTGCAACGGCAGGAGGTAGTTGGCGAACCCGAAGACGGTTGGCGTCGCGTACAGCAGCAGCATGATCGTGCCGTGCATGGTGAACAGCTGGTTGTACTGCTCAGGGGACAGGAACTGCTGTCCCGGTTGGGCGAGCTCGGTGCGCATCAGCAGGGCCAGCACGCCGCCAACGAGGAAGAACCCGAACGACGTGGTCAGGTACATGATCCCGAGCCGTTTGGGGTCGGCCGTGCGCAGATTCCCGAGCAGGGCCGACCCCTTGGCCGCTCGCGGTGGCGGGTACCGGCGGGCCGGGCGTGGTGGGTGGATGACGCCGGTCACGGTAGGTCCGTCTCGCCGGCGGCCCGGCGGTTCGCCTGCTCCGGCCAGCCCGGCGGCCTGCTGCCGATCCGCAGGCCCGGCCGCCGCCGGTGCACGGTGAGGTAGGCCAGGCCGTGAGCGCCGGCGGCGATGGCGCGGGTCGAGCCCTTCGGCAGCCAGGTCACCGCGCCTTCGGTGAGCGCCAGCGCGCCGTCGCGGGTGGTCAGCATCCCGGTTCCGGCGATCACGACGAGCAGCACGTCCAGGGCGGATTCCGCATGTGTGCCAACATGTTCACCCGGTGCCAGGCGCACCAGGTTCGCGTCGAGTTGCCGATCCGTTTCGGCCAGCCGCCAGAGCACGCCTGCCGGCACCGCCGTGTCGGCGAGCGTGGCGTGCGCATCGCACAGCACGCGTGGCCGACTGGGCGACACGGCCTGGTGCGGGTCAGGCATCGACCTGGCCGTCGTGCGCGGCCACCGGGAAACGGCCGATCCTGATGCGCCACTCGGTGGGGCCGGATTCGACGTATTCCCAAGCGAATTGCCCCGGGTAGGTGGCTTCGAACTCGCGCCGAAGCGGCTTCGGGTCGTGGTTGTTGACCAGCACGAACGACTCGCCCTTCGCCAGCCGGGCAAAGCTGCCGAAAATGCGGGGATGCCGCTGGCCGTGCGGGATCCCGCGGACGTCGAGCTCGTCCGGCGGCTCCAGGCTGCCCCCGTCCAGCAGCGTTTCCAGGTCCTCGACGAGGGAGACGAGGTCTACCCCGGGCAGCTCGGCGAGCGCGGGCAGCAACACTCTGCGCTCGACCTCCTGGCAGGCGGCGAGCGCCGTGGCCACCGCGTGGGCGGCGGCGTTCACCTGGTCGGCGGTGCTGGCCGCGCGCAGATCGTGGATGTGGCCGGTGATGATCTGGTGCTGGGCGCGCAGCGCGCGCACCAGCAGGCGGGTGTCGGCGGCTCCCGATGCGGGCGCGTAGAGCGCCCAGTCGACCGAGACCAGGTGGCACAGGACCCGGTCGGTGCAGAACACGACCATGCCGTCTCGCGCGGTCTGCCGGTCCGCGGCGGCGAGCCGCAGTTCGCTGAGCAGCGCCGCCTTCGCCCACGTCTCGGCGAGCAGCTCGTCATTGCGGTCGCGCAGCAAGGCGAGCGCACGTACCGCTGGATCGCCGGCCGAACCCCGAAGGTAGATCTCTGTTGCCGACCCCATGTCGTGTCCTTTTCCGGATCGAAGATGCCCCGTGCGCCCGGCATCGAGGTGATCGGCGGTCGCAGCGTGACTCGGTGGAACCAGCTCAGCAGGTATGCCCAATTAATACAAGTGGTAATAGTGTAAACTCCGTCTCAGCGTCATCCACCGATGCCAGGGAGGCGACGATGACCGCGCACGACCCGGGTGGCGAGCGCCGCCGCCAGGTGCTGCAGGCGATCCAGCGCGCCACGGAACCGGTGGGCGTTGCCGGGATCGCCGAGCAGGTCGGCATCCACCCCAACACCGCTCGATTCCACCTCGACGCCCTGGTCGATGCCGGGATCGTGGAGCGGATCATGGGCACGCCCTCCGGTCCTGGACGGCCGCGCGCGGTGTACCTGCCAAGGCCGGGGCGGGCCCGCGGCGACGAGCGCCGCTACCGGATGCTGGCGGAGATCCTGCTCGGTTACGTCACCTCGACCACCACCGAGCCGGCGCCGGCCGCGACCGAGATGGGCCGCGCCTGGGGGGCGCACCTGATCGACCGGCCGGTCCCGTCCCAGACGATCACCCGAGCAGGCGCGACCGACCGCCTGGTCGCGATGCTCGACGACCTCGGGTTCGCGCCGGAAGCGGTTCCCCGCGACGGAGGCGTACCCGACCGGGTGCTGCTCCGGCACTGTCCCTTCCTGGAACTCGCCGAGCGGCATCGCGACATCGTCTGTCCCCTGCACCTCGGGCTGATGCAGGGCGCGCTGAGCGAACTGCGGGCCCCGGTGACCGCGACCGCGCTGGAACCGTTCGCAGAGCCAGACGCCTGCGTCACCCACCTTGCGCCCGCGAACGCGCGGACCGCCTAAGGGATGTCTCGTAACTCGTGTTGTGGTTGGTGGGGCTGGTGTTGCAGTCAGTCGGC
>NZ_BAABIB010000101.1:0-39389 GCF_039542405.1 Amycolatopsis dongchuanensis
CGGGGTGCGGGGTGCGGGGTGCGGGGTGCGGGGTGCGGGGTGCGGGGTGCGGGGTGCGGGGTGGGTGGAGTGGCCTGGCAGCGGGGGCAATAGTCAGGAAAGGGCGGGGTAGGCGGGGCAGGGAATCGTGAGCTGGGGAGTTGGGCCGGAGTGGGCCGGGGAGCCGGGGGCAGGGTGGGCCGGGAAGAGGGAACGGGTGAGGCAAGGCCAGAGTGGGGGGCCTAAGGCGAGAGGGCAGGGGACGGCACTAGGGCGGGAACCGGTATGCGGGGGCCAGGAGGACCTGGGCCCCGGCCGGGAGCCGGGAGAATCGGACCTGACGCGCCAGGGGTAATCGCTCAATCAGGGCCATTCGACCTGCTGGTGGGGCCTCGACGGAGCGGGCCTCACCGCCTCTGTGGCCCAACCGGACCAGGCCCAATCGCCTTCGAGGCTCCGGCGCCTCTGCGGTCCAACCGCCCCGGCCAGGCCAGGCCCCGCCGGGCCAGGCCGAACCGCCTCGCGGCGCCGACCGCCTCTGCGACCCATCCGCCTCGCGGCCCAACCGCCTCTGCGGCGCATCCGGCTTGGAGCCCATCCGCCTCCGGCGCAACGGCTCTGCGGCCCATCCGCCTTCGCCGCAACTGCCGCGCCGCCCCGGGCTAGTCGGTCACGGCACTGGCGCCGCCGCGTGGCGGGCCGTCGGCAAATTCCTGCTGTTGCTGATCAGCTGGGCTGCCAGGTCGTCCACGCAGGCTGTGAAGTCCTGGTCTCCCGGCTCCTCCGCCAGCGACTCCAGCAGCCACACCCGCCACGCACCGACCAGGCGGGCGAACGTGTCCGTCCCCAGGCCCGTGAACCGGTAATGCCCGTCGGCCTCCGAGAGGTGGCCTGAATCCACCAGCTGGGCCGCCGTGGGCTCGAAAATGCCCGGCGGCACAGCCGTCCCCGAGGAGAGTTCCTGCAGGGTCGCATCACCGTCGTCGGCGCTGTGTCGATAAATCTGCACCAGCAGCCAGGCCTGTGCATAACTCAACCGCACCCCCGAACGCGCCAGGATCGCCGGGCCCGGGTCCGCCTGCTGGCGCCGCCACAGGCTCGCCACCACGCGCTCCAGCTCCTGCCTCGAACTCCCCGAACCCGGTTCGGAAAAACCGCTGCTCTCCGCTGCCACGGCACGAGCCGCATCGCGCAGGGGGACCTCCTTCAGGAACAGGGCCACGACGAACGCGACCAAGCCGATCGGCGCGGCCACCAGGAACATCGTCTGTATCGCGTCCACATAGGACGACACGCTCGGCGTCGCGGGCAGGCGGCTGCTGAAGATCGTGCCGAACACCGCCACCCCGAACGAACTGCCGAGCGTCCGCAGGAACGAAACCCCCGACGTCGCCACCCCGAGATCCTCGTAATCGCTCGTGTTCTGGACCACGATCGTCGGCACCTGCATGCAACAGCCCAGCCCCAGACCGAGCACCACCATGAACCCCGACGTCACCCAGAACCCCGTCCCGGCGTCCAAAGTGGACAACAGGAACAGGCCAAGCGCCATCACGAGCGAACCCGCGAGCGGGAACGCCTTGTACCGCCCCGTCCTGCTGATCACCATGCCGCTCACCAGCGACGTGACCAGCAACCCCACCACCAGCGGCAGCATCCGCAGCCCCGACTCCGTCGCGCTCGCGCCCTGGACGCGCTGCAGGAATGTGGGCAGGTACGTGATCCCGCCGAGCATCGCGAAACCCACCACGAAACTCAGCACGCTCGCGACCGTGAACACCCGGCCGCGGAACAGGCGCATCGGCAGCATCGGCTCCGCCGCGCGCTGCTCCACCAGCACGAACAGCACCAGCAGCACCACCGAACCCGCCGCCATGCCGAGGATCACCGGCGACGTCCACGCGTACTCGGTGCCGCCCCAGCTCGTCACCAGCGTCAGGCCCGTCGACGCGAGCGCGATCAGCAGGATCCCCAGGTAGTCGATCCGCGGCCGGGCCGCGCCGCGCACCGCCGGCAGCGCGAACGCCGCCACCAGCACCACCACGACACCGAGCGGGATGTTCACGTAGAACGCCCACCGCCAGCTGAGGTGGTCCACGAACAGGCCGCCGAGCAGCGGACCCGCCACCGTCGCCACGCCGAACATCGCGCCGATGACGCCCTGGTACTTCCCGCGCTCCCGCAGCGGCACGACGTCCGCGATCACGGCCGACGACGTGACCATCAGGCCGCCACCCCCGAGCCCCTGCACCGCGCGGAACACGATCAGCCACAGCATCGAATCGGCCCAGCCGGAGAAGAACGAGCCGACCAGGAACAACAGCACGCTCGCGAGGAAGGCCTTCTTGCGGCCGAACAGGTCCCCGAACTTGCCGATCAGCACCGTCATGATCGTCTCGGCGAGCAGGTACGCCGTGACGACCCACGACAGGTGGTTCACGCCGCCGAGGTCCGCGACGATCGTCGGGAGCGCGGTGGAGACGATGGTCTGGTCGAGGGCCGCCAGCAGCATCCCCAGCATGATCGCCGCGACGACGCTGTGCTGCCTGTTCCTGCTGGTCACAGCCCGAAGGCTAGTTCCGGAACCGGTTTCCCGGTGGGCAGCTCACCCGAAGGGGTTCATCCCGGTTGTCACCTTCGTCACCGAGGCCCTGCCCCGGCGGCCCTCCGTGCCGTCCTGCCTTGCCATTACGCTGGTGAGGACCGTGGTGAAGTGCGAAAGGGCAGGGGAACGTGTCGGTTCAGAGTGGCACCATCGAGGATCTGCGCGCGAGCGTGGGCCTGCGGATCGCCGATGAGCAACTGCTGCGCACGCTCGCCGGCGGGCTCACCGACGTAGAGAACCTGCTGCGGGAGACCGCCCGCAGCGACGTCAAGGCCGTGCACGAGGCCGCGTCGCACCTCGTCGAGGCCGGTGGCAAGCGCTTCCGCCCGCTGTTCACGCTGCTCGCCGCCCAGTTCGGGGAGGGCAACCACGACGGCGTCGTGACCGCCGCGGCCGCTGTCGAGCTGGTGCACCTGGCGACGCTGTACCACGACGACGTGATGGACGAGGCCACCATGCGCCGGGGCGCCCAGAGCGTCAACGCGCGCTGGGACAACACGGTCGCGATCCTCACCGGCGACTTCCTGTTCGCGCACGCCTCGCGGCTCGTCTCCTACCTCGGCACCGACGCGGCCCGGATCATCGCCGAGACCTTCGGCGAGCTGGTCACCGGGCAGATGCGCGAGACCGTCGGCCCCGGCGACGGCGAGGACCCCATCGCCCACTACCTGAGCGTGATCGCGCAGAAGACGGGTTCGCTGATCGCGACCGCCGGCCGGTTCGGCGGCATGATCTCCGGCGCCCGGCCCGAGTACGTCGAGGCGCTCACGCGGTTCGGCGACATCATCGGCACCGCGTTCCAGATCTCGGACGACATCATCGACATCGCGTCCCCCTCGCACGAGTCCGGCAAGACGCCCGGCACCGACCTGCGGGAGGGCGTGCGCACCCTGCCGATGCTGTTCGCGCTGGCCGACCCCGCCACCGACCCCCGGCTGGTCGAGCTGCTGGCCGCCCCGATCACCGACGACGCGCTGGTCGAGGAGGCGCTCGGGCTGCTCCGGGCGTCCAGCGGCCTCGACCAGGCCATGGCGACGCTGTCCGACTACGCTCGGCGAGCGAGGGTGGAATTGTCCGCGTTGCCGGCGTCGTCGGCGCGCGACGCGTGCGAGTCCGTCGCCGACTACCTGGTGGCACGGACCCGCTGATCCCGCTCCGTCCGTCATGAGTGGGCCACCGCGGTGTCACTGACAGTGGTACCGAGAACGGTGGGGAAAGAAAGGACAGCTCGATGTCCCTGTTCGGGCAGGTGTGGCTGTGGAGCGCGGCGGCGTTCGTGCTGGGGGTGCTGCTGACCTGGTTGCTGCTCGTCCGGCCCGCGCAGGCGCGGAACCGGTCGCTCGAGCGGCAGCTGCTGGACGCCAAGAACGCCGCGCCGGAGCGTCGGTCCGCGGCGCCCACCCGCACCCTCGACGAGCCGGACACCGGGACGCGCGCGCTCGACCCGGAACCGGTGCAGCCGACCCGCGCCTTCGAGCCGGAGCCGGAACCCGAGCCCCTGCCGGAGCCGGTGTGGCACGAGCGGGACAGCTTCGGCGGACGGGTGCCCGAGCACGACGAGTCGGACGCCGAGAAGACGTCGATCTTCACGCCGTACCCGCAGGAGGCCGAGCGCGGCTCGCTGTTCGCGCCGGACGCGGAGGCCGAGCGGGGCTCGCTCTTCGAACCGGGTGGTGAGCCGGACCGCGGTTCGCTGTTCGACCCCGTCGCGGAGGAGCGCGAGCCGCACGAGTTCGCGCACCAGCGGGAAGACGTGTACGCCGACGAGCACCCGTCGGGTTTCCACGCCCGCCTGGAGCCGGAGGACGAGCACGAGCACGGCTCCCTGTTCGAGCCCGAGGAGAGCTACGGCGCGCACGCGGCCGTGGACGAGCCGCCCGCCTACGCCTTCGGCAACGACGACGACGCGCGTGCCGACGACGAGGCGCCCGCCGAATCGACGGCCGTGCTGCCCCGCCGCCAGCCGCGCTCGACTCCGCCGAGCAGCTTCGAGCCGCCGCGGCCTTCGGTGCGGTCCATCGAGCGGCGCGAGCCCGCGGTCGGCGAAGGCGGGCGCAGCGGTTCGCTGTTCGAGCCCGCCGTGCGGCCGAACGCGGGAGCGCACGCGGCACCCGAACCCGCCGCGCCGGCCCCGCCGCCCGCGCGGACGCCCGTGTCCGACGCCAGCGTGCCGCCGGGGCCGTTCGGTCCGGGGTCGGCGATGCCGCGGCCCGGCGGCGGACGGCCTTCGGACGAGTTCACGGTCAAGGCGAGCGTCACCGCTCTGCGGTACTGCACCGAGGAATCGCCGCAGTTCGCGCGGATGATCGCCGAGGTGTGGTTCCGCTCCGCGGCCGACGCCGAGCGGGTCGGGTTCCGGCCGCTCTCCTGACGATCAGGCGACGACGGTCCAGGTGTCCTTGCCGGTGAGCAGGGACTGCAGGTTCGGGGCCTTCGCCTCACGGGCCTGCTCCACCTGGGCCCGCGCCTGGTCGTCGTACGTCGGGCGGTCCACGTCGCGGAAGATGCCGACCGGCGTGTGGTTCAGGTTCTGGTCGCCGAGGCGGGACAGCGCGAACGCGTACGCCGTGTCGGAGATCGACGGGTCGTGGACGACGAGGTTGTCCTCGCCGATCTCCGACACCTTGCCGATCTCGAAACCGCCCCAGCCGGTCGCCGTGACGCCGTACTCGGCCTCCGGCCCGAAGCGGATCGGCTCGCCCGCGCGCAGCGGGATCAGCCGCTGGGCCGCCTCGTCCTTGTCCTTCAGCACGTCGAACGCGCCGTCGTTGAAGATCGGGCAGTTCTGGTAGATCTCCACCACCGCCGAACCGCGGTGCCGGGCGGCCGCGGTGAGCACCTCCGTGAGCCCGGCGCGGTCCGAGTCCAGCGCGCGGCCGACGAACGTGGCCTCCGCACCGAGGGCGAGCGACACCGGGTTGAACGGGGTGTCCACCGAACCCATCGGCGTCGACTTGGTGACCATGCCCTGCCCCGACGTCGGCGAGTACTGGCCCTTCGTCAGCCCGTAGATCCGGTTGTTGAACAGCAGGATCTTGATGTTGACGTTGCGTCGCAAGGCGTGGATGAGGTGGTTGCCGCCGATCGACAACGCGTCGCCGTCACCGGTCACGACCCACACCGACAGGTCGGGGCGCGTGGTCGCCAGGCCCGTCGCGATCGCCGGCGCGCGGCCGTGGATCGAGTGCATCCCGTACGTGTTCAGGTAGTACGGGAACCGCGACGAGCAGCCGATGCCCGAGACGAACACGATGTTCTCGCGCTTGAGCCCCAGCGTGGGCAGGAACGACTGCACCGTGTTGAGGACGACGTAGTCACCGCACCCGGGGCACCACCGCACCTCCTGGTCGGACTTGTAGTCCTTGGCCTTCTGCGGCTCGTCGGTGTGCGGGACGAGGTCCAAGCCGCCGACGGTCGGCAGGCCCAGCTCGGTCGCGGTCATGCGGGCACAACCCCTTCGATCAATTCGGTGAAGACGTGCTGGAGTTCTTCGGCCTTGAACGGCAGGCCGGCGACCTTCGTGTAGGAGTGCACGTCGACCAGGTACTTCGCGCGCAGCAGCAGCGCGAGCTGGCCGAGGTTCATCTCCGGCACGATGACCTTGTCGTAGCCGGCGAGGATCGCGCCGAGGTTGCGGGGGAACGGGTTGAGGTGCCGCAGGTGCGCCTGCGCGATCGGGATCCCCGCCTTGCGCACGCGGCGGCAGGCGGCGCCGATCGGGCCGAACGTCGAGCCCCAGCCCAGCGCGAGCACGCGGGCCTTGCCCCCCGAAGGATCGTCGACCACCAGGTCCGGCACGTCGATGCCGTCGATCTTGCGCTGCCGCAACCGGACCATGTGGTCGTGGTTGTCCGGGTCGTAGGAGATGTTGCCCTTGCCGTCGGCCTTCTCCAGCCCGCCGATGCGGTGCTGCAGACCCGGCGTGCCGGGCACGGCCCACTCGCGGGCCAGCGTCTCGGGGTCGCGGACGTAGGGCCAGAACTCGCCGGAGCCGTCGGCCGCGTTCGGCTGCGTCGCGAACTCCACGCGCAGGTCGGGCAGGCTGTCGACGTTCGGGATCAGCCACGGCTCCGAGCCGTTGGCGTTCGCGCCGTCGGACAGGATCAGCACCGGCGTGCGGTACTTCAGCGCGATCGAGGTGGCTTCGAGCGCGGCGTTGAAGCAGTCACCGGGGGACTGCGGCGCGATCACCGGCACCGGGGACTCGCTGTTGCGGCCGAACATCGCCTGCAGCAGGTCGGCCTGCTCGGTCTTGGTCGGCAGGCCCGTCGAGGGGCCGCCGCGCTGCACGTCGATGACCACCAGCGGCAGCTCCAGCATCACGCCGAGCCCGATCGTCTCCGACTTCAGCGCGATACCGGGGCCGGAGGTGGAGGTGACGCCGAGCGCGCCGCCGTAGGAGGCGCCCAGCGCGGCGCCGATCCCGGCGATCTCGTCCTCCGCCTGGAAGGTGATGACGCCGAAGTTCTTGTGCTTGGACAGCTCGTGCAGGATGTCCGACGCCGGGGTGATCGGGTACGTGCCCAGCAGCACCTGCAGCCCGGCCCGCTGCCCGGCCGCGACGATGCCGTACGCGAGCGCGGTGTTGCCGGTGATCTGGCGGTACGTGCCGGGGGCGAGCTTCGCCGGGGCGACCTCGAACGTCGTGGCGAAGGACTCCGTGGTCTCGCCGTAGTTCCAGCCCGCGCGGAAGGCGAGGATGTTCGCTTCGGCGATGTCGGGCTTGCGCGCGAACTTCTCGCGGAGGAACTGCTCGGTGCCCTCGGTCGGCCGGTGGTACATCCACGACAGCAGCCCGAGCGCGAACATGTTCTTGCAGCGCTCGGCGTCCTTCTTGCCGAGCCCGGTGTCGGCGAGCGCGCCCTGCGTCAGGGTCGACATGGCGACCTGGTGCACCTGGAAGGCGGACAGCGAGTCGTCCTCGAGGGGGTTCGAGTCGTAGCCGACCTTCGTCAGGTTGCGCTTGGTGAACTCGTCGGTGTTGACGATCAGCGTGCCGGCGGGCGGCAGGTCGCCGATGTTGGCCTTGAGCGCGGCCGGGTTCATCACCACCAGCACGTCCGGCCGGTCGCCTGGGGTGAGGATGTCGTAGTCCGCGAAGTGCACCTGGAACGACGAGACGCCGGGGATCGTGCCCTGTGGCGCGCGGATCTCCGCCGGGAAGTTCGGCAGGGTCGCGAGGTCGTTGCCGAACGCGGCGGCCTCGGAGGTGAACCGGTCGCCCGTCAGCTGCATGCCGTCGCCGGAGTCACCGGCGAAGCGGATGACCACCCGGTCGAGCTTGGAGACCTCGGTCTGACGGGTTGCCGACAACGCGCCGTTGCCATTGGCATTCGTGCTCATAGGTCAGGGAATCCCTCTCTCCCGACTTGGCCTGTCCTCGGTGACATCTCGCGCCGGGCGCACCTCCGCCGATACCTCCACCTTACTGGGGATATTCGCACGAGTCTCGGGGTGTGACCTGGGGCACCTCGCCCCCGGCGTTCACATGCTGAGACCCGCAGGTCAGGCGCCGGGTGTGGGCGGCCGTTCGAGGAGCCGCGACAGCACGACGGTCGACACCGTGCGGTCGATGATCTCCAGGCCCCGCAGGCGTTCTAGCGCCGTCTCCAGCTGGTGGATGTTCGCCGCGCGCAGGTGCACGATCGCGTCCGCCGCGCCCGTGACCGTGTACGCCGCGACGACCTCGGGCAGCGGTTCCAGGCGGGCGCGGATGCGGGCGGGCGGCACGTTGCCGCGGCAGTGCACCTCGACGAAGGCCTCGGTGCCCCAGCCGAGCGCCTCCGGGTCGACGACCGCGGTGAAGCCGCGCAGCACCCCGGTTTCGAGCAGGCGGTCCACCCGGCGTTTGACCGCGGGCGCGGACAGGCCGACCACCTTCCCGATCTCGGCGTAGCTCGACCGCGCGTTGGTCACCAGGCACGAAACGATTCGCTGATCCAGCGGGTTCACACGCAATGTTTAGCAGGTACGTGCGCAAGGAGCGGTGATTGATCGCCACTGAACCGAGTCATACCTTGAGAAGCATGAACCTCCGGGTGCCGCTGACCCGCCGCTACCTCATGTGCCCGCCGCGGTACTTCGCCGTGGACTACGCCATCAACCCCTGGATGGACCCGTCGCAGCCGGTCGACGTCGGCCGCGCGATAGCGCAGTGGACCGGGCTGCGGGACACCTACCGCAGGCTCGGGCACACGGTGGAGGAGATCGAGCCGCAGCCGGGGCTGCCGGACATGGTGTTCGCGGCGAACTCGGGCACGGTGATCGACGGGCGCGTGCTCGGCGCCCGGTTCCGCGCGAAGGAACGCGTGCCCGAGGCCGACCACTACCGGCGCTGGTTCCTGGAGCACGGCTACCGCGACGTCGTGATGCCGTCCCGGATCAACGAGGCCGAGGGCGACTTCGCCTGGACGGGCCGGATGATCCTGGCGGGCACCGGGTTCCGCACCGACCCGGAGGCGCACGCCGAGGCGCAGGAGATCCTCGGCGTGCCGGTGCTGTCCCTGCGGCTGGTCGATCCCCGGTACTACCACCTCGACACGGCGTTGTTCGTGCTGAGCGAGGCGACGGAGTCCCGCCCGGCGCACATCGCGTACTACCCGGAAGCGTTTTCCGCCGGCTCGCGGCGCGTGCTGGCCCGGCTGTTCCCGGACGCCGTGCTCGCCGACGCCGCGGACGCGGAGTGCTTCGGGCTCAACGGCGTGTCCGACGGGCGTAACGTCGTGCTGCCGGTGGAAGCGACGGGACTGGCGGACCGCCTCGCCGAGCAGGGCTACGAGCCGGTGTTCGCAGACATCTCGGAACTCCGCAAGGCCGGTGGCGGGCCGAAGTGCTGCACACTGGAGATCCGCAAGTAGGCGCTACGGCGTGAGCCGGTAGATGTGGTAACTCGCCTCGGTGCCGAAGTCGTCGGTCAGCTTGCCGCCCTCGACCGGGACCTGCCGGTTCTCGTACAGCACCTCCGCCTTCGCCGCGGACAGGCCGGTGGGCAGCGTCAGCGTCTTCTTGCCGGGCGCGGCGCCACGGCCGATCATGGCGAACACGTAGTAGGAGCCCTGGTACTCCTTGAGCATCGTGTCCATGTCCGGGGCGAAGGAGTACTCCAGGGACTGCGTGTTCAGCACCGGCGCGAGCTCGGTGATCCGGCGGTTGACCTCGGTGACCGCCGGGCGGATCGCGGCGCCACACCCGTCCCGCAGGACGTGCTGGGTGCGGCAGTCGCCACCGAAGTTGTGGTTGAAGTAGATGACGCCGCGGGCCCCGTGGATGAGCGAGTTCACGACGGCGCCGGAGAGCTGCTCCGGGGTGATCGTGGTCCGGTACTTCTCGAACGGCGCACCGTCCTCGACGAAGGCGTAGACCGGCTGCCGCTTGCCGTCCATCCCGTCGAGCTGCCGCATCCGGTCGATCGTGAAGCCGTAGGACGCCGACAGGTGGCACACGTTCGCGGGCGTCTTGGTCAGCTCGCAGATGCCGTCGTCGGTGTACCAGTAGGTGTCCATCGACGCGGTGTCGGTGTAGTCGAGGAAGCGCGCGGCCAGCTGGTCCTTGATGAAGAACTCCATGCCGTAGCCGAAGTTGGCGTAGCGGGCGCGGCCGTCGTGCTGCGGCAGCCGGTCGCGCAGCGTCTGGAGGACGGTGTACCCGCACAACGCGGATTCCGGGACGCAGATCTCGCCTTCGCCCGGGTACTTCCCGGTCCACGGCGCGTCACCCTCGTGGCCCCACAGATCGACTTCGTCGGTGAGCAGCCAGCCGACCGTCTCGTCCCCGTACCCGGGCAGCTGGGTGCTGGGGATCGCGTACATGCCGTTGGCGCGCACGAGTGAGAGGTCGCTGGACTGCGTCAGCTCGAAGTAGGTGTTGATGCCCGCGGCCTTGTCGAGGTCGACGTCCCGCTGGGAGGTGACGGCCTCGTACCAGACGCCGATGGGGAAGAACCGGGGATCCGTCCAGGCCGCCATCTTGGGGAACTGGCGGTAGTACTCCGGACCGCCCTCCCACGGCACGCGGGGCAGGTCGCGCACGCTGACGGCGGCCGGTTGCGGGGGCGGGCCGGGCACTTCGCGGTAGGCGAGCAGCCCGCCGACCACGGCCACCGCGATCGCCAGCGTGAGGGCGGACCACACGCCCCGCCGCCTCATCCGGATTCCACCAGGCGCACCAGCTCCGCCGCGCGGGACCGCCACGAGTAGGTCAGCACGGACTCCCGCAGCCGCTGGGCGGGCTGGGGCGCGCCGTGCGCCAGGCTTTCCCTGATCGCGGCGACGAACTCGGCCGGCCCGCGGGCGACGCGTACGCGGTCGCGGTAGGCCGCCAGCTCCTCGAAGTCGGTGCTCACCACGGGCAGTCCCAGAGCGAGGTATTCCTTGAGCTTGATGGGGTTGGAATGACGGATCCATTCGTTGTCGAGCCAGGGCATGAGCGCCACGTCGAATCCCGAACCGTAGGACGGGATCGTCGCATAGGGGCGGAAGCCCAGCCAGTGCACGTTCGGGTGGCGTTCGAAGCGGGACATGTCGTGGGTGGCGTCGCCGATGAGCACCAGCGAGCAGTCCGGCAGTTCGGTCGCGACGTGTTCGAGCAGGTCGAAGTCGACGAGGAAGTCGTCCAGCGCGCCGAAGAACCCGATGCGCGGACCGGGGATGGCGGCGAGGTCGGCGGGCAGTTCCGCGCGCGGCCGGAAGTGCTCGACGTCGACGCCGTGGTCGAGGAAGTACGCCCGCTCGCCGGTGCGCGCGTGCTCGTCCTCCAGCAGCGCGTGGCTGACGTAGAGGACGTGGTCGGCGTGGTCGAGCAGCGCGCCTTCGAGCTCCTCGATCGTGCCGCGGTCGGCCTCGGGGAACTCGGAGTGCCGGTCGGAGCGGTTGAACACGAGGGCCCGGCGGCGCATGGGTGCGACGACGTCCCAGGCGGTCGGGATGGTCGCGACGATCACCGGTTCCGGCAGCCGCAGCGCGGCACACACCAGCCGCACCTGACCGCGCACGAGCGCGGCGTTGACCCGCCGCAGCAGCGGTGAACCGTAGAACGGCAGCGGGAGCGGGGACATGACGTGGAAACCGGGCTCCGGGCGGCGCACGAACTTCGCCACGCTCCGCAGCTTGCGCAGGATCCGGCGGGTCACCTGGGTGCTGCGGCCGGGAGTGGGCATCCGCATGCCGATGCTGTTGACGATCAGCACGCGCCGCTGCCCCGCGACCGAGCGCATCAGCTGGAAGTCGGAGTGCGCCTGGTTGTGGTACCACCAGTCCTGCGCGGAGAAGCAGACGTAGCCGGGGGTGCGGTCGGCGACCGGCCACCGGCGAAGCCACAGCAGCTCACGCACCGCCCGCCGGTGCTTCGCGCCGCCGTCGCGGCCACGCAGCAACGCTCGCGGGACTTCGTTGGCCAGTACTGCGAGGCGCATGCCGAGCGCGGCGAGGTGCCCGTCCCGCTCGCGGCGCAGGCGGACCCGGTTGGCCGCAGACAGTGCCCACAGTTCCGGCGAGGTGGACTGTTCGCCGCCGAGGTGGATGGCCACGGCGTCGGGTTCGAAGCGGACCAGGTAACCGGAATCGCCTGCGCGGAGAAGGTATTCCGTCTCCTCCGAGTACAGGAAGAACCGCTCCTCCATCGGCCCGAGGGCCTTGCGGCACTCGGCGGAGACGAGCCAGCACGCGCCTGTCGCCCAGTCCACAGTGGACCGGCGTGAGTAGGCCTTGGCGCCGATGACGAGTTCCCCCAGGGCCGGGATGCGGCCCGCGCGGGTACCGCCGAGCACGGCTTCGCCGAGGGCACGCAGAGTCGTCGGACGGCGGCGCAGGGACGGATGTGGTTCGCCGTCGGGGCCGAGCAGCAGCGGGACGGCGACGCCGGTGCCCGGTACCGCCAACGCCTCGCGCAGGGCCTTCACCGCGCCAGGTTCGAGGCGGACGTCGGGGTTGAGCACGAGGACGTCGCTGTCCCCGGCGACGGCGAATCCGGCGTTCACGCCCGCCGCGAAACCGTCGTTCGTCTTGCGGGCGATGATTTCCGCGTGCGGAGCGGTCTTGCGCACCACGTCGAGCGTGTCGTCCGTGGAAGCGTTGTCCACGACGATGATCCGCGCCGAGGGGATTCCCTCCAGCGCCTCGGTGACGGAGTCGAGGCAGTCGGCGACGATCCCGGCGCTGTGGTAGGTCACGATGACGACGGCGAGCGGCATGGGTGTCACGGCTCCACGGGGAGTGCGGTCGGGCGCGGTTCCACCTTCGCGGCGGCGCGGCGCAGCAGGGCGCCGGTCAGCAGCCGCACCGCGAACGGGGTGTCGTCCTGCAGGTAGCGCCGGGCCAGCCGGCGGGGTTCGAGCGCCAGGCGGTGCAGCCATTCCGCACCCATCCGCTGCACCAGTTCCGGCGCGCGGCGGAACTGCCCGGCCGCCATCGGGATGCCGGCGCCGCAGCCGAGGTACCACGCCGAGGGCAGGTCCGCGCGCACGCCGGCGATCAGCTCCTCCTGCTTGGGAAAACCGAGCCCGACGAGGACCAGGTCCGGCTTCGCTTCGACGAGCTTCGCGGTGACTTCGGCGCGGGCGGCGGCCGAACGTTCGAAGCCGAACGGAGGCGAGTCGGTGCCCGCGATCCGCAGCCCGGGGTAGCGCGACGACAGCACCTCCGCCGCTGCTTCGGGGACGCCGGGTTCACCGCCGAGGAGGTAAACCGAGCGGCCCGACCGCGCGGCGGCCTCGGTGAGGGAGAAGACCAGGGACGCGCCGGTGACGCGGTCGAATGCGCGGCCCGACGACAGTTTCGCCGTCCACACCACCGGCATCCCGTCCGCGACGACGAAATCCGCCTGCGCCACCAGTCCGGCGAGCCGCGGGTCCCTCGTCGTGGCACGCACGATGTCGACGTTGGCCGTGACGATCCAGCCACCGGCGCGGCGCTGCCAGCCGCCGATCACCTCGTCGACGATTTCGGTTTCGCTGAGCGGGGAAATCCTCACCGCCCCCACGGGGACCGTGGAGGTTTCGGCGTCCATCACGGGCACCTCTCGGTTTCTCGTTGCGAATGCGCCCGAAGAGTCGCCGGTGCGGCGAGAACGTTACAGCCGCAACGGAACGGGAGAGGAAGCGTTGGGAATCAACACGACCGGCGGTGCCGAACCGTCGGCGGGCACGGACAGGATGGAAGTTTTCTCACCGTTCTGCGGGGTTCGCGCGTAGGCGAGCGTGTTGTCGTCCAGCCACACCGACTGGTCGTCGATCCCGGTGGTGCCCGGCAGGATCCGCTCGGTGTTCGTGCGCAGGTCCAGCACGGCGACCTGCCACGGGCCGAGCCTGCTCACGCGCTTCTTGTACGCGATCCGGCTGCCGTCCGGGGAAAGCGACGGGCATTCCGCGTCCTGGTGGATGTCGTGCAGGGTTTTGGTGACCAGGTCGCCTTTCACCAACCAGGTGCGGTTCTGGGCGGCCATCGTCGCGTAGAAGGTGCGGTCGTCGGCCGCGACCGTCACGCCCCAGAAATTGCGGTCCGCCGGGGTGAAGACGTTCCCGTTGACCGTCGCGGTGAAGTCCTCCAGCGTCTCGACCAGTTCGCCGGACCGCAGGTCCAGCACGCCCGTGCGGGTCGAGAACCCGCCGGGCACGCTGTAGGAGTCACCGGTGACGAACGTCGTCCAGGCGACGATGTGCCCGGACGCGGAAACCCTGGCGCGGTTGGGGATCCCGGCCAGCCCCACCGTGCGGACGACCTTGCCGCCCGCGTCCAGCACGGCCGCCTCGTAGCTGGGGCCGACCCCGGCCAGCCGCAGGCACACCGTGGTGCCCGCGGCCGAGTAGACCCGCTGGCACTCCAGGGAAGTCGCCGTGCGGGGGCCGCCGGGGTCGCTCGCCCGCACCTGCTCCACCCGGTTGCGCCCGTCGTCCTGTTCGATGAACAGGAGGTTCCCCGCGGTCGGTGCCGCCGTGCCCGCCGCTGTGCCGCTCCGCCCGTCGACCGCCGCGTACACGACGTATCCGGCGCCTGCCAGTACCACCACGACGATGGCGGCGATCCCGGCCGCGATCCGGTGCCGCGCCAGCCATTCCTTCACGCTTCCCGCCTCTTCCCCCGCACCAGCAGGCCCGCGCCGACCAGCGCGGGCACGAACACCGAGAGCGTGATGAGCACCGAGGTCCCGGTGGCCAGGTTCGCCAGCAGAACACCGAACAACGACGACGAGATCAGCCGCGCGACCGCCTGCCCGGTCTGCACCACCGCGAGCCCGCTCGCCCGCAACGGCGCGGGCACGAGCGGCCCGGCGTAGGCCATCAGCACGCCGTCCGTGGCCGCGTAGAACAGCCCGTGCAACGCGAGCCCGGCGACCACGATCGGATAACCGCCGCCGGAGGTCAGCAACAGCGCGTACAGCCCGAGCAGGAGCACGTGCCCGGCGAAGAACACCGGCCAGCGGCCGATCCGGTCGGCCAGCCTGCCGAGCGGGATCGCGCCGAGGAGGAACACCAGCGCCGTGCCCAGCGGCAGCAACGGCAGCACCGACAGTGGAACCGCGGTGGTCTTCTGCAGGACCACGAACACGAAGGCGTCGCTGATCGTGGCCAGGCCCAGCAGCCCCGCTGCGAGCGTCGCGCGCCGCAACCGCCGGTCCCGCACCAGGCCGAGGCACGCGCGGAGCGAGACGGGATCCTGCGCGGGCAACGGTTTTCCGGTACCGGCGCCGTCCCGTACGAAAGCGGCCAACACGATGAGCCCCAGTGCGGCGAAACAGAAACTCACCACGAACACCGGGGAGGAACCGGTACCGAGCTGGCTCAGGATCCAGAACGTGATCAACGGGCCCAGCAACGCGCCGAACGTGTCCATCGCGCGGTGCACCCCGAACGCGCGGCCCAGCCGGTCGGCCGGGGTCGCGAGCGAGATCAACGCGTCCCGCGGCGCGGTGCGCAGCCCCTTGCCCGCCCGGTCCGCCGCGAGGACACCGCCGATACCGAGCCCCGAACCGCCCGCCAGCGGGAAGAGCAGTTTCGTCAGCGCCGAGGTGCCGTACCCGGCCAGCGCCACGAGTTTCGGCCGCCGGAGCCGGTCGGCGACGTAACCGCCGACGAGCCGCAACACCGCGGTGGCGCCGTTGTACAGGCCGTCGAGCAGTCCGAATTGGACGTAGCCGAGCTGCAGCGTGTAGAGCAGGTAAACGGGCAGGAAGGCGGTGACCATCTCCGCGGACACGTCGGTCAGCAGGCTCACCGCGCCCAGCGCGAACACCGTCGCGGGCAGGCGGCCGCCACGCTCCGTGCGCTCTCCGATGCCGGGTGGCGTGGAGCGGGAGGTCAAGTACACAGCTGCGTAGTCGGGAACGCGTGCGGGTCCGTTAACAGCACTGATGCTCCGGCGCCGTAACAATCCGGGGCCGTTCCCGACTGCCCTGCTGAGAACAGTTGCGGGGAGGGCGAATGGACTTCTGGGCCACGATCAGGGTGCTGGTACGGCGCTGGTACGTCGCCGTCCCGGTGTTCCTCGTCGCGCTGGGTCTGGCCGGTGGGGTGTACGCCTCCGTCGACACGCAGTACGAATCCACCGGCACGATCGTGCTGACCTCCCCGGCCGCGGGGGCCAGGGCGGGTGCCGGCCCGTCCCCGGAGAAGATCAACCCGCTGCTGGCGTTCGACGGCAGCCTCACCACCAGCGCCGAGATCCTCATCCAGTCGCTGCAGGACCCGGCGACGGTGAAGCAGTTCGAGCACGTGGACGGCGTCAAGACCACCTACGAGGTGGGCAACGGGCAGCTGTCCGGCCCGTTCGTCGTGGTGGTGGCCGACGCCGCGGCCCCGCAGGCCGCGGAGAAGACGGTCGCGGCGGTGCTCGACCTCGCCCGCAAGCAGCTGGCCGACCGGCAACAGGCGCTGCAGGCCCCGCAGTCCACCTACATCAGCGCGGACCAGGTGATCAACCCGACGCCCGCCGAGGCGAAGATCGGCGGCAAAGTCCGCTACGCCGCCGTCGCGCTCGCGCTCGGGCTCGTCGCGGGCCTCACCGCCGCCTACGGCTTCGAAAGCTTCCAGCAGCACCGGAAGCGCAAGCCGCGCAAGGAAAAGCCCAAGGAAAGGCCGCAGGAACAGGAGCAGGAGCCGTCCTGGCCCGAGGAAGGTGACGAAGACCTCAGCGAGGAGCTGACGAAGCTGATCGCCCCCGTTTCCGGCACCGCCGAGCCGCGCCGGCGGCGTGACCGGCACTGAACCCGTGACCACGACGACCGGGCCGCGCCGCCGGGCCGACGGGGCGACCCTCGCGTGCTGGTACGTGGCGGTGGCGCTGATCGTGCCCGCCCGGCTCGTGATCTCCGGGATCTCGATGTCCATCACCCCGGCCACGGTGTTCGGGCTCGGGCTGGGGCTGCTGTGGTTCTGCGGCCAGCTGACGACGACGCTCGGCACCGCGAAGGGGCGCAACGCCGCCCGCACGGTCCTGTTCGTCTTCATCGTCACCCAGCTGGCCACCTACGGCTACGCCACCCGCAACTACCTGCCGCCGGACGAACTCGACTCGGCCGACCGGACGCTCGTCACGATCCTCGCCGTTGTCGTCGCCGGGCTGGCGATCTGCGACGGGGTGCGCACGCTCGCCAGGATCGAGCTGGTGCTCAAGTGCATCGTCGTGACCACCACGGTGGTCGCGGTGATCGGCATCCTGCAGTTCCTCGCCGACTTCGACCTCACGCGCTACCTCGTGCTGCCCGGGCTGCACCCCGTGACGGCGGACGGGTTCATCCTGGAGCGCGCCGCGTTCCGCCGTCCCGCCGCGACCACCGGGCACCCCATCGAGTTCGGTGTGGTGTGCGCGGTCGCGATGCCGCTCGCCGCGCACTACGCGTTCACGGCGCGCGACCGCGGGGAGCGGGCGGCGCGGCGGTGGTGGCTGTGCCTCGCGATCGTCGCGGTCGGCGCGATGGTGTCGCTGTCCCGTTCGGCGATGCTGGGCCTCGCGCTCGCCGCGCTGGTGCTGCTGATCGGCTGGCCCGGCCGCCGCCGCATCCAGGCCGTGCTGGTGGGCGCCGCGTTCATGGTGCTCATGCGCTTCCTCATCCCGGGGCTGCTCGGCACCCTGTACGGCCTGTTCGCCGACATCGGCAACGACACCAGCATCTCGGGCCGCACCCAGGACTACGCGACCACGAGCGTCGTGATCGCCCAGCACCCGTGGCTCGGCCGGGGGCTGGGCACGTACCTGCCCAGCAAGTACGGCCCGCTGGACAACCAGTACCTCGGCACGCTCGTGCAGAACGGGTTCATCGGCCTGTTCGCGCTGATCGCGTTGTTCGTCGTCGGCGCGTACGCCGCCTTGCGGGCCCGCAGCCTGAGCCGCAACGTCCACGTCCGCGACCTCGCGCTGACGCTCGTCGCGTCGTTGTCCGTGCTCGCGCTCGGCGCGGCGACGTTCGACCTGCTGGCGTTCTCCATGGCGACCACGCTCGCGTTCGTGCTCGTCGGCCTGAGCGGGGCGCTGTTGCGTGCCGTGCGGGCCGAGCACGCGGCGAACGGGATCGACCCGCCGACGATCCGCGCCGCGCTGAGCGGCCTGCTGCGAACCCGGAGCGTGAAGTCATGACGAGCCTCACCGCGCGGCCACCCGTGCTCGTCCGCTCGTACGCCTGGCTGGACGCACACGCCCGGCAGGTCGCGCTCGCCGCCGTCGCGCTGTCGCTGCTGCTCGCCGGCGGCTACGCGCTCGTGCTCGGCGACACCCTGCGCTACCTCGACGAACGGGTGTACGTGCAGCTGGCCGGTTCGCTCGCCTCCGGTGCCGGGTACAGCGCCGACGGCGTGCAGGCCACCGCCTACCGCCCGCCCGGGTACCCGTTCCTGCTGACCCCGGTGCACGGGCTGACCGGCGGCGACGTGCTGGCCATGCGGTTCGTGGGCGTGCTCGCGCTGGCGGGCTGCGTGTGGTTCGGCTACCGGGTGGGGCGCCGCCTGTTCGCCGCGCCCGCCGGTGCGCTGGCCGCGGTCGTGCTCGCGTGTTACCCGCTGTTGACCTACACCGCGACCGCGCTCTACCCACAGGTGCCGGGGTTGTTCCTGCTCCTGGTGACGATCGACTGCGGGATGAGCGCGGTGGAGACGCGGGGCGGGCGGCGGGTGGCCGACGTCGTGGTCGCGGGGCTGGCCGGTGGGCTGCTGGTGCTCACGGTGCCGAACTTCGCGCTCTCCGTCGTGCTGGTGCCGGTGTGGATGGCGTGGAAGCGGCGCGGGGCGTGGGGTGCGGCCGCGGCGGTGGTGGCGCTCGCGGTCGCCGTGCCCGGGGCGTGGTGTGTGCGGAACGCCGTGGCGTTGCACGCTTTTGTGCCGGTGTCCACCAACGACGGGATCAACCTGCTGCTGGGCAACAGCGAGCACACCACCGCGGGCAGCGGGACCGAAGTGGACATTTCGCGCTACGAGCAGTACGCGAAGGACCACCACCTCGACGAGGTCGGCATCAACCGCTACTTCAGCGACAGCGCGGTCGACTGGATCACCGAGCACCCGGGGGACGCCGCGGTGCTGTACGGCGAAAAGCTGGCGAACACGTTCTCGTTCTCCAGCGACATGGCCACCTCGGGGCAGGGCGGCCGGACCGCGGACCTGGTGCTGGCGCTGACCTACTACCCGGTGCTGCTGCTGGCCGTGCTGCGTGTCGGCCTGGCCCGGCGGTGGCCGCTGTCGCGGACGGAGACCCTGCTGGCCGTCCTGGTCGTGCTGAACTTCCTGCTGCAGGCCGTTTTCTTCACGCGCCTGCGGTTCCGGGTCCCGCTCGACGGGCTGACCGTGCTGCTCGCCGCGTCCGTGGTGGTCCGTTTCGCGAGGGGGAGCCGTGGCGCATAGGGCGGTCCAGGAGACCCGCGGTCCCGTCCGGAAGGCGCTGAGCTTCAGCGCGCTCAACACCGTGCTGGCCAAGCTGGGCTCGTTCCTCACCGGGGTCGTGCTCGCGCGGCTGCTGGTGCCGGAGGACTTCGGGGTGTTCGCGGTCGCGCTCGTCGTGCTGACCGCGGTGCTGTCGATGAACGAACTCGGGGTGAGCCTGGCGCTCGTGCGGTGGCCGGGCGACCCGCGGCGGATCGCCCCGACAGTGACCACGATCTCGATCGGTTCGAGCGTGCTGCTGTACGCCGTGTGCTGGTTCGGCGCGCCGGCGTTCGCGGAGGCGCTCGGTGCCCCGGCCGCGACCGGGCTGGTGCGGCTGCTGTGCGTCACGGTGCTGATCGACGGCGTGACGGCGGCACCGGCCCAGCTGGTCAACCGCGAGTTCCGGCAGGGCGTGCGGCTGCTGTCGGACGTGGCGAACCTCGTGGTGACGACCGGGGTGACGGTGTCGCTCGCGGCGACCGGGCACGGCGCGTGGAGCCTCGGCTGGGGGCAGCTCGCCGGGAACGTGCTGTCCGCGCTGGTGTTGTGCCGGCTCGCGTCGATGTGGCCGCGGCCGGGGTTCGACCGGCGGCAGGCCGCCGAGCTGCTGCGGTTCGGGCTGCCGCTGGCCGGGGCGAGCGCGCTGGTGTTCGCGATGCTGAACGTGGACTACGTCGTGACGGGGCGGGTGCTGGGTGCGGTGGCGCTCGGGTTGTACCTGCAGGCGTTCAACCTCGCGAGCTGGCCGGTGAACGTGTTCTCCGCGATCGTGCGGCGGGTGTCGCTGGCGGCGTTCGCCAGGGTGCAGGACGATCCGGTGCGCCGGCAGGAGACGCTGGCCAGGATGACGACGCTGCTCGCGGTGCCGACCCTGTTCGTGTGCCTCGTGCTGGGGCTGCTCGCGTTGCCGCTGATCACCACGGTGTACGGCGGCGCCTGGGCGGCGGCGGTCGCGGCGCTGCAGTTCCTGGCGGTGCTCGGGGCGGTCCGCGTGTTCTGCGAGCTGTGTTACGACTTCCTCGTCGCGCTGGGCCTGTCCCGGCTGACGCTGTGGTTGCAGGGGTTGTGGCTGGTGGCGCTCGTGGTGGCGTTGCCCGTCGGCGCCGTCACCGGGGACATCCGGGGGGTGGCCGTGGCACACGCCGCGGTGGCGGTGTTCGTGGTGTTGCCGGCGTACCTGTTCGCGCTGGTGCGCACCGGGGTTTCGTTGCGGGCGCTGGGTTCGGCGCTCGCGAAGCCCGCGGCGGGCGCGGTCGTGGCGGCGATGGTCGTGGTGGGGCTGCGCCTGGCGTTGCCGCCGTCCCCGCTGTTGCTGGTGCTCGCGGGGGTGTTGGGGGCGCTGGCGTATCTGCCCTTCGTGTGGCCACTGCGGGCGGAGTTCCGCAGGCTGGGGTGAAGGCGGCCTAGCGGGCATCGGCTTGACACGTGGTCAGCGGGCGCCTTCGCGCGAGGGAAGGTGCGTTCGTCCCGCTAGGGAATTTGCCGTTTGGCGCCCGTGCCCGTGCATCACCGGGCTCTGGCCGGTTGTTCCCGGTACCTCGTGGAACATGCAGCGTCACGAGCGAGGCGGTCATGGAGCTCGCTCTGAATCCGATCACCGAGGGGTCAGAACGAGTCCAGCATTCTCGGGGTTGTGTTCGTGACCAGTGCGTCGAGTACGGAGGCGTCGCCTGTGCAGAGGCCGGTGCGGCGCAGGGTTGTGGTGGGGACGGCTCCGGAGTACCACGGGCCGAGGGCTCTGGCGTGCAGGCGTACGTCGGGGCGGGACACAGTGGACAGTACCGCTGCGGGCGGAGTTCCTTCGGCTGGGGTGAGGGGTCAGAACGAGTCGAGCATCCTGGGGGTTGTGCTTGTGACCAGTGCGTCGAGTGTGGAGCCGTCGCCTGTGCAGAGGCCGGTGCGGCGGAGGGTTGTGGTGGGGACGGCGCCGGAGTACCACGGGCCGAGGGCTCTGGCGTGCAGGCGCACGTCCGGCCGGGCGTCGATCGGGACACAGTGGACGGTGCCGTCGCGGACGACCAGCCGGTATGTGCCTGCCTGCCAGGGGGCGTGCTCGTCGACGATCTCGACGCAGGTCTGGGTGCCTTCGGCGAGGAAGCGGGCGGCGGGCCAGCCGCGGGCGGCCACGGCGGCGGGGAAGTCGACCACCCGCAGGTACCAGGGCTCGATCATCCGCACCCCGGCGTCGGGCAGCAGCATGCTGACGACGTCGGGCTCGGGCAGCCGGAGCCGCACCTTGTCCACGAGCCCGGCCCACGACGCGAGCGCCCGCAGCAGGGTCGCGGCCGCCTCCTGGTCGAGCGCGACGAAGTCGTGCACGTCGAGCTCGCCGTCCCGGCGGTCGAGAGCCAGGTACCCGCGCAGCTTGCCTTCGCTGTCGACCACAGCGCTGCCCAGATCCGGGTCTCCGTTGGGGGTGTGTCCGGCCAGCATGCCGTCGAGATCACAAGCCAGCTCGAGGTAACAAGCGCGCAATTCGTCCGAAGTGGACTTCGTAAGCGGCCGCAGCGCGTACTTCCCCCCGGGGACGCCTCGAAAAGCCGTCATGCCCAGCTCGACGCGCTCGACCACACCGGACCGTTCCCAGCCCCGGCCGCGGTACAACGCGGGCACGCTCGTGAACAAGGCGGACAACGGCTGCCCGTCGGCACGCATCGCCTCCAACGCCGCCGCGACGAGACCGCCCGCGACGCCCTGGCCCCTGGCGTGGGGATCGACGGCGACGCTGGCCAGCCCGCCCATCGGGACCACCCGGCCGCCGAAGAACTGCCCCATCCGCCGGATCCGCAGGAACCCGCACGGCTCACCGCCGGACTCCGCCACGAAACCGCGGAAGGTGGCCGGGTCGCCCGGCCAGGAGGGACCCGGCGTGGCGGGACCGCCGAACGCGCGGCGCCGGATGCGCCAGACGGCGTCGAAGTCGCCGGGTGCCAGGTCCCGGATGATCACGGCAACCGCCGCAGCCCGCGCTCCGCTGTGGCGAAGGCCGTCCCGCACTCACCGCACTTGAGCGGCTCGTCCAGCCGGTGCCCGCACACGCACACCCAGCCCTTGACCTCGGCGGGGTTCCCGGCGACGAACGCGTGCGCCGGCACATCCCTGGTCACGACGGCTCCGGCGGCCGCGAAGGCGTACTCGCCGATCTCCGTGCCACAGACCACCACGACACCCGCGCCGAGGGATGCACCGCGACGGACGGTTGTCGGCATCAGCTCCTCCGGCCCCTTGCGGAGGTGCGCCCGCGGCCGCAGATCGTTGGTGAACAACACGTTCGGCCCGAGGAAGACCTCGTCCTCACACGTGACACCGGCGAACACCAGCGTCCCGTTCTTCACCGTCACCCGGTCGCCCAGCACCGCGCCGTCCTCGACGAACGCGCAGTCGCAGATGTTGCAGTCCCGGCCGATCCGCGCGCCCGGCAGGACGTGGGCGAAGGCCCACACCCGCGTGCCCGGCCCGACGTGCTCGCTCTCGCACAACCCCTGCGGGTGCACGCGCACCCCGTTGCCCACCACGGTCATCGCAGTGCCTCTGCGAGCGTCCCGACCACGCGTTCCTGCTGCTCCGGGGTGATCTCGGCGTACAACGGCAGTGACAGCAGCTCGCCCCCGACCTTCTCGGCCACAGGGAAGTCGCCCTCCGCGTAGCCGAGCCACGCGAAGGCCTCCGTGCGGTGCACGGGCGTCGGGTAGTGCACGCCGGCGCCGATGCCGTGGTCCCGCAGGTGCGCCAGCACGCGGTCCCGGTCCGGCACCCGCACGACGTAGAGGTGCCACACCGGCTCGTTGCCCGGCAGCACCACGGGTGTCGTGACCTGCGGCAGCCCGGCGAGCAGGTCGTCGTACCGCGCCGCCGCCGCGCGACGGGCCTCGTTCCAGCCCTCCAGCCGCTTGAGCTTCGCCGACAACACCACGGCTTGCAGCGTGTCGAGGCGGCTGTTGAAGCCGACGATCTCGTGCTCGTACTTCCGCGGTGAGCCGTGAGCGCTGAGCAGCCGGACCTGTTCGGCCAGCTCGGCGTCGCCGGTCAGCACGGCTCCGCCGTCGCCGTACGCGCCGAGGTTCTTGCCCGGGTAGAAGCTCGTGCCCGCGAGGTCGCCGAGCGTCCCGGCGCCCGCGCCGTGCCGCCGCGCGCCCTGTGCCTGCGCCGCGTCCTCGACGACCACCGCACCGATGGCCCGCGCCAGCGGCAGGATCCGCTCGACGGGCGCGGGCTGGCCGTAGAGGTGCACCGGGAGGATCGCCGCGGTCCGGTCGGTCAGCACCCCGGAGATCGCGTCGACGTCGAGCAGCCCGGTGTCCTCGTCACAGTCCACGAGCACCGGCCGTGCGCCCGCCCTGACCACGGCCTCCGCCGTGGCGATGAACGTGTTGGCCGGCAGGACGCATTCATCGCCCGCACCCACCCCGGCGGCCCGCAACGCGAGTTCGAGCGCATCGGTGCCGTTGCCGACCCCGATGCAGTGCTTCGCGCCCACGTACGCGGCGAACTCGGCTTCGAAGGCGCTCACCGCGGGCCCGCCGACGAAGGCGGTCGTGGCCAGCACCTCCGCCCAGCCCGCCGCGACCTCGTCGGCCACCTGTCTGTGCTGGACGGCGAGGTCCACCAAGGGAATCGGGGTCATCTGCGCTCCTGGGGGATCAGGACCGGGGTGGCGTTGGCGTCGTCGGTGCTGACCGCGCCCCGGATCCGCTGGTACCTGCGGGCGAACTTGTAGGCGAGCAGGCCCGCGGCGCTGCGGGCGGCGTCCCGGGCGAGCCGGGCACGGGGAACGGGCTCGGCGACGGCCCGTTCGTACTCCTGCACGAGCACCTGCGCGGCGTGGCGCAGGCTGAACCGGGTCTCGACGAGCTGCCGGGCGAACGCACCCAGCTCGGCGCGGCGGACCGGCGCGTCGATGAGCGGCTTGAGTGCGTCCCGCAACGCGGCGGGCCCGCTGCCCCGGGAGCCGGGCCCCTGCCCGTACCAGCCGCCGCGGAGGAAGACCGGCGCGGTCTCCGGCGTCAGCAGCTCGCTGAAGCCGCGTTCGCCGGAGACGATGAGGGGTTTGCCGAACGCCATCCCGCGCAACGCCGAGCCACCCATGCCGATCAGCACGTCGGCGGCGGCGTAGGCGGGCCGCGGATCGGCGATCTCGCCGGTGAGCACGACGACGCGTTCCCCCGCGCGCTCGTTCGCGCGGGCGGCGCGCCGCTCCACGTCGGCCCTGCTGCGCCCGTCGCCGACGATGACCAGCTGGACCTTGTGCCCGGCCATGGCGAGTTCACCGACCGCGTCGCACGCGGCGAGCAGGCCCTCCAGCTTCAGCTCCGGCACGAGCCGGCACACCATCGCGACCAGCGGCACGTCCGGGGCGAGGCCGTGCTCCGCGCGGAACGCGCTGCCGTCCACGCCGGGGTGGTCGGTCTCGGTGTCCACGGGCGGTTCCAGCAGCCCGACGTGTTCGTGGCCCGCTTCGAGCGCCGCGGCGCGGATCGCCTCGGTGCCGACCAGCAGGGGCACGGTGCGGGGGAAGAACGGCACGACGGACATCGACAGCACGGTGCCCACGACCGCGCTGCGGCCACGGGTCGCGGCGAGCGCTTCGAGGACGGGCGGCCACTCGTAGCCGTGCACGACGTCGACGCCCCGCTGACTGACCAAAGTGGACAGTGTGCGGGCTACGGCCGCCGAGGGCCGCCGCCGGTCCGCGGGAATGCCGACGTGCGGCAGGTCGTGGCGCGCGACGAACTCCAGCAGCGGGCCCGGTTCGCTCACCACGGTCACGTCGTGCCCGAGGTCGCGGACGGCCGCGGCCAGCTGCAGTGCGTTGAGCTGGGAACCGCCGATCTCCATCGCGTGCGGGTAGACGAGGACCCTCATACGGCCACCTCCTCCTCGACGGGCAGGACGAACGCGAGGTCGTCCGGGGCCGCGGCCGGTGCGGTGAGCACCTCGCCGACCTTGAGCCCGGCGGTCTGCAACGCCACGATCGGGTCCACGCCGACCGCGGACGGCAGCACGCCCATGTGCCCCGGCGGCGGCGCGACCTCCGGCCAGACGGGCAGGCCCACGGCCGCGCAGTCCTCACGCCGCACGTCGCCCCAGAACTGCACGATGGTCGTCTCCGGGTGCTCACGGGCGAGTTCCCGCAGCGCGGCGACGTCGAGCACGGGACCGGACCGGGGCGTGAGTGCGACGAGCACCGCGTCGAGCCTGCCGGACGGCGCGTCGAGCAGTTCGGCTCCGAGCGCGGTGAGGTCACGCTCGATCTCGGCACGGAATACGTTGTCGCACAACAGGAGGATGCGCGTCCCGCGGACGGGGAACCCGGCGTCCAGCAACTGCCGGATGACCATCACCCCCGAGTAGTCGAACACGCCGACCGCGGGGTGGTGCTCGTTCGGCCCGGCCACCGCGACCCCCGCGGCACGGCACGCCAGGAGGTCCACCTCGCCGGGACGCAGTTCCCACGGCTCGTACATCAGGCTGACCGCCGCGCCCGGCCGCAGCGCCGCGACGACGGAGGCGTCGATCGGCCGCAGGTGCCCGCTGTTGGTCACGATGTCCGCGCCGCGGAACAGCTCCGCGTCCTTGTGGCGGAAGAACTTCAGCCGGTCGGCGGCACCGGCCCGGAGGGCGAGTGCGAGCACCGCCGACTCGGCCTCCGCCGCGGTGCCGTACCGGCTGTCCCGGCTCAGCGCCCGCACTTCGGCCGCCCCCGCCATCGCGGCGAGCACGGGCGTCACGGCGTACGCGCCGGTCGCGGCCTCGGTGACGACCACGCGGCCACGCAGGTCGAGCCGCATCCGGGCGATCGCGTCCTCGCACAGGGCGAGCAGGCGGGCGCTCACGGGACCGGGGTGGCGGCGACCGCGCGGGCCAGCAGCCCCACGATGCGCTCCTGGTCGGCGGCGGTGAGTTCGTGGTGCAGCGGCAGGATCAGCGAGCGGGTGGACAGCTTCTCGGTGACCGGCAGCGGCGGGTGCGGGTGCCCGGCGTAGGCCGGTTCGAGGTGCGCGGCCATGATCCCGCGCCGGGCCGAGATCCCTTCCGCTGCGAGCAGGGTCAGCAGGTCGTTGCGCGCCACCGGCACGTCGTCGTCCAGCAGCACCCAGAACGCCTGGTAGTTCGTGGTGCCGTGGGCGGGGTCGCGCACCGCACGCAGGCCAGGCACGCCGTCGAGTAGTGCGTGGTAGCGCGCGGCGAGTTCCCGCCGCTGGGCCACGATCCCGTCGAGCCGGGTCAGCTGGACCAGCCCGACCGCCGCTTGGATGTCGGTCATCCGGTAGTTGAAGCCCGTTTCGAGGTACTGCTCGACGACCGCGGTGCCCGCCGCGTGCCGGTCGGCGGCCGACACGCTCATCCCGTGTTCCCGCAACCGGCGCAGGCGGGCCGCGAGGTCCCCGTCGTCCGTCGTGATCATGCCGCCTTCGCCGGTCGTCAGCAGCTTGCGGGGGTGGAACGACCACGCCGCCAGCAGCGCGCCCGCACCCACCGGACGGCCGCCGAGCGTCGATCCGGCCGCGCACGCCGCGTCTTCGAGGACCGGGATCTCGCCGCACGCTTCGCGCAGCGACGCGATGTCGGCGGGCGTCCCGCCCTGGTGCACCGCCAGCACCGCCTTGGTGCGCGAGGACAGCACCGGTGCCACCGTCTCGGCGGTGAGGTTCCCGGTCACCTCGTCCACGTCCGCGAAGACGGGGGTCGCGCCGCAGTAGCGCACCGCGTTCGCAGTGGCGATGAAGCTGAACGACGGCACCACGACCTCGTCGCCGGGGCCGGTGCCGAGTGCGTGCAGCGCCAGGTGGAGTGCCGTGGTGCACGAGGACACCGCCACCCCGTGCCCGGCGCCGACGCGCTCAGCGAAGGCCCGCTCGAACGCGGCGACGCGGGGGCCCTGCGCCACCCAGCCGGAGCGCACCGCCTCGGCGGCCGCTTCGGCCTCTTCGTCGCCCAGCACGGGGCGCATGACAGGGATCACCGTTCTCCCTTTCGCAGGCATCATCGTCTGCTGAGTCGCGGCGGAGGGCCGTTGTGTTGCAGCGGAACGGAATCCCGGATTCCGAGAATTCCGGCGAGCTCGTCGGCGCGGGCCGCCCACGAATGCCTCCGCGCCACCTCGCGTCGCGCCCCGCCGTTCGTGCGTGCCGCCTGGAGTGCGGCCGCCGCGAACTCCGCAGGACCCGTGGCGAGGCGGACCTCGGTGGTCTCCTCCCGCAGCCGCCTGCTCGCCGGCAGGTCGGTGCTCACCACGGGCAGTCCCGCCGCCAGGTACTCCAACGTCTTGAGGGGGAACGACGCGCGGTTGAACGGGGTGTCGGCGTACGGCGTAAGGCCCACGTCGAAACGGGCCAGCCACGGCCGCAGCTCCTCGAACGGCAGCGCGCCCACGTGGTGCACGTTTTGCTTGCGCAGCAAGGCGTCCACGCGGTCCGGCTGCCAGGCGGGATCCCGGGGACCGACGAGCACCAGGCCCATTCCGGTCGCCGCCACCGCTTCCAGCAGCGCGAGGTCGATGCGGTCCGACAGCTGACCGCTCAGGCCCGCCACGGGCGTGGGAAATCCCGCGGGCAGTTCGGCGGGTGCCCCCAGTTCCGCGTAGGCGTCCGGATCGCAGCCGTTGGGGAACTCGTGCGCCTCCACACCCGACTTCCGCCACCGGTCTGCCAGTTCCGGGCCCACCGCCAGCACGACATCCGCGTGCCGCAACGCCTTCCGCTCGTCGCGGGCCACACGCCGGGCGTCGAGGCGCATCAGCTCCGCCCCGGCGACCCAGTCGTCTGTGCCGTACAACACCTGCCGGACGCCCGCGCCCCAATGCCCGAGCACGTCAGCGACCGAGCACGAGATGACCGCGTGCGGCCGTCTTCCCAGCCGCCGCAACGCCCACCGCATCTGCGCGCGGGCCAGCGGCCACGTGACCTCACGGACGCCGGGACGGGACAGCCCCGGTGGTGCCAACGGGGTCAGGCGGGTGATGCCTTCGGCCGCGTCGGTCAACGTCGGCCGCCAATGCCGTCCCGTCGCCGCCACCCCGCGGTACCGGGGCGCGGTGACGGGGGAAACCGGCGGGTCGACCCACAGCACGTCGGCGTGCCGGACCAGTGCCTGCGCGAGCTGGCGTTCCGAGCCCCGCACGCCGTCCCAGCTGACCCCGGAGGCGACGACGAGCAGCCGCCGCCCCCGGGCACCCCGTCCCGCCGTCACGGGTTCGGCTGGAACACGACGTCGACCCAGTAGTTCCCGCCCCGGTAGGTCGCGGTCGGGAAGCCCGGCCCGGCGTTGAACACGCCGTTGGGGGCGTCCGAACCCGTCGGGGCCGCGGTCAGCGGCACGCTCGTCGCTCCGGTCTGCTCGAAGTAGTACGGGTTGGCCGAGTAGTGCCCGTTGGGTGCCGTGTAGGACGCCACGTACAACGTCCCGGCCTGTATCGGCACCGGTGTGCTGAACACCAGCGTCTGCCAGCCGCTCGCCGTCTCGTTCGCGAACGTGCCGGTGGCCAGCAGCTGCCCGCCGGCCGTCCACAGTGAACCCGTGTGCGTGCCGGTGTTGCCCGCGCCCTTGTAGAACTTCACGCCGGTGATCGAGCCCGCGACCGAGGAGCTGAAGCGCACGCCCAGTTCCAGCGACGTCGCCTCGTCCGCCGACAGCACCAGCGGCACCGTCGCCGAGCTGAACAGCGAGCACGGGCAGGTCTGCACCGTCGACACCGTGAAGTTCCACGTCACCGCCGTCGGCATCGGGTTGCCGTTCACGTCCGCCGCCCGCATGCTCGCGAGGTAGGTCGTGCCCGCCGCGAGCCTCGCCGCCGGGGTCCACGTGACCGTCTTCTGGTCGCTGGACAGCGACAGCGTGCCCGTCAGGTTCGCCCCGCCGGGATCGGTGAGCGAGAACTGCACGCTCGTCGGGTCGATGGGCTCGCTGAACGTCGTGCTCACCGTGCCCGCGAGCGGCGTGTTCGTCGCGTTCGCCGCCGGGGTCGTGGCGGTGATCGTCGGCGGGGTGGTGTCGCCGTTCAGGCCGTTCTGGTAGATGACGTCCACCCAGTAGTTGCTGGACCGGTAGGTCGAGGTCGGGAACCCGGCCCCCACCTTGTAGACGCCGTTGCCACCGTCGAAGCCGTCCGGCAGCGCTTCGATCGCCCCGTACGAGGCCGGGTCGACGAAGTAGCCGTTGTCGCCCGCCGGATGGCCGTTGGGGGCGTAGTAGGAGACCACGTACGTCGTGTTGGCCTGCACCGTGATGGGCGAGCTGAACAGCAGCGTCTGCCACCCGGTCGTCGACTCACCGCTGAAGGTGCCCGTCGCGAGCCGCTGCCCGTCGGCCGACCACAGCGAACCGGTGTGCGTCCCGGTGTTGCCGGGGCCCTTGTAGAACCGCACGCCGAGGACCTGGCCCCGGCCGCTGAACCGCACCTTCGTGCCCAGCTCGACCGCGGTCGGGTCGGAGTCCGTCACGTTGGTGGGGTGGGTGAAGTCGTCCCACAACGTGCACGGGCAGTTGGCCGGGCGTGGTGATCCGGTCTTGAAGGTCCAGGTGACCACGTCCGCCTGGTTGCCCGCCGCGTCCGCCGCTCTGGCCGTGGCCGTGTAGGTGGTGGCTGGGTCCAGCGGCGCGGACGGGGTGAAGGTGACCTTCGTGCCCGAGACCGAGACGGTGCCGGCTTCGGCTCCGCCCGACGACGTCAGGGTGAACTGCACCGAGCCGGGCGCGATGTTCTCGTCGTACGTCACCGTCGGCGCCGCCGTCAGCGCGACGGAGCTTTCGCCGTTGCCCGGCGCGGTGGACTGCAACAGCGGGGCACGCGTGTCGGGCCCGGGATCCGGTCCCCACACCACGTCCACCCAGTAGTTCGTGTCCTGGAAGCTCTGCGCCGGGAAGCCCGCGCCGCCGGAGTGGAACACGCCGTTGGCGTTGCCGGGCTGGCTCGCCGGGGCGACGAGCGGATCCAGCTTCGCCGACTTGCCGGTGAAGTAGTAGTTGTCCGCGGCCTCGTGGCCGACGGGGGCGTAGTACGACGCGATGTACGTCGTGCCCGCGGTGACCGGCACCGACGTCGGCAACGTCAGTGTCTGCCAGCCGCTGGCCGTCTCGTTGACGAACGTGCCGGTCGCGAGCCGCTGCCCGTCCGCCGTCCACAGCGAGCCGGTGTGCGTACCGGTGTTGCCCGCGCCCTTGTAGAACTTGATCCCGCGCACGTAGCCGTCGGAGGAGGCCTGGAACTTCACGCCCAGCTCCACCGGGCCCGGATCGTTCGTCGTGGTGGTCGGCGGCACGGTCGTCGGGGTCCAGATGCTGCACGGGCACGTGCGGGCCGAGACGGTGACGGTCGCGGACACCGGCGCCGAAAGGTTGGCCGAGTCATCCACCGCCCGGACGCGGACCGTCGGCGTGCCCGCGGTGTCGGGCGTGTAGGTGTAGCTCCAGTTCGTGGTGCCCGCCGTCCAGTCGGCTGGGTGCCACGTGGTGCCGTCCACGGACACCTCGACGCCCGCGACCTTGCCCGCGAGGTCGGTGGCGGTGCCCGACACGGTGTAGCTCGTGCCCACGGTGGTCGGCGGAGCGCCGGTGATCGCGACGACCGGGGGCTGCGTGTCGGTGCTCGCCGTCGCCGCGAAGAGCCCGGACTGCAGGGTCGCCGGCTGCGCGCCCATGTCGGCGAGCAGGTTCACGGTCGCCTGCTTGATCCGCACGTCCGAGGTCGGTGTCTCCGTCTGGAAGGCGTGGTTGTCGTCGAGCCCCCACGCCCACTGCACCGTGCCGGCGCCGAACACGAGGGCGCCGCTGGTCTGGTCGCGGTAGTAGGTCAGCGCGTGCGTCTTCGTGCCGGTGCCGTAGACGGAACCGTTGTTCTTCAGCACGTAGTTGCCGTCGGTGATGTTGACCGTCGTGCGCGACAGCTGCGCGACACCCGGCGGCTGGAACCCGTTGTCCTCCACGGTGTCCCACTCGTAACCGAGCGTGCCGGGCTGGAACGTGTAGGTGTTGCCCGTCGGCAGGCTCGCCAGCGGGGTGTTGCGCCACAGCCGCATCTTGCCGTACGCGGCGGGCACGGACATCGCGTCACTGCGGTAGCCGTTGACCGTGAAGATGTGGCCCAGCAGGGAGTTCTCCGGCCGGCCGCCGTCGGATGGCGGGCTGAACCGGGCGTCCCGCCAGGTCCCCGTCCACGTCGTGGTCGGGTCGATGTGTGCGTCCGCGAGGGTCTCCTTGTAGCAGACGACGGTGCGCATCGCGGTGTTCGAGCCGTCGATGCTCGGTTCCCAGCGGGTCTTCCAGAACACCTCGTTGCCGGTGAAGAACGCCATGTTCACCCCGGCGGCCTTCGCGGACTCGACGTTGTCCCGCTGCTCGTTCGACCAGTACTCGTCGTGCCCGACCGTCATGAAGATCTTGTGGTTCTTGATCAGCTGACCGCGCCTGGCGGTGTCCACATTGGTCGTGTAGCTGAGGTCGTAGCCGTTGGCCTCCAGGAACCGCAGCATCGGGTACTCGGCGTTGAAGATGAAGTTCTCGTCGCCCTCCCCGTAGAGCGGGCGGTTGTAGCTCACCTTGTAGGCCGCGCCCTGCGCGCCCGGGCCGGTGCCGGTGTAGAAGCTGTTCCCGGTGTCCCCGTTGGGGCCGCCGTAGGTGTTGTACGCCTGCCAGGTCTCGTCCGAGGTCTGGTACAGGATCTTCGAGGTGCTCGTGTCGTCGCGGATGACGAAGGCGGCCTCGTTCTCACCGCCGGTGTCCAGCCGGTGGAACACGGCGTAGTACAGGCCGGAGACCGCGGTCGGGGGCACGTTCCAGGTGGCCGACACGGCCCAGTTGCCGCAGTCGTAGAGGCCGGTGGAGTCGGTCTTGCAGGCGGGCTGGTTGTGCGGGGTGGCGGGGATCGAGTCGACCTGGCGGGCGCCGACGCCGCCGTAGTAGCCGAGCCGGAAGATGTCGACGCGGAAGTTGCTGGCGTTCGTCTTCACCTTGAACTGCACGGTGCCGCCGGGGGCGGAGCTGATGTCGGCGGTGAAGCCGGCGATCGAGTCGTCCAGCGATTCGACCATCCAGTTGGGCGTGCCCGCGAGGGTGTTCTCGCACGCGACCTTGTTCAGCACGGGCGCGTCGCACGGTGCCGCGTGCGCCACCGGTGCGGTGGTGAGCGGGACCAGCACGACACCACCGAAAAGCGCGAGCAGCGCGGCGAGTGCGCGTGACCGCCGCGTTCTTCGTCCGGAATTTCCTCGCATGCCCGCGCCTTCCGTTTCTGCCCCACGGCTTCGCCACACCAGCTGTCGCTCGCGGAGTCGAGACGTCACCCCAGCTCGTTACACCTTTCGGTGGAACGGTTCGAAACGTCACCTTCGGTGGCGAAAAGCGTTGCCGTCAAACGGTTGTGCGGGCTCGGCGGGTTATTCCGAACCGCTCGCGTTCTCCGTTTTCCGCAGGGCCTGCTCGTCCAGTACCTCCACGCGCAGGGGCAGTGACGCCTTGTCGACGCACTCGCCGGTGCGGGCGTCCCAGATCCAGTGGTGCCGCGGGCATTCGATCCGGCCACCGGAGATCTCGGCGAACGTCAGGTCCTCCCCGGCGTGCGGGCAGAACCGCTGCAGGCGCAGGCCGTCCCGTTCGATCGTCTCGGTGTTCTGCCGCTCACGCAGCATCTGCATGGTCTGCGCGGGGTGGTTGCCGTAGCGCAGCAGGCCCATGAAGGTCAGGTCGAACACGTCGGGCTCGCGGTGCAGGCCGATGCGCATCGACAGCAGCGCCTCCTCCCACCCCGTCCGACCGTCCACAATGGCCCGCAGCACCCGCGGCGAGACCAGGAGCGTGTACTCCGGGTCATAGGGTTCCTCGCCCTCGATCACGAAGTGCTCGGCCAGCCGGCCCAGCCGCACGTCCCAGTCGGCGGTGCCCGCGACGAGCCGGATGTCCTTGCTGAAGTCGCCGAGGAAACGCTTGTTCCACGTCTGCAGCGTGTGGAAGTACTGCTCGATCTCGCGGAGCGAGACCTCGGGCTCGGGTCCCGCGTGGAACTCCGCCCACTCGTCCCGCCTGCGTTCGCGGTAGGCGTCGAGGTCTTCCTCCAGCGGACCCCCGGCGTGCACCGCGATGCCGTTGCCTACGTCGAGGTAATCGCCGGGCCCCAGCCGCACCACGTCGGTCTCCGGGCACGCCTGCGCGAACCCTTCGGCGACCTGCTCCCACACCGGGAAGATCGTCGCGTCGCGGTCGTTGTACTGCGTCAGTTCGGGGTCGAGGAAGCACGCCGGCCCCGCCGAGGGCAGGTACGCCTTCGCCCCGGTCAGCTTCACCTTGCGGTACAAGGTGTCCATCAGGTCCGCGCGCACGCCCGCGACCTTCTCGGCCATCACGGCGGGCGGGTAGTCGTAGCAGTTGGGGTACCACATCGCGCCCGAGAACTGCGCCGCCAGGAGGTCGATGTCGCCGGGCAGCTCCGACATCGGGGTGTTGCAGTCGTTGAGGTCGAGGAAGCGGAAGCCGTCGAGGTCGAGCAGCAGGCCGCTGTCCTCCTTGTGGCTGGTGTCGAGCAGCATGGTCGCGGTGAGCCCGGGCCCCAGCTCCAGCGACTCCCGGTGCGCCAGCGCGGTCACGTTCTCGAAGCCGAGGTCGCGGAAGTGCCGCACCATCACCTTCGACCGGTACTTCGCCACGATCACCTTGGTCGAGCGGTCCAGCTTGCGCAGCAGCTCCTCGTCGTAGTGGTCCTCGTGCGCGTGCGAGACGTAGAGGTAGTCGAACTCGCCCGAGACCACGTCGTCGAGCAGGAAGCGGTTGTCGGGGTAGGGGAACCAGGAGCCGAGGAACGCGGGGAAGAACCAGGGATCCATCAGGATCCGGGTGCCGCGGTGCTCCACGACGAACCCGGCGTGCCCGAGGTACCGGATCGTGCTCATGCGTTGCGCCACCACTCAACAAGCCCCCGCAGGCCGTCCGGCAGCTTGATCTGCGGTCGCCAGCCCAGGTCCTCGGCCGCCGCGGAGATGTCGGCCAGCCGCCGCGTGACGCCGTTGGTCCCGCGTTCCGGACCGTGCTCGGGTTCGAGGTCGGAGCCCATCGCGGTGAGCAGGCCCAGCGCCAGCTCACGCAGGCTCGTCTCGGTACCGCTGGCGATGTTGTAGACCTTGTCCGTCACGGGCGCCTTCGCCGCGAGCAGGTTGGCCCTGGCGATGTCGTGCACGTGGACGAAGTCCATGGTCTGGGCGCCGTCGCCGAAGATCAGCGGGGGCACGCCGCGGCTGATCCGCTCCATCCAGCGGATCAGCACCTCGGTGTACAGCCCGTGCACGTCCATGCGGGGGCCGTAGACGTTGAAGTACCGCAGCGCCACGTAGTCCAGTCCGTACATGGCGTGGAAGCTGCGCAGCATGCCCTCGTTGAACGCCTTCGCCGCGCCGTAGAACGTGTCGTTGTTGTACGGGTGGTGGCGTTCCGTGGTCGGGAAGGTCTCCGCGAGGCCGTACACCGAGGCCGACGAGGACGCGACGACCTTCTTGACCGACGCGGCCTCCGCGGCTTCGAGGATCGTGAACGTGCCGTCGACGAGGGATTCCAGCGCGAGGCGCGGCTGCTCGGCGCACTGCGTGATGCGCAGCGCCGCCAGGTGGAACACCACGTCGATGCCGCTCATCAGCTCCGCGACGAGCTCCCGGTCGTTGATGTCGCCGACGACGAGCGTGGCCTTGTCCCCGGCCGCCGCGAGGTTCTCCCGGCGTCCCCTGGCGAGGTTGTCCAGCACGATGATCTCGGCCGCCCCGGCCTCGACGAGCTGGTCCACGACGGCGGAACCGATGGTGCCGGCGCCGCCGGTGACCAGGAACCGCTGTCCGGTGAGTGGTTGCGCGCTCATGCGGCCCTGTTCGACGCGGCGAGCCGCGGCAGTGCTGTCTGCCGGCATGGTGCTCGATGATTCGCTCGCAAGCTCGCTCATGCTGCGATCTCCTGCCGTACCGCCACGAAGGCGCCGTTTTCGGTCAGACTGCGGGACGCCGCTTCGAGCAGCGCGAGGACGCGGAGGCCGGACCGGCCGTCGGTGAGCGGGGCGCGCCGCTGCGTGATGGACTCGGCGAACTCGGCCATCACGGCCCGCAGCGCCTCCTGCTCGCGCAGCGCGGGCGCGACCATGTCGCCGATCCGGTAGGACACGATCGCCTGTTCCCGCTGGTGGTCCACGCCCCGGTCGTAGACGGACAGCCGCTGGCTCGGGTTGAGGTCGTCCCACACCACTGTCTTCGCCGACCCGCCGACGACCATCGTGCGGATCTTGGTGGGGGACAGCCAGTTCACGTGCACGTGGGCGAGGACGCCGCCGGTCAGCTCGATGCTCAGGTGCGCCACGCACGCCCGGCCCGCGCCGATCGGGTCGGACCCGTGCGCGGCCACCGCGACCGGTTCGAGCCCGGCCGGCAGGATCGCGTCGAACACCGACAGGTCGTGCGGCGCGAGGTCCCACAGCACGTCGACGTCACGCTGCACCAGGCCGAGGTTGATGCGCACCGAGTCCAGGTACTGCACGTCGCCCAGCTCGCCACCGCGCACGATCCGGCGCAGTTCGCGCACGGCAGGCGTGTAGCAGTAGGTGTGGTCCAGCATCAGCACGAGCCCGCGCTGCTCGGCCGTTTCGACCAGTTGCCTGCCCTCGGCGAGGTTCGCCGCGAGCGGCTTTTCGACGAGCACGTGCTTGCCCGCTTCGAGCGCGGCCGTCGCGACCTTCAGGTGGGTGGCGGCAGGCGTGGCGATGGCCACGGCCTGCACCGCCGGGTCTTCGAGCACCTCGTCGAGTGACGCGGTCGCCCGGACCGTCGAGTAGTCGCCGAGCACCTGGCGCGCCCTGGCGACATCGAGGTCACACAGGTACTCCAGTCGCAGTTCCGGTGTCGCCTGCGCGTTGCGGACCAGGTTGGGGCCCCAGTACCCCGCCCCGATCACGGCAAGACCGATGCGTCTCAAAGCACTCCCCGTTCCCGCGAGCCGGATTCCAGACATGCGTCCATGCGGTCGCGGGAACGGGAGGTGCCGTTACAGCCCGGTTTTCGGCCGGGAATTAACACACGGTGTGCAGCGGTTTCCCGCTACAGCTTCGCGGCCTCGGGAATGATCTCGTTCGCGAAGATCTCGAACGGTTTCGTGTCGGGGACCGTCGGGCAGGAACCGATCACGGCGTCGACGCCCAGCGCGGACAGGCGCCGCAGCTCGGTGAGGAACTCCTCCGACTTCTCGCCCTTCGAGCCGATGTCCAGCCGGTGGTACACGGTCTTCGTGATCTCGTCGTAGTTCCGGCCCTCGGCCTCGCAGTGCCCGCGCAGCACGTCGAGTTTCCGCTCCAGCTCCGGGCTGTTGAAGATGTTGCACGCGTCGCCGTATTTCGCGACGAACCGCAGCGTTTTCTTCTCCCCGGAACCGCCGATCATGATGGGCGGGCGCGGTTTGGTCAACGGGGCCGGCACGTTCATCATGCGCTCGGCGGAAATGTAGTCGCCTTCAAACGGGCCGTCGTCGTCGGAGAAGAGCTGGTGCAGATAACGCAGCGCTTCTTCGAGCATGTCGAAACGTTCCTTTGTGGACGGGAACGGGAAACCGAGCCCGCGTGACTCCTCCTCGTTCCAGCCCGCGCCGATGCCGAGCATCGCGCGCCCGCCGGAGAGCACGTCGAGCGTGGTCACGGCCTTGCCGAGCACGCCGGGCAGGCGGTAGATCACGCCCGTGATCACCGTGAGCAGCTTCACGCGCTCGGTGTGCGCGGCGAGGTAACCGAGCGTCGTGTACGCCTCCAGCATGTCGTTCTCGACCGGGCCGACGGCGGGGATCTGGAAGAAGTGGTCCATCACCGCCAGGTATTCGAACCCGGCCTCGTCCGCGGCACGCGCCACGCCGGCGAGTTCGGCGCCGAGCTTCGCGGGCCCGTTGGGCCAGGTGAAATCAGGGATCTGCAGTCCGAGCTTCATGGGAAATCGACCTCCGCAACCGACGCTATACCCGGAGTCGCTCCAGGATCAGAATTCGCGGACGAGGAGCAGCTGATCGTGCAGTGGATCGGTGACCAGCACCGTGCCGGTGCGCTGGTCGACGGCGACCCCGCCGGGGTTCACGCCGAGCGGGAGCGTGCCGGTGACCGACCCCGTCGTCCCGTCGATCCGCACGAGGCCGTCCGGGCCGCCGTTGGCGTAGACGGTGTGGCTCGCCTGGTGCACCGCGACCGACGAGGCCTCGCTGGGCAGGAGGATCGTCGTGCGCTCGGCGCGCGTCGCGCCGTCGACCACCGACAGGTGGTGGATCGCGGAGTTGGCCACGTACAGGGTGTTGCTCGCTTCGTGCAGCGCCAAACCCGCCGGCGCCCGCCCGACCGGGATGGTGAACACGAACTCGCCCGAGGTGAGGTCGAGCACCTCCACGGAATCCGTGTGCGCGCTGGCGAAGTACGCCAGCTGACGCGCCTCGTCCACGCGTACGCCGCCGAAGCCCTGCCCCGGTCCGCTGAGCTGCTCGGCCACGACGCACGCGACGGTGTCGACGACGGCGACGCCCGCGCCGAGTCCGCTGCCGACGTACGCCCGGTTGCCCGCGCTGTCCACGTCCACCACGGCGGCTCCCGGCCCGCACGGCACGACGCTGCGCAGGGTCCCGTCGGCGTCCAGGACGGTGAGGGTGCCGGCCGTCCGCGCCGCGACGTACACGCGGCCGGACGTCTCGTCCACCGCGAGGTCGGTCGGCTCTCCGCCCACCGCGACGGAACGGGCTCCGGCGAGGCAGACGGTCCCGTCCCCGCTGCCGACGTACACGGATCCCGTGGCGGAATTCACAGCCACCGCACCGGGTTCCCGGCCGACGCGGACAGCGGTGACCCGCGGCGCGGCCCCTGCGGGAGCGACGGTGAGCGCCCCCAGCCCCGCCACCAAGGTGAAAAGTGTGCGTCTACCGAACATCCCCACCTCCCCGGTGAAACATTAACGCCGAGAGGTGTGACATAGGTGCGAGAACACCGTTCCGGTGGAACTTTCCCGGCTCATCCGAGCGTTTTCCTGATGTCCGGGAAGGAGGTGCGGGTGCACAGGCATCACAACGGGTTGAAGACGGCGCTGCTGCTCGGCCTGCTGAGTGCCCTCATCGTCGCGATCAGTTCGATCTTCGGGCGGGGGGCGCTGTTCATCGGGCTGCTGCTCGCGCTCGGCATGAACGCCTACGCCTACTTCAACTCGGACAAGCTCGCCCTGCGGGCCATGCGCGCCCGGCCGGTTTCGGAGGCGGAGCAGCCCGCGATGTACCGGATCGTGCGGGAGCTGGCGACGTCCGCGCGGCAGCCGATGCCGAGCCTGTACGTCAGCCCGACCGTCGCGCCGAACGCGTTCGCCACGGGCCGCAACCCCCGCCACGCAGCGGTGTGCTGCACGACGGGGATCCTGGAGCTGCTCACCGAGCGTGAGCTGCGGGCGGTGCTCGGTCACGAACTGTCGCACGTGTACAACCGCGACATCCTCATCTCGTGCGTCGCCGGGGCGCTCGCGAGCATGATCAGCGTGCTGGCCAACCTGGCGATGTTCATGGGCGCCTTCGGCGGTGACGACCGCGAGGAGGGCAACCCGCTGGTGTCGCTGCTGCTGGTCCTGGTCGGCCCGATCGCGGCGGCGGTGATCCGGCTCGCGGTGAGCCGCTCGCGGGAGTACCAGGCGGACGCGTCCGGGGCGCGGCTGACCGGTGACCCGCTGGCGCTGGCGTCGGCGCTGCGGAAGCTGGAGTACGGCACGCGGCAGGCGCCGCTCGTGCCGGAACCGCAGCTGGTCTCGCAGTCGCACCTGATGATCGCGAACCCGTTCCGCCCCGGGGAGTCCTTCTCGCGCCTGTTCTCCACACACCCCCCGATCGAGGACCGCATCGCCCGCCTGGAGGAGATGGCGCGCCGGGGCTTGTGAGGGCTGGCCGCAGGCGCCAGCCGCTTGCTCGCCCGCGCACCGGCTGTGCCGTGCGGCTGGCGCGCCAGCCAGCCGGTCG
>NZ_BAABIB010000101.1:39456-45229 GCF_039542405.1 Amycolatopsis dongchuanensis
CCGAGCGGGTTGCCGCGCTGCCCCAGCCAGCCGCTCGCCGCGCGCTAGCCAGCCGGTCGCGCGGCCCCGAGCCAGCCGGTCGCCGCGCGCAAGCCAACCGGTCACCGCGCCCGCGCGAGTCCGTCGCGCCGCCCGAGCCGGTTGCCGGAGCCAGGCCTACCCCTGCGCCCCCGCGGCGCGGGCCACGGCGGTCACGTAGTCCCCGTACCCGGACTTCGACAGCTTCAGCCCCAGCGCCAGGCACTGGTCCGCGTCGATGTAGCCCATGCGCAGCGCCACCTCTTCGAGGCACGCGATCCGCACGCCGGTCCGGTGTTCGAGCACCTGCACGAACTGCCCGGCCTCCAGCAGCGAGTCGTGCGTCCCGGTGTCCAGCCACGCGAAGCCGCGGCCGAGGTCGACCAGCTTCGCCTTGCCCTGCCGCAGGTAGGTGAGGTTGACGTCGGTGATCTCCAGCTCGCCGCGCGCCGACGGTTTGAGCTGCCGCGAAATCTCCACCACCTGGTTGTCGTAGAAGTACAGGCCCGTGATGGCCTGGTTCGACTTCGGCCGCGCGGGCTTCTCCTCGATCGACACCAGCTGCCCGGTTTTGTCGGTCTCGCCGACGCCGTAGCGCTGCGGGTCCTTCACCGGGTAGCCGAACAGCACGCACCCGTCGAGCGCCGCGACCTCCTGCTGCATCCGGCCCGCGAAGCCCTGGCCGTAGAAGATGTTGTCCCCGAGCACGAGCGCCACCGAGTCGTCGCCGATGAAGTCCGCGCCGATGACGAACGCCTCGGCGAGACCGTTCGGCGCGGGCTGCTCGGCGTAGCTCAGCTGCAGCCCGAACTGGTCGCCCGAACCGAGCAGGCGCCGGAAGTTCGGCAGGTCGGTGGGGGTCGAGATGATCAGGATCTCCCGGATCCCGGCGAGCATGAGCACCGAGATCGGGTAGTAGATCATCGGCTTGTCGTAGACCGGCAGCAGCTGCTTCGACACGGCCTGGGTGATCGGGTGCAGGCGGGTGCCGCTGCCGCCCGCCAGCACGATGCCCTTCATCCCTGGCTCCCCTCGTCGCTTCCGGAACAGTCGGGGCCCACCCTAGTGGCGTTACCACGGGCCACCGTGCCACGCAGCCGGAATAGGGGTGGAGGGAGCGACGTTCGCCTGATCGTGCGCGTAGACATCTGGTCCGACGTGGTGTGCCCCTGGTGCTACCTCGGCAAACGGCGTTTCGAGAAGGCGCTGGCGTCCTTCGACCGGCGGGACGAGGTCGAGGTCGTGTACCGGTCGTTCGAGCTGGACCCGCGGCTCCCGCGCGGCGAGGCGCAGCCGAAGACGCCGCTGCTGGCGGCGAAGTTCGGCAACGGCGAGGACGAGGTGCGCGCGATGGACGCGCGGCTGGAGCAGCTCGCCGCCGCGGACGGCCTCGAGTACCACCTGGTCGACGGCATCGTCGGCAACACCTTCGACGCGCACCGGGTCCTGCACCTGGCGAAGGCGCGCGGGAAGCAGGCCGAGGTCACCGAGCGGTTCTTCCGCGCCTACTTCACCGAGCGCCGCTCGTTGTTCGACCACGACTCGCTGGCGGACGTCGCCGCCGACGCCGGTCTGGACCGCGACGAGGTGCTGAGCGTCCTCAAGGACGGCACGTACGCCGACGACGTGCGGGCCGACGTCGCCGAAGCCCGTGATCTGGGCGCGAACGGCGTGCCGTTCTTCGTGCTCGACGGCCGCTACGGCGTTTCGGGCGCCCAGTCCACCGAGACCTTCACGGCCGCCCTCACGAAGGCTTTCGAGGACTGACCGGCCCCTTCGCGAAGTACGTCGTGCAGACGCCGTTGTCGTAGTCCGCGGCGATTTCCAGTACGTTCCGCCCACCGTCGACCGGCAGCAGCACCGAGCTGTAGTTGGGGCAGAAGTCGTTGAAGGCGTCGGGAACCGCGACCGGCGCGGGCAGCTCGTACCACGCGCCCGCGCCGAGGGCGTCGTTGGCGAGCAGCACCTGGCCGTTGCCGGTGAGGCGGTGGCCGCCGGCGTCGGTGTAGAGCTGGCCCACCATCAGCAGGCGGCCGTCCGGGAAGAGCGTGACGGTGTGGGCGTGCTGGAAGTAGTTGCCCTCGGCGGTCTGGACCGGGGTGCCGGGGTCGGCGGGGTCGCCGAAGTTCGCGCCGTCGGCGGAGATCTTGTAGTACGGGTTGCAGTACAGCTTGCCGTAGTTGCAGATCTCGTAGGCGAAGTAGTAGCGGCCGCCGGGCAGCTCGCGCACGATCGGCATGCCGGGGCGGACGCGGGTCGGCCCGATGGCGAGGGTGGTCTGCTTGGTGCCCCAGGTGAGGCCGTCGGTGGAGCCGACGCGGTTGAGCACCTGGGAGTAGCGGGGCGCCTCGGTCTCGTCGGCGTAGTGCATCCAGAGGGTGCCGCCGGCGTCGACGGTGAACTCCGGTTCCCAGATGCCGTCGTGGTTGTGGGAGCGCGCGGCTTCGGAGAGGAACGACCAGTGCCTGCCGCCGTCGCGGCTGGCCCAGACGCGGAGCGACATGCGGCGCTCGGGGCCGTCGTCCTGCCCGTAGCTCGCCGCCCACAGCAGGGTGCCGGCGCGGAGGCGGCCGACCTGGCGGGGCAGTTCGTAGAGCGTGCCGCAGCACTCGCCGCGGCCGCCGCCGGAGTCGCGGATCTCGCCGATCCGCCGGAAGCTGCGGCCCTCGTCGGTGCTCTCGAACACGGGCGCCACGGGACCGCCGCCGTCCCACCCGCTCACGGCGGCGACGATCCGGCCCTGGTACGGCCCGTGCGAGAGCCGCACGACGCGGGGGTACGACCCGACGGCGAGCCGCTCACGCGTGGCGGCCTGCGCGGGCGGGGCGATGCCCGCCAAGGTCACCGCGACCAGCACCAACACGGCGAGTCTCCCCATGGCGGGAATTACACCACGGAGTAACCGGCCGGTTGCGCTGCGGCGCCGTGCTTCACGCGGTCAGGGCTGTTTCACCGCCTCCGATGATCCGGTCGACGAACCCGTAGGCGAGGGCTTCTTCGGCGTCGAACCAGCGGTCGCGGTCGGCGTCGGCCGTGATCTGCTCGACGGTCTGCCCGGTCTGCCGCGCCGTGATCTCCGCGATGCGGCGCTTCATCTTGCCGAAGACCTCCGCCTGGATGGCGATGTCGGTGGCGGCGCCGCGGATCCCGGCGGACGGCTGGTGCATGACGAGGCGGGTGTTGGGCAGCAGGAACCGTTTGCCGGGGGTGCCCGAGCTGAGCAGGAACTGCCCCATCGAGGCGACGAACCCGAGCCCGACGGTGGAGACGTCCGGTTTGACCAGGCACATCGTGTCGTAGATGGCCATGCCCGCGGTGACCGAGCCGCCGGGGGAGTTGATGTAGAACTTGATGTCCTTTTCCGGGTCGTCGGCGGCCAGGAGGAGGAGCTGGGCCGTGATCCGGTTGGCGATCTCGTCGTTGACCTCGGAGCCGAGGAACACGATGCGGTCGCGCAGGAGCTGTTCGTAGACGGAGTCGGTGAGGGTCAGGTCGCTGCCGGGGGAACGCAGGCTGGGTAGCAAGTGGACGGTCATGCGGTGCCTTTCGTTGTGCGGCCGGGACACCGTGACCGTATTCGGGTTGTGGTCCGTTGCGGGGCGCCGTTCGCTCTGGGCGTGCGGAATCCGCTGAGAGCGATCATTGACCTCAGGCGGACTGGAGGTTCTAGCGTCGCGAGCTACCTGGCCAAGCCGCGCTCCCTGGCCTTCGCCACGGTGTCGGCGCGGAACGAGCCCCGGTTTCCGGTTCCGCACGGGCCAAGCATGTGTCGAGGCGCCCCGCGGTACGCACTGGGTGCCGAGCGAGATCACGATCATCGTGCACGGCAAGGCTGCCGTGCTGGGCCCCGCCCACGGCGATTTCGCTGCGTTGAACGAGCTCTACGGACCGCCGTGGTGGCAGGACGTGCTCGAGGACGGCGGTGGTGTGTACCTGCGGGTGAACGCGGATCGGATGTTCGTGTGGGCCCAGGACACGGCGAAGTGGTGAGGGGCCGGCGTTCCTAATCTGATTGCGGCAAGGCCTCGCTCACAGCAGGATCAACGACATGCCGCGTACGTTCATCCGGTTCCGGAACGTCGGGTTCTGGGCGCCCGATGCGCACACCCAGGCGTGGATGTACTTGGTGTGCGCCGAAATCGACGGGATGACCGAGCCGCCGGGCTGGCTGCTGGAGGCTCGGGAGTGGTGGTTCGTCCTCGCCACGGTTCGCATCAACGGCGTCATGGACCCGAGCTACGACACGTACCTGGGCGAGGACGAGGCGCGGATCGGCCTGGTGCAGGAGATCCACGAGCGCGTGCTGAGCCGTTTCAAGTCGTTCGGCGAGAAGATGCCACGGCTGAGCGTGCCCGAGGGCGTTCATGCCTTCGACGGTTCCGTCGACACCGAGTTGTACGCCGAGACCTTCGCGTCGTTCGCCGGTCTGCTGCGTGGCGAGGGCGAGGACCTGGAGCCCGCGTAGCCGCGTCGCGGGCTCCCGTGTGTCCTCGGCGTCAGCGGTAGTTGGTGAACTGCAGCGCGATGTCGAAGTCCTTGCCCTTGAGCAGGGCGATGACCTCCTGCAGGTGGTCCTTCTTCTTGCCCGACACGCGCAGCTGGTCGCCCTGGATCTGGGCCTGCACGCCCTTCGGGCCCTCGTCGCGGATGAACTTCGCGATCTGCTTGGCCTTGTCCGACGCGATGCCCTGGATGATCTTGCCGTTGACCTTGTAGATCTTGCCGGACACGGCGGGCTCACCGGCCTCGAACGCCTTCAGCGAGATGCCCCGCTTGATGAGCTTCTCCTTGAACACCTCGACGGCGGCGAGCGCGCGCTCCTCGGTCTCGGCCTCGACGGTGATCGCCTCTTCGCCGGCCCACGAGACCTTCGCGTTGACGCCCCGGAAGTCGAACCGGGTGGACAGCTCCTTCGCCGCCTGGTTCAGCGCGTTGTCCACCTCCTGGCGGTCGACCTTGCTCACGACGTCGAACGACGGATCAGCCACTTGTCCCACACCTCGTACTTCGGCTTGTCGGCTACGCCACACCTTAGCGCTGCCACCTCCCCCCGCTTGCCACCGCCGTCGGGACGTTCTGTACGCTGTCTTCCGGCTGGTTCGCCCAGCCACGGCGGGTTGCCCGAGCGGCCAAAGGGATCTGACTGTAAATCAGACGGCACTGCCTTCAGAGGTTCGAATCCTCTACCCGCCACGCCAGGGGAACGCCCCGCTGACCTGGAAAGACAGGGCAGCGGGGCGTTCGTCGTATATGCGGTGATGGGCAGTGGCAGGCGGCGCCTGACGGGTGTTCGTGGCAAAGGTGTGGCAACGGCTCAGCGGCCTTCTAGCAGCCGTCGCACGCTGTCGAGGGCTGCTCGCTCACCGGCGTGTCGGAGGTCGTAGGGACGCTTGGCGAGCGGGCTCGCGACGACCTCTGGGGTGAAGACGAGCTGACGAGCCCTCGCCCACACCCGTCCGTAGACCGTGCTGCTGATGCGGCCTCCGCCGCGGACTCCTCGGAAGAGCCGACCGTCCGCCGCCGTGCCGTACGTCTTGATGTGCTCGTGCAGGATTGCCGTGAGCACGTGCGGGCACGGAACCGTGCGGGTGATGCCCGCTTCCCGGTGCTTCAGCGGACCTTCTTCCGAAGCTTCACCCGAGTCCGTCCATTCCTCCGCCAGATTCGCAGCTTCTTCCGGGCCGCAACGCGGCGTAGTAAGAGCGTGTCTCACTTGGATCTTGAGGGAGGTGTGGGCAAGATCGTGGCGTGATGG
>NZ_BAABIB010000102.1:0-4087 GCF_039542405.1 Amycolatopsis dongchuanensis
CCGGCATGCTCCGCATCCTCCCTGGGATCAGAGCCTGCACCGCACCCGGGGCGCATCAAAGTCCTCCTTCTTCGAACTCAGGACAGGCAGGGGCCAGAGGTTGCGCAGGCCTTGTAAGACGCGGGCCAGGAGGTCCGGGTCAGGCCGCCGGGGTACCGCGACGGTGGCGAACTGGTCCGTGGGCTCGCCGTCCGGGAAGCAGGTGGAGCACCAGGCGCGGCCAGGCTGGGGTCGGGCGGGCACGCAGGCCTTGCCGCAGTCCGCGGCGCCGTAGGTGCGCCCGCCAGCCTTGAACCGGCCGGCGTTTTCCGGCCGAACCCGGTGCAGCTCGTCGTTCCACAGACCCGGCCACAGCTCCGGGGATGCCTGCCGTTGGGCGGGGACGGTCATTGATCCGGACGGTCATGATTCGGCCAGTCCAGGACGCGGGTGAGGAACAGTTCGTCGACGAAGATGCCGCGCTGTGCCCGGTGGCGCAGAGTCTAGGACACGTAGGACATCGGGCTGACGGCGGCAACTTCTGTGGCGAGCCGTGTGGCCAGTGACATCGGGATCTCCGTTTCTGGAAACACGAGGTGCGCAGCGCAGGCGCTGACCGAGGGCGCGCCGCCGAGGACCAGGAGAGGACGGCCCGTCAGCGTGATTCGCCGGCCTGCCTTAGGGGTGAGACGTAGCTTGCGGAGGGGTGGCGTAAGAGCCAATCGCAGCGCCCCATATCGGCGGTCGCGATATTGCTCCGGGCGATATTGGCAGGTCACGCGGCTTGCTCACCCGGTGTAAGCTGATCCGCACCATCAGCGAGGAGAACCGCAGATGCCCAGTCCATTGCCGCCTCGCCGCGCTCGGTGTGCGTCATGTGGGGCGGTGCTGGCAGCGGATAACCGGACCGACCGGTGCGAGGCGTGCGCCCGCAGCAGCCGCCTGCTGGAACCCCCAGCGCCTCCGGAGAATTTCTTCCAGCAGCCGGAGGTCCGGGCCGCGCTGGAGACGCGTCACTTTGGTCGGTTGCTCCGGCTGTACCGCCGGGCGCACCGGCCCGCCATCACGCAGGTCACCCTGGCCGGATGGCTCGACATCACCCAGGGGTGGTTGAGCGAGATCGAGCGTTCAGCCCGGCCGGTCACCGACTTGGCCAATCTCGAGCGCTGGGCGGCGATCTTGCACTTCCCCGAGGAGCACCTGTGGTTCTCCTTGCCGGAGCATCGGACAGAGCGATACGCCGGGCCGGAGACCGGTTCTACGCTGCCGCCGACCGCCCAGGCGACGGGAGACGACGTGCAGCGACGGCAGGTGCTCAAGACCGCGGGAGTCGGTGCTCTCACGGCCGGGAGCGCGCTGTGGCTTGGACCCGCCGCAGGGGCAGCTGCGGTTGCCAGCCGACCTGACGAGGGCTCGGTGGCGGACATCCGCCGGGCCACCGCCGCCTTCCGGCAGGCCGACAACCGCTACGGCGGTGGGCACAGTCGCAGCGCGTTGGACCGGTATCTACGGGAGACGGTGGAACCGCGCTTGAGGAGCGCCGGCAACGTAGGGTCCGCCCGCACGGAGCTGTTCAAAGCAGCCGCGGAGCTGCGCCAGCTCGCCGGGTGGATGGCCTACGACGTCGGCCAAGCCGGCGAAGGGCGGCGCCATCTGCGGGCGGCGCTGAGTTTGGCAGAGGAGGCCGGGGACGACGCCCTGGCGACCGAGGTTCTGGCGGCCATGAGTCATCACGCGGCTTTCCGGGGGATGGTGCCGGAGGCCGGGGGAGTGGTGATGCAGGAGGCGGCCGAGACAGCGGTGGATCTCGCTCTGGCCGCCCGGAGCTCGGCCAAGCGGGCGGGGTTGCCGGCGCTGGGGGCCGAGGTGGCGGTGATGGAGGCGCACGGGTTGGCCCTGCAGGGCGACCACCGCGGTTGCCTGGACGCGCTGCACCGCGCGGAAGCCGCGTTCGAGCGGGCCAACCCGGACAACACGCCGTCGTGGCTGAGCTACTTCGATGGCTCGTACCTGGCGGCCAAGTTCGCCCACGCCTTCCAGGGACTGGGGCGGCCGCAGGAGACCGAGCGGTACGCCCGCCGGTCCTTGGACATGAGCGAGGGCTACCAGCGGGGCAAGCTGTTCAACACCGCGCTGCTGGCCGGCGCCTTGGCCGACCAGCGCCGCGTCGACGAGGCCTGCGCGGCGGGACGAGAAGCTGTGCGGATGGCCGGCAGCGTCCGGTCGGTGCGGGCGGTCGCCTACCTCGGCGACATGGGTCGGCGGTTGGCGCCGTTCTCCACGGGCGAGGTCCAGGCGCTGTACCGGGAGCTCGACGACATCGGGGTGCCGACGCCGCGGCTATGACCGCTCGGGCGGAAAGGCCAGGACGTGAAGGAGGCCGACCTGCGAGGACGCGCCGACGATCTCCCCCTTCGCGATCCGTTCCCGAACCGACGCCAGCGGAACCCACGCCACCCGTTCAGCCTCGTTGATGTCGACGGCGTCGCCGATGTACTCCGCGCCCCGGGACAGAAACAGCAGGGTCTCCGCGTCAGCACTGCCGACCGTGGGCTGGAGCGACACGAGCGGCTCGACGGTGCGGGGCCGCCAGCCGGTCTCTTCTTCGACCTCACGGGCAGCGGTCACGCCGGGCTCCTCACCGGGGTCGACGTAGCCGCCAGGCAGTTCCCAGACCCACCGGTCGATGATGAAGCGGTGCCGCCACATCATCAGGACGTTCTCGAGCGCGTCGTCGAGCACCACCATGATGGCGGACTTCGGCATCCGCAGGACGTACTGCTCGAAGCGCACCCCGTCCGGCAACTCGACTGAGGCGATGCTGAGCTTGAGCCGACGGGTGTCGTCGATGACCCGTTCGCCGTGGATCGTCCACTTCGTCTGCTCGTTGGTGCGCTCTGGATCCATGAGGCGAACTTACCGTGAGCACGATGACGAGACGTTGTCGTTCCCGCAGAGGCGGCGGCGTTACGTGGGTGGAAGTGGATGAGCGGCCTGTTGGGCGGCCCGGAGTTCAAAGTACAGCCGTCCGCGCTCGCCCCAGTAATGCCGAAGGTCGCGCGTGCTGAACCAGCCGGCGGTGGCCTGGCGGGTTTCGGGGGTCGGGGTGATGTAGGCCCAGCCGTCCTCACCCTGACACGAGCTGATCGTTTCGCACACCGCCCACAGCTCCGGCAGGAGGCCGGCCAGTCCGGCGTCGACGCAGGCGGCCTGCCCGTGCGCCGTGATGTGGCGTTGGGGGTGCTGGGCGTGGAGCAGGCCGCTGTTGCGTTTTTGGCAGGCTGGGCAGAGGGCGAAGGGACCGAGGCGGCTCGTCACGGCGTTACCTCCGGCTTTTGCTTGTGGGCTCGAAACTCCCGGCCGACGCCCTCAAGCGCCGGGCCGGGAGCGGTGCGGGCGCAGCTCGGGTGTGGTCGTTCCGGGTGAGCTGACCCGGGTATGAGCATGGCGGCCCGCTGAAGAAGGCTGTTCCCGGGACGCTCCGTGGCGCGCCCAGCCGAGCAGGGCCGTGCCCCGGTCGGTCCCTCAGACATACGTGCTGGGCACGATGTTGAAGAGCGCGGTGAGATTGGCGAAGGCCGAGAGGGTGGTATCCAGCGCCGCTACGACGGCGAGGTACTGGCGGTCCTCCTGCTGGAGCGCGGGGGTGGCCTCGTCGAGGGCGGCTCGGGTGGCGGTGAGTTGGTCGGTCTGGGTGGAGATGAGTTCGGATACTCGGGGGAGAAGTGGCTGGTCGGTCCGGCCCTTGGCCGCGATCGCTGCGGTGGCGACGGCGGCCTCGAGGTCCGGGCGGTAGAGATCGACCTCGCTGAGGACGGCGAGGCCCATTTCCAGGAGGTAGACCCCAAGATCCAGTAGCTCGCGTTCCCTGATCTTGCCCAGGTCTCGCACGCTCGTCAGGGGCCGGAGGGTCTTGTCGAGTTGTTCGTCGAGGTGCTCTCGTAGCCGTTGGTGCGGGCTCCCCACGTCCTCGTTCACGGAAGGCTCAGTCCTCTCTGGCCTCGGGTGCGGGTGGTTGCCGCCGCGGGAGGCGCCGCAGCCCTAGGTGTGGTGTCCAGGGAGGTTGGTCAGGCGGGTGATCGGGGGTTTGCCGCTGGTTGCGCTGTGG
>NZ_BAABIB010000103.1:0-7409 GCF_039542405.1 Amycolatopsis dongchuanensis
CCGGCATGCTCCGCATCCTCCCTGGGATCAGAGCCTGCACCGCACCCGGGGCGCATCAGCGTTGGCATGGAGCGTGTCGAGATACTCTCGCACTCTCCGGATCTTCCCGTCGATGACTTCACACGAGAACGCCACTCGATTCTCGTAAGTCTTGCCACTGCCGGAGACCCCTCGAGCGATGAACTCGACCACCACCTGGTCTCCTTCAGCGATAGCACTGAAGATCTCAACTTGGACGCCGCCGGGAACGGCTGCGTCGATCTTGCTGAGAACCTCGATCAGCTCCGCCTTGGAGTGCACCCCGGCCAGTGGGAACTCGGCGGGGTGGCCCCCGACTCGATATTCCAGATCCTCGTCCAGCCGATCCATCGCCCCCTGATGGTTGCCAGCCGAGAGATCGCTGTAGAAGTCCAGTACCAGCGCCTTGTTGTGCTGAGACACGTCGGCGATCACCTTCGGATCGAGTTCATTGAAGTCGATCTTGTCTTCGGTCATGTCCGGTTCATCCTTTTCGTACACCTGTGGTTGATCTTGCAATCCGCTGGGACGGCAGTCCCGGCGCGTCGGTCACGGCAGCCAGCACCCGTCGTGACAGTCTCGCGTCCTGGTCCGTACCAACCGATTGCCACAGTAGGCCGCGACCAGGTCAGATCCTGTCCTGATCCGATCCGAGGGAGCGTGTGTCATCAAGCCCTCCGCACGGCTGCTCCGGCTCTTGTCGACACTCGCGAGTCGGCCGTCCTGGACCAACCGCGAGCTCGCCGCGGAACTGCAGGTCACAGAGCGCACAGTGCGACGAGACATCGCCGGCCTCCGCGACCTTGGTTACAGCATCCAGTCGGACCCCGACCCCTGGGGCGGCTATCGGCTCGGTGGTGGCACCTCGCTGCCTCCGTTGCCCCTTGACGATGATGAGGCGCTCGCCGTCGTGGTGGCCTTGCAAGAGGCGGCGCTGTCCGGCTTGCTCGGGCATGACCGGGCCGCGTTCACTGCCCTGGCCAAGCTGCAACGCTTGCTCCCGCCACGAATGGCCGCACGGCTTGAGGGATTCCTCGGCATTGTCGTGCACACACCTCGCGTGGCCGAGGAACCGGTGACACCCGCGGTCCTCCTGACGCTGGCCACCGCCTGCCGTGCCCGAGAAGCACTTCGAATCACTTATCGTGACCGTCGGGAGAACTTGACTTCACGCGAAGTGGCCCCCTGGCAGTTGGTGCGAACACGCAACCGCTGGTACCTGGTCGCGCTCGACAACAGCAAGCACGAGTGGCGGACTTTTCGTGCCGATCGTGTCATCGAGGCGCAACTGACCGGACGGCTGGCGAACCTCGTTGAGCCCCCCGACGCCGCCCGCATGGTGTCCGAGATGCTGCTCGCCGAGTATCCGTTCTACGCCACCGTGCAGGCAGAAATCGACTTCGGTCGTGCCCAGCGCCTGGTGCCACCCGGTGCGGGCTCACTCGAACCCGACGGCGCCGAGCGAACGCTCATCACGTTCGGGGGCCATAGTCTTGAGGAGATCGCAGTTCGAGTTCTTCAACTGGGGACTCGTGTACGAATCATCGAGCCGGTAGAACTGAAAGGTGCACTTCACGCTTGGATGGGCACCGTGATCGCGGACGGCCCGGAGTCCTGAGCCCGCATCCATCGGTCGAATCGGGATGAGCATTTCTCGGTGACTTGTTGATCTTTGGTGAGCTTGGCGATTCATGGCGCGCCCGCCCTGCTGCGCACCGGGAAGGGGGCGCCGGAGCCGAAGGTGCTCCGGCGCGCCCTGACCGGATGGGCGTTCAACACCAAACGGCGAGACACCCCGAAACCGCCGGAGATTGAGCGGGCGCTGAAATGGGTCAAAGCGAATACGGTGTCGGTGTCGCGCCTGAACGACGAAGCCGTCCTGCGTGAAGTCCTGGAGCAGATTTCGCTGAAGCTGGATGGCAGGCAAGCTGCTGCCAAAACGGTGTACCGCAAGCGCGCTGTGCTCCACAACGCGTTGGACTACGCAGTCGAACTCAAGGCGCTCACCACGAACAGGCTGTCCACAGTGAAATGGACGATGCCGAAAACGGCGCGTGCCATCGATAAGCGGGTTGTCATCAATCATGACCAGGCCAAGGCCTTGCTGAGCGCGGTGGCGGCTCAGAAAGTGGCAGGACAGCCTCGTCGGTCGGCAGGCCCGGCGTTGGTGGCCTACTTCGCCTGCATGTACTACGCGGCTTTACGCCCGGAAGAGGCCGCGATGCTGCGGGAAGCGGATCTGGAGCTGCCGGACGAAGGATGGGGTGAGCTGCTGTTGTCGGAAACGGCGCCGGTCACCGGTGCGGCGTGGACCGACAACGGGGCGCGACGTGATCGACGGCAGCTCAAGCAGCGTGGTCGGGGAGAGGTCCGTGCTGTGCCTTGTCCGCCTCCGCTGACCGCGATCCTGCATGACCACCTCAGGGAGTTCGGTACGGCGGCAGACGGCCGCCTGTTCCGGAACCTGACCGGTGGTGATCTCTCTGAATCCACGGTCGGGCGGGTGTGGGACAGAGCGCGGAAGGCGGCGCTGAGCGAGGCGGAGTACCTCTCGCCGCTTGCCCGGCGCCCGTACGACCTCCGGCACGCGTGCGTATCCACCTGGCTGGCCGCAGGGGTCCCCTCGACCCAGTGCGCGGAGTGGGCCGGTCACTCGGTCGCGGTGTTGCACCAGATCTACGCGAAGGTGATCGCGGGGCTGGAGTCGGCGGTGCACGCGCGGATCGAGAGAGCGCTCGGTGTCGAGCCGGACCCGCCGGAACGTGGGGGCGAATAGGGGGGAAGCACCCGGATTCGGCCGGTCGGACCCGGAGGCAGCCGGAGAGCACAAGATCGGCCCCTCACCCTGTTCTCGCAGGTGAGGGGCCGATTCTGGCTGGTCTGGAGGAGTGCCCCCGGTGAGATTCGAACTCACACTGGACGGGTTTTGAACGGATTCGCAAACTGCTTGCTGACGTGCGCAAGTACCCCTCGTGATGGGCTTGGGGCCAGGTGGCGGCCACGGGCGTAGGTCTGGAGCCGCGCCGGGCCGCAGCGAGGTGGGGTTCCGCATGTCCTCCCCGCGTGTCGTCCTTGACCTGCCGCTTCGGGTTGCGCATCATCACAGTCATCCAAACTGGGTGGGCTATGAGCAGGGCGGCCCTGACCTGGCCGAATGCGCGTTCGCCCAGCGATGCGTCCCGTGGACTACGCTCCACCTGTGCCAGTGGAGCTTGTCTTTCCGGAGCCGGACGCCCCTTCCGAAGGGCCGTTTCGAAGCTCAGGCGAATGGTGTCGCCTTTCTGGTTCGACGGAAGCGCAGAACGCGCGGACTAAGATAAACAGGTGGTATCAGTCGCTCCCTTCTAACCGAATGGTTCTCAGTCGCCTTCAAGGGCGGGGCGAGATAAACTTCTTGCAGGCGCTGGATGAAATTTACTTGAACAGTAGATTTGAGGGCGGATTTGACGTCCGATATGAAGATGACGGCGAAGGGGGCCCGGATTTCCGGATCTATTCGGCTGGGGAGTACGTAGCTGCAATCGAGGTTCGCACGTTCTTTCAGAGCAAAGACTTCGAGGACGAAGTGGCTAGGAATGCGCGCTTGGTGGAAGGGATAAACTCTCGCGTGCGACCCACGAATTGGTGGGTATCGATTGAGATTGACGAAATGGCTGCGCAGCCCAAAATTAAGAAGATTTCAGAATGGCTTCGTCAAACCGTACTAGAGTTGGGTACTCCGCGCGATGGGGCGCAAGCGGGCGAGCATCCACGCCGAGTGTATGAAGACGATGGCGCTACGCTCTCCTTCCGATTCTTCCCTCGACTGCGGCGCGAACCTGCATCGGACGATGAACCCATAATTGTTATGGGTCCGTCCGTTTTTGGCTTTCCTAAAGATAGTGAGCGTTTGCGTGTAAGTCTCACGGGCAAGACTGGCGGAAAATACGATCTGCGCGACAAGCCATTCGCGGTAGCTGTTTGTTTTCGGGACGGTTCCTGTGGACTTTGGGACATTGTGAACGCCTTATATGGGGACAAAATGCTCGCAATTCCGCCGTCTGATTCTGACGCTGCACAATTGACGCGGGCTTCTAATGGGCTTTTTGCAATGTCAAGGGGAAACCCTGAAGGTAGGAATCGTCGCTTGAGCTGTGTTTTCGCGGTGATGCCCGCGTGGCATGCCCGCTCGGGCCGAGATCCGAAAGTTTATAGGTTCGATAACCCGTTCGCGCACTGTCAATTTCCGCCCACGATTTTGCGACCGGATAATTGGTTTATGGCGAAAGATGACGGCGCTAGCATTCAGATGGTCTGGGATAAGGAGCCGAACGACTTGGTGTAGACAGCCTGTGTCAATCAGGAAATCGAATATCGACACGTAGGCGATGAAAGTTTTAATGAAAGGGTAGTAGTTGCCTGAGGCAGTGGTGTTGACCGAGGAGTCTTCGCGTCAAGTTTTGAAGACAGTTTCTGCGCAGGCGGGTGTAGAAGCCGCGGCGGCGAAGTTGATCCGCATTGGCTCCAACGCTGTTTACCGGCTCAGTTCGCCTGTAATCGTTCGAATAAGCGCTGGCAGTGAGGCGTGGGAGAGTGCGAAGAGGCAGGTTGCTGTGGCTCGCTGGCTGGCTGAGGAGAACTACCCGGCAACCCGTGCCCTCGACCTTGATCAGCCGTTCGAAGTCGGTGGCTATGTCGCCACGCTTTGGGAGTCGGCATCGGAGCGGGAGGAGTATGCATCGGTCGCCCAGGTTGCGGACCTAATTAAGCGTCTACACCAGCTTGACGCTCCATCATCGCTAAGCCTGCCGAATCACGAACCGTTTGACAAGCTGGACGCACAGCTGGGAAACCTCCACAACATTGACCCGGTCGACGCTGACTTTTTGCACGCGCGTATCGACAACCTTCGTAGCCGATACGAGATGCTGGATTTTGTGCTCCGGCCCGGGGCGATCCATGGGGATGCCAATGTTGGAAACGTGATCTTGGATCGACATCGCACCCCGCTGCTTATTGATCTCGATAGCTTTGCCGTTGGACCTCGTGAGTGGGACCTGGTGCAGACGGCGCTGTTCTACGAGCGCTTCGGCTGGCACACCGAGGAGGAGTACCGCCAATTCGTCGAGGTCTACGGCTGGGACATCATGTCCTGGCCCGGCTACCCGGTACTCGCCGACTACCGTGAGGTCGCGATGACGCTCTGGCTAGCGCGAAAGGCCGGCACCGACGAACGTGCGGCCGCCGAGGTCCGCAAGCGGGTGGCTGCGATCAGGACCGGGGGAGACCGCCGCGACTGGGCACCGTTCTAGCGTCCTGTGGCCTCCAGAGGCGCGTGTGCGCGGCCTGCTCGATGAAGTCCGAAACCGCCCGGCTGTTGCCCAGCCGGGCGAGGCGCTGCTTGAACTCGTCGACGTAGGCCCCGCATCGGGCCGACTTGAGCTGTTCCCCGATCTGGAGCGCGCCGAGCGCGACCTCGCATGCCTGCTCTGCGTCGCCCTGGTCGAGGTAGGCGTCCGCGAGCACCATGGTGGCGAAAAAGTCGCTGCGAACGTAGCCGCTAGGGGAGGGGCCCAGCGATTGGGACGCGTAGGTGCTGGCGTCGACGGCCCGCCCCAGGTCCCGGTTGCAGTGACCCAGCTCGGCAGCCAGCTCAGCCTCGTTGAAGTATCCGAACCACTCTGCTGGGTCGGAGTCGGGGTTTCGACGCTCGAATTGGCTTACAGCCGCCGACATCGCGCGGTCGCACTCTGCGGCGTCGCCTAGGCGCGCAAGTGCTCGCGCTTCCATCGCGTAGAAGTGCGCGAGCGCCAGAGCTGATCCTGCGGTCTCGGTTCCCATCCTCGCCGCTCGCGCGAGGTTGGCGGCCTCTCGGAAGTTGCCGAGGAACGTCGCCTGGTGACTCATGGCGTCCAAGATGCTCGCGCCGAGCAAGCGGTCGCCGGTCGACTCGGCGAGTCGGAGCGCCTGAATGAAGTACCGCTGCGCCAGGCCGTGAAGGCCGGCGTCGTAGGACATCCAGGCTCCGAGCAGTGTCGCCTGGGCGGTGACACGGAAGAGGTCCCGGCCGATCTCGTCGGTGTACGTACCTTGCAGCACAGCCGCGACGTCCGTGCGAAGGAATTCCACGAGTGAACGCCGCGCGTGACCGCCGCCGTGTTGGCCGTCGAGGCGGTCGAACATCTCTGTGGTGCTACGAATCCCGAGGATGTCAGCAGGGCCGATGCGCCGCCTTCCGGTGCCGCTGATCAGGTCGTGTCGGGTGGAGACCAGCCAGGACAGCGATGCTTCGTTCCAGGCTGCGACATTGGCCGGCGCGCTCAGGAGTGTTGTCAGGCCGTCCAGATCGGCTTGCCATAGCCCGCCGAGGGTGCTGACTCCGTCCAACGCCTTGTCCGGATAAGAGAGCCCAAGGTCAGGGGAGACCTTCCGGCTACCACCGAAGCCCACCTCGTGTGGCTCGACCGGCCGGCCCAGGCGTTTGGCGAGCGCGTCGGTGATCGCCCGCCGTGTTTGCTCGTCACGCGGGATCATCCCGTCCAGCCAGCGGCGCACATAGGTGTGCGTGTACGTCCTACCGGCCTGCTCCCCAACAGCGCGTGCGAAAACCTTCAGTCCGACGGATCCATCCTCCCTGAGGAAGCCGGCCTGACGCATCAGAGCAGCCAGCTGCTCATTGCCCCCCATCTCACCTCCGACTGTGCCCCCAGTGTTCGAGTGTGCCCCCGAGTGTGCCCTGTTTCCGCTGGTCAATCGCGGCTTTCATAGAGGCATGGCACACAACACCGCTCACCGATCCGCCGCTTCGATGCGATCGAGACGCTTCTCCAGCGCGGCCACGGCGCTCCTGAGCTCGGCCAGAGCTTGCCGCACATCAGCCAGGGACAGGATCGGTGCTTCAGCCGGTGGTTCATCGGCGACATACACCCCGACCGAGGCGCGCGAGACCAGCCAGCCCTCTTGCTGAAGCAGCGCAACCGCGCGTTGAAGGGTTGGCAGCGAAACCGCGTGTTGCTCAGCCAGATCACGGTTGCTCGGCAAGCGGTCTCCAGGCTTCAACCGTCCGCTTGAGATCCCCTCCCGAAGTGCAGCAGCGACACGCTCGAACGGGGCCAAGCCCGCGGTTCCGTTGCCCATGGAAGCAAGTGTAGCCAACTGACCAGGGCTGACCAAAGCCCCACCCGGTTGGAGTAACGACATGCCGACCAAGTCTGACTATGGTCAGATTTGGTCGGACGGTGAACCTGCGGTCGCTCGATGCGATTGCAAGTAGCCGTCAACACCGAAAACTCAATCTCGCGATGCGATAGCTGCGAGCGGCACTCACGTGCCGTCAGGTGGTCGCCCTTACAACTCGTTTCAAAATGATCGGCGCGTCTGCTGGCCGTAGTTGATCAAGTGTGGGCATGCTG
>NZ_BAABIB010000104.1:0-8405 GCF_039542405.1 Amycolatopsis dongchuanensis
CCATCACGCCACGATCTTGCCCACACCTCCCTCAAGATCCAAGTGAGACACGCTCTTACTTCCGCATTCCCGATCAGGATGCGCAACAATCCTGGGACCAGGTACTGACCCGATCGGAAACCGGAAGCGCCGAATGCCTGCGAAGTTTCGAGTCCGGCGACCGGGAGCTGTTCCTGGTGGCGATCCGGGACCTGACGACCGCCGTCGGAATTTTCGACCAACTCCTGGTGCGAATAAGCGCACTACGCGCGGCGGGAGGCGGATGAAGGCCACCACGCTGCTCGATCGGGGCCATGACCTCGGCGGTGGGGGCGGCACGCTCGGATGGTCGAGCAGTCCGGTCCCGCCGTGACGCCGCCGGCGGTTGACCCACTTCGATGCGCCTGGGCAGGAGACGCCCATCTCCGCGGCGATGTGCGCGATCGGGCGGGTCTGGCAACGCGCGACGAGCCGGCGACGGCCCTCCACCGACAGCGGGGCGTCACAGTGATGCACGGACGGTCTTTCTCTTCGGTGGACGACTTGCTCGCACTTCTCATTCTGCCGCCGAAAGACCCGTCCCTCGTCTCAGCCCCCGTCAGCCGACACCAACGTCACGACGCGCAACACCTAGTGCGTCCGAGCGTGCCGGACCACGGCACGGCACCCGCTCCCGGCGGCGTCCAGTGCTGATCGCCGTGGGCGTGGTGACGGCCTGCCGGTGACCGGTCGTCCTGGAGCCGCGCCGGTCCGGCGTCCCTGACGAGGACGGACAGGAACCCTGGTAACCAGCGGGTTTCGTGCGTTACGAGGATAAGTCATGCTTAATCGCAGTATTGACATAACAAATCCTTCCAGCGCAGACTGCTCGTCATGACCGGCCGCGACCTCCCGCTGCACGCCCGCATCAGGCGGGAGCTGGAGTCGCGGATCGCGCAGGGACGGTGGCCCGCCGGCACGCGGGTGCCGACCGAAGCCGAGCTGGGCGAGGAGTTCGGGGTCTCCCGGATCACCGTGCAGCGCGCCCTGCGTGACCTGGTCGCGGCGGGCCTGCTCGTCCGGTACCGCCGGCGCGGCACGTTCGTCGCGCAGACGGCGAGCGAGCGCAACCTGCTCCGCTCGGCCGGTCTGCTGCTCAGCGGCCCCGAGATGCACGGTGACCACCGGGTCATCTCGGCGAAGGTGGTGAGCGCGGGCAGCGCGCGGCTCAGGCTGCCCGATCTCCCCGACGACGAAGCGGTCGTGCAGGTCGAGCGCCACAAGCTCAGCCCGGACTCCGGGCGCGCGGTGGTCGCCGAACTGGCCGTGCTGCCGTTCCGCCTGGCCCCCGACCTGCTCGACCAGGACCTCGTGTCCGCGACCACCCACGTTTACCTGCGCAACCGGGGAGTCGCGCTCGCCCGGTCGCGCCTCTACGTCGAGCCCTGCGCGCTGGACGCCGCGCACGCCGAGGTGTTCGGGTTGCCCGAGGGCACCCCGGTGTTCCGCTGGCTGCGCGTCACCTGGGCCGCCGACGACACCGTCGCCGAGCACTTCCAGGCCATCCTGCCGGCCGACTCCTCCCGCTTCTACGTCGAAACCTCGCTCGATCTCCCCTGAAAACCCCCGCCCGGAGGTGAGTTCGTGAGTACCAGTCCGTCCGTCGCCGTGCTCGGCACCGGCGCCGTCGGCGCGATGACGCTGTGGCGCCTGGCCGCCCGCGGCGCGCGAGCCGTGGGGTTCGACACCTACGCGCCCGGCCACGACCGCGGTGCCTCCGGCGGGGAGAGCCGCATCTTCCGCACCGCGTACAAGGAAGGCGCGCACTACGTACCGTTGCTGCGCGAGTCCCGTCTGTTGTGGACGGAGCTGGAACGGGCCGGCGGCACGCGCTTGCTCCACCTGGTGGGCGGCGTGACCGTCGGCGCCGCGGACGACCCAGTCGTTCGCGCCGTGCAGGAGTCCGGAGTGGACGTCGAGGTCCTCAGTGGACGGGAAGCCGCCCGGCGGGTGCCCGAGCACCCGCTGGCCGAGGGCGAGGTGCTGGTGCTCGACCGGGAAGCCGGGTACCTGCGGCCCGAGGCCGCCGTGCTCACCGCGGTCGACGAGGCCCAGCGGCACGGAGCGGAACTCCGGTGCCGCACCAGAGTTTCCGCCGTCGAACCGGACGGTGCCGGGGTGCTGGTGACCACCGGCGCCGGAACCGAGCGGTTCGACGCGGCCGTGGTCACCCCGGGGGCCTGGGCGAGGCAGCTGCTGCCGCACTTACCGGTACAGGCGCGGCGCATCACGTCGGCCTGGTTTCCCCGCCGCGACGCCGAACTGTTCGACCCCGGACGCTGCCCGATCGCCATCCGGGTCGGCGCGCACGCGTTCTCCTGCTTCCCCGCGCTCGACGGGTTCGGGGTGAAGGTGAACGCCCACGGAGGTGGCTGGCCACCCGTGGAAAGCCCCGAAAGCCTGCCGCGCAGCGCGGAACCCGAGCTGCTCGCCCGGCTGCACGCCGCCGTCACCGCGACCCTGCCCGGGTTGCGGCCCGATCCCGTCCGCGTCGCCACCTACGCCGACGGGTTCACCCCCGACGGCCACGGCCTGCTCGGCCCGCTCACCGGAAACCTCGTGCTGGCCACGGGTTTCTCGGGACACGGCTTCAAACTCGCCCCCGTCTTCGGCGACATCGCCGCCGATCTCGTGCTGTCCGGGGGCACCAGGCGTGCCATCGCGCCGCTGTCCCCGCACCGTTTCTGACCCTTCCAGGAGGTAGTCATGCGCCGGAGGAAACGCTTTCTCGGGCTGGCCGTCGCCGTGCTGGCACTGGCAGGCTGCGCCGCGCCGAACCCGTCGGCGAGCGCGGGCACGCTCGTCGTCGCCGGGTACGGCGGCTCGTTCGAAACCGCTTTCCGGCAGGCGATCCTGCCGGACTTCGAGAAGACCTGCTCCTGCAAGGTCACCTACATCCCCGGCGCGTCGAGCGACACCGTCGCCAAGCTCAAGGCGCAGCAGGGCAGCCCGCAGATCGACGTGGCGCTGATCGACGACGGCCCGCAGGCGCAGGCGGCGCAGGCCGGGCTGCTCACGCCGGTCGACCCGAAGGTGGTGCCACTCGGCCAGGTCGCCGACGTCGCCAGGATGCCGGGGGACACCGGCGTCGGCTTCGGGCTCACGGCCACCGGCCTGGCCTACAACCCCCAGTGGTTCGCCGAGCACGGCGTGCCCGAGCCCCGGACCTGGCTCGACCTCGCCGACCCGCGGCTCAAGGGGCAGCTCGTGCTGCCGTCGATCACCAACACCTACGGCATCGGGCTGCTGGTCGGCGCCGCCAGGGCGAACGGCGGTTCGGAGACCGACATCGGGCCGGGCTTCGACGCGGTCCGGCGCATCGCCGCGAACGCCGTCACCTTCGACACCACCGCCGACGTGTCCAACTACTTCCTCCAGGGCCAGGCGGCGGCGTCGGTCTGGGGCGTGTCCCGCGTGGCGACGCTGGCGGACAAGAACTTCCCGGTGAAGTTCGGCTATCCCGACGACGGCGCCATCGCGCTGGTGACCACGGCGAACGTGGTGAACAAGGCACCGCACGCGGACCTGGGCCAGAAGTTCGTGGCGTTCCTGCTCGGCACCCAGGCGCAGGCGGAGCTGGCGAAGGCCACCTACGACGGTTCCGTGGTGCAGGGCGTGTCACTCGACCCGGCCCTCGCGGGCAAGGTCGTCGACACCGGGGATCTCGGGAAGCTGCGCAAGCTGGACTGGACCACGATCAACCAGCAGCGCGCCGCGTGGACCGACCGGTGGAACAAGGAGGTGGAGAACCGGTGAGCACCGTCACCGAGACACCGGCGCCCGCCCGCACCCGCGGCCGCCTGCACCTGAGCGGACTGCGGAAGTCGCTGGGCGGCAAGGAAGTCGTGCGCGGGATCGACCTGCGCACCGAGCCGGGGGAGTTCCTGACCCTGCTCGGGCCCTCCGGCTGCGGCAAGAGCACCACGCTCAACATGATCGCGGGGCACCTGCTGCCCGACGGCGGCCGGATCGAAGTGGACGGACGCGACCTGACGAGCCTGCCGGCCAACCGGCGGGCGATGGGCATGGTCTTCCAGTCCTACGCGCTGTTCCCGCACATGACGATCGCCGACAACGTCGCGTTCGGACTGCGGATGCGCCGCACCGCCGCGGAGACGCGGAAGAAGAAGGTCGCCGAAGCGCTGGAAATGGTGGGTCTCGACGGGCTCGCCGGCCGCCACCCCCGGCAGCTGTCCGGCGGGCAGCAGCAGCGCGCGGCGCTCGCCCGTGCCCTGGTCGTGGAACCGGATCTGCTGCTGCTCGACGAACCGTTCTCCAACCTCGACGCCCAGCTGCGCGTCCGGCTCCGCGACGAGGTGCTGGCGCTGCAACGCCGGATCGGCACCACCACGATCCTGGTCACCCACGACCAGGAGGAGGCACTCGCCGTGTCGGACCGCATCGCGGTGATGGCCGACGGCGTGCTGCACCAGCTGGGCGATCCCGAGACCGTCTACCTGCGCCCCGGCACTGACTTCGTGGCGCGTTTCGTCGGCGAGATCAATCTGTTCGACGGCGAAGCGCTCGGCGAGGGCAGGTGCCGGGTGGCCGGGCACGTCCTGTCGGCCACCCCGGTCGGGCCGGTGCCCGCGCCGGGCGCGGCGGTGCGGCTGTACGTGCGTCCGGAAGCGGTGCGCGTCTCGGCCAGCGGAGACGGCCTCCCCGGAACCGTTTCGGCGACGCGGTTCCTCGGCACCCGCGTCCGCTGCACGGTGTCCACAGTGGCCGGTCCGGTGGAGGCGACCCTGCCGTTCGGCGAGCCGGTGCCGGCACTGGGCGAGGAGGTGAGGTGCGCATGGCAGTCGCAGCACGCGTCGGTGTCCGCCCGGCCCGAGTAGCCCGCCCGTGGCGCACCGGCTACCTGCTGGCCGGACCCGCGATCCTCGCGTTCGCGCTGCTGTTCGCCGCCCCGCTGGTCACGCTCGTCGTCAACAGCTTCCGCACCCAGCAGGGCGCGTTCACGCTCGCCAACTACACCCGCTTCCTCGGCGACCCGTTCTACCGCGGGGTGCTGGGGCACACGCTGTGGATCGGGGTGCTCACCACGGTGTGCTGCCTGGTGCTCGGCTACCCGTTCGCGCTGTACCTGCGCGGCCGCTCGCCGCGGGTGCGCAACTACCTCTCGCTGGTCCTGCTGTCCCCGCTGCTGGTCAGCATGGTGATCCGGGCGTACGGCTGGCTCGTCGTACTCGGGCCGAACGGCCCGCTGGCGAAGCTGTTGGAGGCCGTCGGGCTGGACGCGCCCCAGTTGCTCTACAACGACACCGCTGTGCTCGTCGGCATGGTGCACGTGATGCTCGCCTACCTGGTGCTGCCGCTGCTGGGCAGCCTCGACCGCATGGACCCGACGCTCGTGCCCGCGGCGAAAGGGCTCGGGGCGAGCGGCTGGACGTGCTTCTGGCGCATCACCGTGCCGCTGTCCGCGCCGGGGATGCTGGCGGGCTCGCTGATCGTGTTCAGCCTGACGGTGTCGAGTTTCGTCACGCCCGCGATCCTCGGCGGGCCGACGGTGAAGCTGATGCCGTACTTCGTCTACACCGAGGCGACGGTGACGCTGGACTGGCCGTACGCGGCGGCGATCGGCTTCATCCTCATCGTCGTCACCACCGTGCTCATGGCCGTGTACGCCCGCTTGCTGCGCGGGCGCGGAGCGAAGGGGACGTTCGCATGAGGCGCGTACCCGGTGCCGTGTTCGCCACGCTCGTGGGGCTGTTCCTGCTCGCGCCCGTGCTCGTCACGCTGGCCTCTTCGCTCACCACGACCAGCTACGTCTCGTTCCCGCCGAAGGGGATCACGCTGCACTGGTACGCGGAACTGTTCCACCGCCCCGAATTCCTCGCCTCGTTCGGGCTGAGCCTCGGCGTCGCGGCGGCGGCGGCCGTGGTGTCGACCGCGCTGGGACTGGCGGCGGGGCTGGCCATCCAGCGCTACCCGTTCCCCGGCAGGCGCCTGCTGGACAACGTGTTCTCCAGTGCGTTCGCGGTGCCCACGATCGTGCTCGGCATCGGGCTGCTGCAGTGGTACGCGCAGCTGGGCATGGCGTCCAGCCCGCTGACGCTGCTGCTGGCCCACCTGGTGCTGACCGTGCCCTACACCGTGCGGCTGGTGCTGGCCGGCCTCGCCGGGCTGGACCGCTCCGCCGAGCTCGCGGCGGCGGGGCTGGGCGCCGGGCCGCTGCGCGTGTTCTGGCACGTCACGCTGCCGGCGGTGCGCGGCGCGCTCATCGCCGGGGCGTTCTTCGCGCTGATCACGTCGTTCGACGACCTGACCGTCGCGTTGTTCGTCGTCACCACCGACCTGCAGACGCTGCCGGTCCGGATCTTCAACTACCTGCAGTACAACTACGACCCCACGGTGACCGCCGTCGGCACGCTGATGGTGCTGTTCGCCGCCGTGGTGGTGGTCGTCATCGAGCGCGTGGTCGGGGTCGCCCGGCTGTTCGGTACCGAAAGCGCGCGCTGAGAACTTCGCGGAAAGGACGGATCTTGCGAGCAATCGTCATCGGTGCGGGTGTCGTGGGCGCGGCCGTCGCGGGGCGGCTGGCCGCCCGCGGCGCGGAGGTCACGATCCTGGAGGCCCGCACCCCGGGCGCCGGGACCACCGGGACCTCGTTCGCCTGGGTCAACTCGGGCAACAAGGAGCCGGAGTCGTACTTCGCGCTCAACCACGCCGGGGTGCGGGCGCACCACGAGTTCGCCGGGGGACCGGCGCCGTGGTTCTTCCCCACCGGCAACCTGGAGTGGGCGAACGGGGCCGCACTGGAGGTGCTGCTGGCCCGGGTGGCGAAACTCGAAAGCCGTGACTACCCGGTCCGCCGGCTGACGGCGAAGGAAGCGCTGGAGCTCGAACCGGACCTGGCACCGCAGCCGGCGGGCACGGAATTCGTGTACTACCCCGAAGAGGCACACGTGCTGCCCGCGTTGCTGCTCGCCCGGTTCCTCGGCGAGGCGAGGGACGCCGGGGTCCGGATCGTCAACGGGGCCGAGGTCGTCGAGGTGGGCGGGGGAGTGGTGCGCACCGCCGACGGCTCGCGGTACTCCGCGGACGTCGTGGTGAGCTGCGCGGGCCGCTGGACCGCCGGGGTCGCGCGGGCGGCGGGGGTGGCGGTTCCGATGGCCGACCCGGAAGCACCCGGTTCGGCCACGGTGGGCTTCCTCGCGACCACCGCGCCCGTTCCGGCGCGGCTTTCGCGGGTGCTCACCACCCCGCGGCTCAACGTCCGGCCGGACGGGGGCGGGCGGCTGCTGCTGCAGGGGCTCGATCTCGACGGGGAAGCCGATCCCGCGGTCGAGGTGCCCGCAGACGGGAAGGTCGGGGCGGAACTGGTCGAGCGCCTGCCCACGCTGCTCACCGGGGCGGAGGGTGCCGTGGTCGAGAAGGTCCGGGTGGGTCAGCGCGCGATGCCCGCCGACGGGCTCACGGTGGCGGGGTTCGCCGCGGAGGGCTTCTACGTCGTCGCGACGCACAGCGGGATCACGCTGGCTCCGCTCCTGGCACGCCTCGTGGCGGACGAGGTGCACGGGGCGGACTTCCCGGAACTGGCCGACTTCCGCCCCGGCCGTTTCGTGCCGGGCAGGACCTATGAGCCGCTGCGCCCGGCCCGCCTGCCCAGCGAGCAGTGAAAAACCCGGTCGCCGGTGTAGCGAACCGCAGATGACGATCCTGCTGGGCGTGCTGGTGCAGCGGCCGAGCACCTGGACACCTTCGGCCGGTTCCTGCGCTCGAACACGCAGATGAGCCAGGTGTACCGCTCGCTGTCGAAGAGGGAGGCCGGCGGCTGGGTCACCCACAGCGTGGAGCCGCGGCCGGGGCGCAGGACGCGAAGCGCTACGAGGTGACGGCCGAAGGTGCCACGGTGTTCCTGGACTGGTTGAAGGGGCCGTACCGCCCGCCGACCCGTTACCAGGATCCGGAGTTGAGCGCGCGGTTGAGCTTCGCCGGGTTCATGACGGTCGACGAGGTGATCCGGTTGCTGGAGAGCGAGATCAGCACGCGGCGGGAGGAGATCACGCGGTACCGGGATCGGAACCTCGCCCGCGATCCCGCGCTGCCCTTCGACCACACGCCGGGGAACTTCGTGGGAACGTGGGAGCACGAGACCGGCGCCGCGGGGAATGGACGCGCACGTCGCGGCGTGCGAGACGTTGCGGCAGCAGTCGCTGGACGGGGCGGCTTCGGATGCCCGGCGCGGCACCCGTGGTCGTAGGTCTGTCCTGTGTGGAGGCAGCGGTAGAGCTGGCCGAGCATGCGGTTGAACAGGTGCCGCGGGGCGGTCGCGTCGGGCGCGGCGTCGGTCGTAGTGGTCCTTGGCCGGGCCCTGTCTCCAGCTAAGAGGCCGTAACAGAATGATCTTCGGGTGTGGTTGGATGTGCCTCGTTGTTGATCTT
>NZ_BAABIB010000105.1:0-18645 GCF_039542405.1 Amycolatopsis dongchuanensis
CCATCACGCCACGATCTTGCCCACACCTCCCTCAAGATCCAAGTGAGACACGCTCTTAGCTCCGCCAGGAGCCCGCACGAGGCGGTGGCGCGGCAAGGCGGTGGTCACGCTCGCGGTCGCCGCGGTCGGTGCCTCCGCACTGGTCGCGCTCCCCGCCGCCGCACAGCAGCCCATCGGGCTCGGCCCCGTGCCGATCACGTTCCACATGCGGGACGACAACGGGAAGTGGTTCGACTCCGGGCTCAACCTGTTCGGCGACCAGTCGCTGGCCGTGGCGGAGATGCCGCGGCTGGGCACGCTCGGCGGTCTCACGACGGGCGGGGAGCTGACGAGCCTGCTCAACTCCGATCTCGGTGGTGCGCTGGGAAACCTGGTGCGCAACGTCGCGGGGCAGGTGCCGGTGCTGGGTTCGCTCGGCGGTGACCTGTGGAAGGCGCTGAACCTCGACAGCACGCTGTCGACGGTGCAGTCCATCGGCGCGGCCAACCCGAAGGCGCTGCCGTCGGCGCTGAAGGCGACCGGGTTGCTCGGCCAGTTCGCGCAGGCGCTGAGCGCTCTGCCCGCCGACCAGCCGGTGAACCTCAACTCCCTGCCGGTCGGCGTCGACCTGCAGGGCGCGCTCAACGATCTGGCCAAGTTCGCGGTCAAGGGCCCGCCCGTGACGGTGAACTTCGTGGTCGACCCCAACGAGTCCACCGGGGCCCGTGACCCGATGGGCCTGATCGCTCCGGAGGGTGCGCAGGGCTTCCCGTACGACAACCCCAGCGGCGCGTTCTTCGGCGAGCGGTCGGTCCAGCTGACCGAGCCCGGCCTGTACGCGTTCACCGACATGGTCACGCCGTACATGCTCGGCGCGGTCGTGGTCGACGACCCGCTCACCATCGGGCTCGACTTCGGCAAGGCGTCGATGGTCAACTCGCGGAACCTCGTCGTGCCGACGAACTCCGACATCGTCAACCGGCTGGTGAACACGTTCTTCAACATCACCAACCCGAACAACTGGCAGCAGTTCAAGGCCGACTCGGAGAACTCGTTCGACGCGATCCAGCCGCCGGTGCCGATCCTGCAGTACGACGCGGCGGGCAACCCGGTGCTGATCCCGAACCTGGACGCCTACTTCGACAAGAAGTTCTCCTACCCCAAGACGTTGTCGAAGGGCAACCAGCTGCCCGCCACACCCGGCGTCGGCGAGGTGTGGATCGACACCGAGGTCGAGGAGTGGGCGGGCAAGAAGGCCGTCGGCTCGGCGACGAAGGTCAACGTCGAGAACTGGACGGTGGACCGCAAGATCGGTGCCCCGTCGATCAACATGAACAACCCGCACAACATGTGGACCGACAAGGACTACAAGTACCTGTACCAGACGGAGTGGTTCTCCAACAAGGTCGACGTGTTCGACCGGGAGACGGGCCAGTTCGTCCGGCAGACGCAGGTCGGGCAGAACCCGGCGCACGTGATGACCGAGACCGGCAGTGACAAGCTCGTCATCGGTATCAACGCCGGCAACGAGATCGTCGAGCTGGCGCCCGGAGCCACCAGCGTGCTGCGGAAGATCTCGGTGAGCCCGACCGGCGAGGTGCGGCACCCGCACGCGCACTGGACCAGTTCGGACGGCAAGACCGTGGTCACGCCGAACGTGCTGACCAACAACGCGTCGGTGATCGACATGCCGACGGGCACGGTCCGGACCGAGCCGACGGGCCAGTTCCCGATCGCGTCGAGCATGACGCCGGACTCCTCGAAGTTCTACACGGCGGACTTCCTCGGCGAGACGATCACGTGCGTCTCGCTGGCGGCGAACGCGTGCGTGGACAACGGGGAGAAGGTGCACAGCAAGACGATCGACCTGTGGGCGAACTACAGCCCGCAGGACGGCCCGAAGGCCGGTGCGCCGTTCGGCGGGCTCACGATCCAGCTGCCGGTGAGTCCGGACGGCAACGCGATGCTCGCGGCGAACGTGCTGTCCCAGACGGTCACGGTCGTCGACCCGAGGACGGACAAGGTCGTCAAGGACCTGCCGTGCACGGCGGGCTGCCACGGCATCAACTTCGGGGCCAAGAAGGGTGGCGGCTACTACGCCTACGTGTCCAACAAGTTCTCGAACGTCATGCAGATCATCGACGTGGACCCGAACGGGGACGGGAACATCAGCGACGCGAAGGTGGCGGGCCAGCTGACGCTCGACGGCACCGCGTCGACCAAGATGGACGGTTCCATCGCGGCGAAAGCCGGGTACGGCGGGCAGGGTGTGCTGCCCATCCCGCTGGTCTACAACGGCTGGGTCCAGCAGAACCAGGGCACCTGGCGGGAATCGCTGACCTGCCGTCAGCTCAACCCGCTCGACCAGTCGGCCTGCTGATCCGCTCGATCGTGGGACGGGGCCGGGGCAGCACCCGGCCCCGTCCCACGGCACTGGAGGAGGAACCCATGTCCCGGAAAGCGTTTGCGCGTGTGCTGTGCGCACTGGCCGCGGTCGTGCTCGGCCCGCTGGCGGGCGCCGTCCCCGCCGCGGCGCAGGTGTCCATCGTGCCGGACCGGGTCGACGGCGGCGGGATGCGGACCTTCGCCTTCCGGCTGGCCAACGAACGGACGGACACCAGGTCCACCCAGCTCGAACTCGTGTTCCCGCAGAACCCGCCGATCGCCTACGTCGAGGTGGCGCCCGTTCCGGGGTGGACGGTCACCGTGCGCCCGCGGCCGCTGGAACCGCCAGTAGCGGCCGGCGGCAAGGTGATCAGCGAGGTCGCCGGGGCGCTCGTGTTCGCGGGCGGTTCCGTCGCGCCGAGGGAGTTCGAACAGTTCCTCGTCACGATGGGGCCGCTACCCGCCGACGGGCAGCTGGCGTTCGAAGCGACGCAGAGCTTCGCCAACGGGGCGATCGCACACTGGAACGGGCAGACCTCACCCGCACCGGTGATCACCGTCGGCTCGGGCGCGGCCCCCGCCGCCGCTCCCGCCTCCGCGGCGGGCGGACCGGCCAAGGCCGACGGGGGTACCGGCGCGGTCGCGGCGGAGGCCGCCCCGCGCGCCTCCGGCACCACGGGTGGCCCGCCGTTCGCCGTGTTGTGGGGGGCGGTCGGGCTCGCGCTCGTCGTGATCGCGGTCGTCTGGTACCGCGCCCGCCGCCGCAGGGAAACCGGGGCGGGCACCCGATGACGGCGGTGCGGGAGCGAGCGACCACCGTGGTCCCGCGTGGTCGCATCGTCGCGTTCTTCGTCCTGGTCGCGGCCTGCTGGGGCACACTGCTCGCGGCGATGCCGCAGGCGACCGGTGACCCGGTGCTCATCACGACCTCACCCGGCAGCACCGAGGTGGTCAAGTCGCCCGGCCACGTCCTGCTGACGTTCGACCGGCCGGTGCCCGCGGGCCTGGCGACCGTGCGCATCCTCGACCCGGACGGCAGCCAGGTCGTCCACGAGCGCCCCGTCCACCCGGCGGGCCGGGACGACACGATCTCCGTGCCGATGCCGAAAGAACGGCACGAGGGCACCTACGCGGTCGCGTGGACGCTGCCGTCCAGCGGCCTGCAGCCGATCAGCGGCAGCTTCACGTTCGACGTGTCCTACCGCATCGACCCCGAGGGCGTGCCGGACATCGAGACGACGCACGACCCGGTGCTCGCGGCCGTTCACCTCACGGCGCGCGCGGCGGCCGTGGTGGCACTGGTGCTGCTCACCGGTCTGGCGGTCTTCGTCGCGTGGAACGGGACCACGCGGCGGGCCCGGCGGTGGGTCAAGGCGACGTGGTGGGTTTCGGCCGGGGCCACCGTAGTGGCGCTGCTGTCGTTCGGTCCCTACGCCGCTTGGGCACCGCTGCGGGACGCGTTCGACCCCCGGCTGCTGTCCGGCGCGCTCGCCTCGGACGCCGGAGGAGCGTTGCTGGCCAGGCTGTACGTCCTCGTCCCCGCCACACTCGGCCTCGCGCAGCTGATGACGAGCCCGCCCGCTGCCACCGCCGGGGAGCGGCGGCTGCGGGTCGCGGCGGTGCTCGGGTGCGCGACGGCACTGCTCGCGACGTGGCCACTCGCGGGGCCGCCGCTCGTGCTCGCCGCGGACGTCGCGGTCCTCGCACTGGTGGCCGTGCCCGTCGGCTGGCTGGTCCTGTCCCGCCGGTGGGCCGCCGTGGTGCTCCTCGCCGCGACGGCAGCCGGGGTGGTCCTCCTGCCGGGCGGCCATGTGCCCGGGCAGCCACCGGCCGCGCTCCGGAACCAGGTGGCACCGACCAGACTCGCTTACGACACCGGGAAACCCGGCGGGCAGGGGGCCGTGGACCTGGTGCTGATCCCCACCGCGACCCGGCTCGACGCCCACGTGTCCGTGCTGAACGACGACGTGAGCGTGACCGCCGTGCTGACCGCCGCGGGCCGGACGGTGCCGCTCCCGCTGCACCACGCCGGTACCGGCCACTGGGCCGGATCGGCGGCCGTGCCCGAACGCGGCCGCTGGGAGCTCGCGCTGACGCTGCGCGCGGCCGACGGGAGCACGCAAACGATTCCGCAGCCCATCGACGTGCGATGAGCGAACGCGCAGGAGTTGCCTTGTCCTCAACGGAAACCGCCCGGCAGCCCGCCGATCCACGGCACCGGGCCACCCGGCCGTCGCCCTCGCCCCGGCCCGGCACCGTCGTCCAGCTGGTCGCGCGGCGGCTGCACTTCCTGGCGGGCATCGTCGTCGCGCCGTTCCTCGCCGTGCTGTGCCTGACCGGGCTCGTCTACGTGTTCAGCCCGCAGATCCACGACAGCCTCTACCACTCGGACCTGCACGTGAACCGGGTCGGGGACACCACGCGCCCGCTGGCCGAGCAGGTGCGCGCCGCGCTCACCGCGCATCCGGAGGCGACGCTCAAGCAGGTCCTCACGCCCCCGGCACCGGACCGCACGACGCGCGTGGTGCTGTCGGTACCCGGCCCCGCGGGCACGCCGGACCGCACGGTGTTCGTCGACCCGTACACCGGGTTCATCAACGGTGAGCTGGCCACCGTCGAGAACCGGCTGCCCGCCAACACCTGGCTGCGTCAGCTGCACAGCAACCTGCACCTGGGCGCGGCAGGGCGGCTCTACGCCGAACTCGCCGCGAGCTGGGTGCCGCTCATCGCGCTCGGCGGCCTGGCGCTGTGGCTCGCGCGCACGCGTCGCAAGCGCAAGCTCCGAGAGGTGCTCCTGCCCGCGGTGCGGGGCAAGACGGGGTGGCAGCGGCTGCGCGCGGTCCACGGCGCGGCCGGGCTGTGGCTCACCCTGGGACTGCTCGTCGTCAGCGGCACCGGGCTCGCGATGACCCAGTTCGCCGGTGGCCGGGGCGACCAGGCCGTCGACCCGATCCACCTGCGGGCGCCGGTGCTCGCGGCCATGCCGGTGCCGGTGCCGCCCGGGGCCTCCCCGATCGACCTCGACCGGGCGGTGGCGGCCGCCGGGCTGTCCGGTGAGCTGGCCGTGGTGCCGCCGTCGGCACCCGGGATGCCGTTCACCGTCGCGGAAACCGGCGAGGGCCTGCCGATGCACCGGGGAGCGGTCGCCGTCGATCCGTACACCGGAGGGGTGACCGAACGGCTCGGCTGGGACGACTACTCCCTCGTGGCGAAGCTCAGCACGTTCGGCACGGAGTTCCACACGGGCACGTTGTTCGGGCTGGCGAACCAGCTCGTCCTCGCCGTACTCGCGGCCGCCACGCTCGTGCTCCTCGCGCTGGGCTACCGGATGTGGTGGATCCACAACCCGTACCGGGGGCGGTGGGCGTCCTTGCCGCGGCCGGTGTGGCGCCAGCTGCGGGGCCCGTGGCTGAGCGCCGTCCTGCTGGGGGTCGCGGTCCTGGCCTGGCTGCTGCCGGTGTTCGGCGCGAGCCTGGTGGTGTTCGTCCTCCTCGACGCGGGCCTCACCCGGCTGCGGGCAGCAGGGACGCGCCGAACCCGGGACTCGCAGGTCCAGGTACGAACGGTGGGCGTGGGGGACAATCGGGTCCGTGGCCGAGAACAACCGTGAACTGGCGGACTTCCTGCGGCGGGCGCGCAGCCAGGTGGACCCGTCCCGCGCGGGCCTGCCGCAGGACGGGCGGGTGCGCCGCGTGCCGGGGCTGCGGCGTGAGGAGGTCGCGATGCTGGCGGGGGTGTCGCCGGACTACTACGCGCGCCTGGAACAGGGGCGGCGCATCACGCCGTCGCCCGCCGTGGTGCAGGCGATCGCGCGAGCGCTGGAACTCGACGCGGCCGGCCGGGCGCACCTGGAGGACCTCATCGGGCTCACGGCCGCGCCCGCGTCGCGGCGGTCCCGCGCGGTCCAGCGCGTGCGGCCCGGGTTGTACCAGCTTCTCGACTCCCTCGACGGCGAGCCCGCGCTGGTGCTGGGGCGGCGGACGGACGTGCTGGCCGCCAACCGGATGGCGAAGGCGTTGTTCACCGACTTCGACAGCATGCCGGCGACGCGGCGCAACTACGCGCGCTGGATGTTCCTCGACGAGGACGCCCGGTCGCTGTTCGTGGACTGGCAGGACCAGGCCAGGGCCGCGGTGGAGAGCCTCCGGTTCGAGGTCGGCCGCGACCCGGGGGACGCCGCGACGGCCGCCCTCGTCGCGGAGCTGCGCGAGAGCAGCCGCCAGTTCGACGAATGGTGGGAGCAGCACCGGGTCCACCAGCGCACGCACGGCTCGAAACGGCTGAGGCACCCGCTGGTCGGCGAGCTCACCGTGGAGTACGAAACCCTCACCCTGCCAGGAGATCCGGACACGACGCTGTACGTCTACACCACCCAGCCCGGGTCGGAGTCGCGGCGGGCCCTGAACCTCCTGGCCAGCTGGGCGATGACCGGCGGACGCTGACTGTCTACTGTGGACCTTCGTGCGGGAAGCCGATCCGCAGCAGGGCCGCGGCGACGGCGGCTGCGAACACGATCAGCGCACCCAGCACGAGGGCCGGCCGGTAACCGTGGTGCAGCAGCGGTGCCACGACGAGCGGGCCGAGGATCTGCCCCGCCGAGTACCCGGCCGTCAGCAGCGCGACCGCTCGTGGCAACCGCAGGTGCGTCCCCGTGCCGAGGGCGATCGTGCTGACTCCGAGGAAGGTCGCGCCGAACAACACGGCCGCGACCAGCGCGGCGACCACGCCCCCGGACAACGCGGGCAGCGCGATGCCCACCGCCTGCACGAGCAGCGCGACCAGCAGCAGGTCGGGCCGCGTCCAGCGCCTGCCCAGCCACGCCCAGCCGATCGAGGACGGTACCGCGGCCAGGCCCACCAGCACCCACGCCGCCGCCCCGAGCCAGCCCGGCGAGCCCTGCCCGATCGCCGCGACGAGGAACGTGCCCGCGATGATGTAGCCGACGCCCTCCAGCGTGTAGCTCACGAACAGGGCCGAGAACCACCGGTGCGTGCGTGGCCGTTCTGCCGCGACCGCCCTGCCGGGCTCGGGAGGCGGCCGCAGGCGCCACGCCGCGGCGGCGAGCACCAGCCCGACGACGGCCGTCGCGATCCAGGCGGAGCGCCAGTTCCCGGCGGTGCGGAGCACGAGCACCACGGCGCCGGACAGGGCGATCCCGGCGCCGACGCCGCTGAACCCCCAGCCCGGCAGGTGGTCCCGGAGGTGTCCCAGCACTGAGTTGGCGGCGAAGACGAACACCACGCCGCTCGCGGCCCCGGCGAGCAGGCGCAGTGCGAACCACCAGTGAACCCCGGTGGTGCACGGCATCGCGGCGAGCGTGGTGACCAGGAGGACCAGCGCCGCGCGGTACAGCACCACCGAACGCCCGAGCCCGGGCGCCAGCATCCCGACGAGCGCGCCCGCCAGGTTGCCCACGTAGTTCGCCGTGGCGAGCGAGGCGCCCCCGGACGCGGTCAGGCCCGCCTGGGCGGTCATCAGCGGGAGGATCGGGGTGTACGCGAACCGGCCGACGCCCATGCCCACCGCGAGGGCCGACGCTCCCTGCGCGGCGTGCAGCCAGTCGGCGCGCAGTGCGCTGCCGTTCGTTGTCGCGACCACGGTCCTCAGCCAACGCGCCCCGCGCGCCCACGTCCACGACCTGCTCGTGAGGACTGGTAAGCGCAGCTTCCCACCGCAGGTCCGGGGGGCCGGACCTAAGCTCGGCCCATGGAACTGCGGCAGCTCCGGTACTTCGTGGCGGTGGCGGAGGAGCTGCACTTCGGCCGGGCCGCGCGGCGGCTGCACATCTCAGGGCCGGCGCTGTCGCAGCAGATCATCGCGCTGGAGCGGGACCTCGGCGCGCCGCTGTTCCTCCGCGACCGCCGTGGTGTCCAGCTGACCGGGGCGGGCCGCGCGCTGCTGGCGGACGCCCGGCAGATCCTCGCGCTGGCGGACGGCGCGCGGGAGCGGGTGCGGCAGGAGGCCGAGGCGGCGAGCCCGCTGCGGCTGGGGTACGTGAGCTGGCTGCCCGACGGCCTGCGCGCGCTGGTCGCCCCGGCGGTGTCCCTGCGGGTGGACGACTGGGTGCTGCCGTCCCACACGCAGGCCGACCGCGTCGCCGAGGGGACGCTCGACCTCGCGCTGGCCTGGATCGAGGCCCGGGAAGCCGCCGCGAAGGGGCTTTCCGCCCACCTCATCTGGGCCGAGCCGTTGCCCGCGGTCTACCCGGGCGTGACGACGGGCGAACCGGTCCCTGCGGCCCGCGTCACGGTGCTCGCCGACGCGGACGAGTCGGCGTGGTCGTCCTGGAACCGGTACGCCGTCGAGTTCGCCACGCACGTGGGGGCGAAGCTCGTGGAGATCGACGACGGCGGTGTGACGGGGGAGGCGTTCTACGCGCACGTCAGGCGGATCAACGCGCCCGTGCTGGCGTCCCCGAAACGCCACACGGCGGCGGTCCCGCCGGGGCTGGGGCACCGCCCGGTCGCCCGGCCCCGTCCACTGTGGACGTGGTCGCTGCTGCACCGCGCGGACGACGAACGGCCTGGTGTGCGGCACGTCGTGGAGTCGCTGGAGGCCTACGCCCGCGGCCGCGGGTGGACGACCGCGCCCCCGGGCTGGTGGCTGCCCGCCGACGACCCGCACCGGACGGCGCTGGAGACATAACCAAAGCTGATGACCTGCGTGCCTTTTGGCCCCTACCGGGTCACCGCCGGGAGCGCGAGCCTGAACGCATGCTGGTGAGCGAGCGAATCGAACCCACGTGGCAGCGGGATGTCCGGTCCCGGCTGGTGAACGTCCTCATCGGACTGGAGCTGGCCGGGGAAAGCGCCCCGGCGGAGCTGGCCGGGCTGCTCGGCGAGTGCCTGTCCGAGGTGCGGGAGGCGCGGCGCCTGATGGCCGGTTCCCACCAGGGCGGGCCTGGGGTTTACCACAGTGCCGGGGTGTGGGAAAGCCGCGGAAATCCTGAAGAACACCTCATGGTCCTCCCGGTCTCGGCACGGAAGCCTGGAGTCAGCACGAACGCAGGACTCACACGGAACCCGGAGGTAGCCAGATGACCGCGATCGACCAGCCCACCCCCACCGGCAACCGGCGGCTGCCCGCCTCGGGCACCGTGGGGTTCAGCGCCTCACCCGCGCTGGCCCGCAACCTGCAGCTGATCCTCGTCGACCTGATCGAGCTGCACCTGCAGGCGAAACAGGCGCACTGGAACCTCGTCGGCACCGACTTCCGCAGCCTGCACCTGCAGCTGGACGACATCACCGACGCCGCGCGGGAGGCGAGCGACACCATCGCCGAGCGGCTCCGCGCGTTGCGGGGCACCCCGGACGGCCGGTCGGACACCGTCGCCGCCACCACGACGCTGGCCGCGTTCCCGGCGGGCGAGCTCTCGACCGCCGAGGTGATCGAGCTGGTCACCAACCGGCTGCACGCCGCCGTGTCGACCATGCGGGTCGCGCACGACGCGATCGACGCCGAGGACCCGTCCACGTCCGACCTGGTCCACGGCGTGATCGACACGCTGGAGAAGCACGCCTGGATGCTCGACGCGGCCGGCCGCACGCCGCGTCGCTGAACCCGGATTTCCCAACCTCCGAAAGGAAAAGTCATGGGCAGGATCACCGTCGGACAGCAGAACTCGGAAGCCGTCGAGATCCACTACGAGGACCACGGCGAGGGGCAGCCGGTCGTGCTGATCCACGGTTACCCGCTGAACGGGCACTCGTGGGAGAAGCAGGAGCGCGTGCTGCTGCAGGCCGGGTACCGCGTCATCACCTACGACCGCCGCGGGTTCGGCCAGTCCAGCCAGCCCACCGTCGGCTACGACTACGACACGTTCGCCGCGGACCTCAAGGCGCTGCTGGACCACCTGGAGCTCGACGACGTCGTGCTGGTCGGCTTCTCGATGGGCACTGGCGAGGTGACCCGCTACCTCGGCACCTACGGCTCGGCGCGGGTGCGCAAGGCCGTGCTGATGGGAGCCATCCCGCCGTACCTGCTCAAGACCGACGACAACCCCGAGGGCGTCGACCGCTCGGTGTTCGAGGGCATCAAGGAAGCGTTGGTCAAGGACCGGCCCGCCTACTTCAAGGACTTCCTCGACAACTTCTACAACGTCGACACCTACCTCGGCACGCGCATCAGCGAGCAGGCGTGGCAGAACAGCTTCAACGTCGCCGTCGCGGCCTCCGCGCACGCCGCCTACGCCTGTGTCGACACGTGGCTGACGGACTTCCGTGACGACCTGCCCAAGATCGACGTGCCGGTGCTGCTCGTCCACGGCGACGCCGACCGGATCCTGCCCTACGAGGCCACCGCGGCGCGGCTGCCCGGCCTGATCAAGGACCTGGAGTTCGTGACCGTGTCCGGGGGCCCGCACAACATCGCGTGGACCCACCCCGACGAGGTCAACACCGCACTGCTGGACTTCCTCGGCCGTTGACCGCCGTCCGCCGGAGCCCGCGGTCACGGGCTCCGGCGGGGCGTGCTCAGGCCGCCTGGGTTTCGGCGGTCGCCGTCAGCACGGCCCGGCCGAGGATGTGGCCGGAGATCGTGAAACCGAGGTAGGCGGGGGTGGCCTCGGGGCCGACGCCGATGTGCTCGACGTCGAGCGCGTGCACGACGATGAAGTAGCGGTGCGGGCCGTGACCCGCGGGCGGGGCGGCGCCGAGGAAGTGGGCCACCCTCGCGTCGTTGGGCAGCTGGTAGGCGCCTGCGGGCAGGCCGCTGCCGGTCTCGTCGCCGGCACCCTCGGGCAATCCGGTCACGTCGGCGGGGATGTCGGCCACGGCCCAGTGCCAGAAGCCGGAACCGGTGGGGGCGTCCGGGTCGTAGACGGTCACGGCGTAGCTGCGGGTGCCTTCGGGAGCGCCGCTCCAGGACAGCTCCGGCGACAGGTCCTTGCCGCCGGGCAGGCTGCTCGAAAGCTGCGCGGCGGGCAGCGGGCCGCCGTCGCGCAGGCCGGGGCTGGTGACGGTGAACGTGGCCGCTTCGGGCAGGCGGGCGAACGGGTCGTTCGCGGTCATCGGGTTGTTCCTTCCACCTGGGTCAACTGGTGTCGTGATCGACTATAGCAAAGATAATCGATTATCTGCCAGATCGTCTACACTCCAGGGACATGACCCTTTCCGACCAGGTCCACGCCCGCCTGCGGGACGAGATCATGCGTGGGGACCACGTTCCGGGTGCGGCCCTCAAGCCCCAGGAACTCGCGAACCTGCACGGAGTCAGCCTGGCCGTGATGCGCGAGGCGCTGGTGCGGCTGGCCGGGGAGGGGCTGGCCGACCGGCTGCCCAATCGTGGTTTCGCGGTCCCGTCGTTCTCCGACCGCCGCTGGCAGGAGATCGCGGAGGCGCGCAGCACGGTCGAACCGGCGATGCTGCGGCTGGCGATCGCCCGGGGTGATCTCGACTGGGAGTCACGCGTCCGCGCCGCACACCACCGGCTCGCGCGCACGCCGCCGTTCGAGCCGGGGGAGGGCGAGTTCGCGAGCGCCGCGTGGTCCGAGGCGCACCGGGTGTTCCACCGCGCGCTGCTCGAGGGCTGCGGCAACACCGTGCTGCTGGAGACGTTCGACCGGCTGTGGACGGCGAGCGAACTCGCGCGCCGGTGGTCGGGCCGCCGCAACCCGGGCCGTGATCACGTCGCCGAGCACGCGGAGCTGGAAGAAGCCACACTGGCCCGCGACGCCGACCGCGCCGCGGCGTGCCTCGCCCGCCACGTGACCCGCACGGCGGAAGGCCTGGTGGCCGATCAGCCCGCGAGTTAGGCGTGATCCTCGGCGCCCAGGTCGGTGATCAACACGGGGCTTCCGCGTCTCCACCCTGGGGCAGTCCTGCGGAGAAACGAGCGGCGGGCGTGCGAGACCTGGTGCGTCGCCGGGGCGGCAGCGAGCGGCTCATCGACAGCGTGCTGGCGCCGGGGCGCAGGCCTGAGCACTCGGCGCACCACGAACTCCGTGAAGGCCTTCGTTCACTGGCGGGGATCGGCGATGTTGAACTCCACCAGTTTCGCGGCGACGATCGCGCTCAGGCGTCCGTGCTCCGCCGGAAGTCCCTGCCGGAGCAGGCCTTTTCTGATTTCTTCGAGCACGGTGTGGAAGGTGAGTGGCTGCGCGGCGTCGAGCAGGCCCGCGGTGACGTCCGGGCGGACTCCCCAGGAACGCAAAGCACCACCGGTATCGCCGGAGTCGATGGCGGCGACTCCGGCACGAAGGGCGGGCAGGCCGGTGACGTCGGCGACCTCTCCCAGCTTGGTCATGAGAAATCCGGGAGGCCGGCACAGCAGGCGGTCGCAGCCCGCGATCGTGTGCAGGTACTGGCTCGGTTGCGGGGTGTCGATCAAGGGGGAGCCGGCGTAGCGGTCCGCGTCGAACACCGTGGCTCCCGGAGCGAAGGTGGCAGCCGACTCGACAGCGGGCAGGAGGGCGTTGGTGAACAGGCGGGTGACCAACCGCGCCTGGGGATCGGCCTCGCCGTAAAGCCGCTCGGCGCGTGAAGCCGCTGTGGGGTGGGTGAAGCCGTACCGCAGGAAGAGCCCGCGCTCCGACAGGTGGATGGCCACCATGGCGACGAACGCGCCCAGCAGGGCGAGCACGGAAGGGTGCGCGACGCTTCCGCCTGCGCGGGCCTCCGCCAGCACTGCGCGGTGGGCGAGCAGGTCCGCCTCGAGTTCCCGGCGCTGGTCCTCCGAGCAGACGGGCAGGTGCCCGCCGGACGGCTGCGCTCCTCCAGGGGCGGAACCGTGTGCCAGTACGTGGTGTGCGATTTCGTGACCGATGACGAACTGGAAGGCGAAGTGGCTGATCAGCAACGCGATGTTCTCCGCACGGGTCGTCAACGGCCGCACCAGGTTCGCGGCGAGCCCGAACACGCGCTGGTTGACGGTGTAGTAGCGGAGCAGGGCGAACAGGAGGTCCGGATCTTCGGCCAGGCTGCCCCGGGCCGCGGCCCAGTAGGACCGCGCGATCCTGGCGGGGGCGGGCCGCGAGTTCAGCCGGTCGAGGGCGGCAGCCGCGTGCCGGGCGAGTGGTGAGATCAGACCGAAGACCGAATCGGCGATCGTGACCAGGCCGGAGCCGTCGGGGAACGGTTGCAGCTGGGCGGAGACGTCGTGCTGGAGAGTCGTTGTGACGTAGACGGTCGACAGTCGGGCCGGCTCGGCGCCCAAGGCGGCCATGCCGTTCTTGACCTGACCGGCCAGCTCCTGGACCATCCCCGCCACGGGACTGCCGTGATGCGTCCACGGACTGTCTCCCCACTCCGCCGCGTTCCCGTCGAAACGGGAGAGGTGCGCCTCGGCACCCAGCTCCGCCAGGCGCTCACGCACGTGCTCGCTCCACGCGTCGCGATCAGGCTCCAGCGTGCGCCACAGCTGCAGGGCGAGGTTCTCCTCGTTAGTCACGGCGCCCCCCTGGCTCAGTGGTTGACCTGTTCCAGGTATCGGACGATCTTTTCCCACAGCTGCCGGAAGAACTCCTCCTCCGTGACGAGGCGGCCTGCCGCCGAACCCGCGGTGAAGTCGCGGTACGCCAGCTTTGCCGCCTCGGAGTCGGGATCCCACACGGCCGCGACCTCTCCGTTGACGCCGGGTCCGGTGATGCGCGGCCAGGCGAACTGCACGGTCAGCCCGTTTCGCCAAGGCGGCTCGCCCCTGGCGACCTCGAGTTCGCACACCGGTCGCCCGCGCTCTTCGACCAGCACCGACACGCCGTCGCCGGAAGTGCGGACCCGGCAACGGAAGCCGTAGTCCTCCAGCGCCTGGGATTCCTGCTGAAAGCGCTGTTCGAGGTGTCGCAGCGCGTCGTCGAGCGCCGCCTGCGAGCTGAAGCGGCTGGGCGCCAGACGGGGGCGCCGGAGCGCGGGGCCGCTTTCCCCGGTACCCGGCGACGGCTGCCGTGAGAGTCCGACGCGCTCGACGATCGCCTTCGCCAGTGCCTCCGGTTCGTAGTCGGCGGCTTTGAGGTAGACCGTGGCGGGGTTCAGGTGCTCGGGCGGGAACACGACGTCGTCCATCAGCACGGGCAGGATGTAGTCCACCTGCTGGATCCCACGCAGATTCGCCGTGCGGAACTCGTCCATGGGATAGGAGCCCGCGAGGTATTCACGGGACAGGAAAGCCACGACGTACCGCGTGTCGGCGCTGCCGTAGACCTTCCGCAGTTCCTCAATCACGTTCCGCCCCCACAGCTGGACCGTGACGTTCTTGTCGTAGAAGACATCGAGCCCGAGGCGTTCGCACTCGCGGACCACACGCTCCACGTAGGAGCGCTGTGCCCCGGAGAAGGACATGGCGATGTCGTGGGCGTGTTCCCGGCCGCTCATCGCAACATCCTAAGCGGATCGGGGCGAAATCCCGGTACCGTCTGCGCGACGGAGTTCCGGCCGGAGGACTTGCATGAGCACGCTCACCGATCTCGTCGCGTTCTGTGAAAACCTCGAGGACGACGACCTCGACGCCGCCCTCGGCGCGGCTCTGCTCGGCTCGGGGCTGGGCGTGGCACCGCAGGACCGGGGCCACCTGGCGCGGTTTGCCCGTGAGTGGTTCGGCAACAAGGCAGGCCAGCTGCGGCGGCGCGTGCGGGAGACCGAGACGTACCGGATCTGGGTCGCGACCGCGGGCCCGGGGCAGGTGGCGGAAGCCGGGGTGCTGGCCAATGCCCTTCACGAGCAGGGACACGACGATCCGACTGCAGCGGCGCTGGCGACCGTGCTCGCTCGCGACGAGTTCGCTCGCACGTCCCGCGTCTACGACATCGCGGTGTCGTTCGCCGGCCCGCAGGCGGACTACGTCGCTTCGGTAGTCGCGGAGGCCAGGGCACTGGGACTCGTCGTCTTCCACGAACCCGACATGACGCACCAGTGGTGGGGACGCAACTTCCTGATGGAGGGGCGCAAGGTCTACGGGCAGCTGACGTTGCACTTCGTGCCGTTCATCTCGGCGGAGTACCTCGCGGAGCCGCGGCCGCGTGACGCCTTCGAGACGGCGATGGTGGCGGCTGTGCGGCGGGGCGACGACTACATCCTGCCCGTGCTCATCGGTGAGGTCGTCGTGCCACCCCAGCTGCTCAACCCGCACGTGGGTTATCTGCGTGCGGAGGAGTACGGCCCGCGTGACCTCGCGGCACGCATGAAGGACAAGGTGATCGCCTCGAAGAACGGGGGCGCGGGTCCGCGGGACGTCGGCGCCATCGTCCGGGCGGCGCAAGCGGAACCGGGTTCGCGGACCGGAAGTTGATCGACACGGTGGAGGTGGGGTCAGGTGGCACCCGACGACAGTCAGGCCAAGCGCAGGTACGAACTCCTCGAGCCCGACCGCCACGTCCAGACGGAGTCCCTGCGACAGCGGATGGCTGAGCTGAGTGCCGACAGCGAGCTGGGGCGGTTCGAAACGATGCTCGAGGAGTGGTCGCAAAGCGAGTGGGCACACTACGGCAACCCGGTCTCCGCGATGGTGGAGACGGTGACAGACCAGATCAAGGGCGCGATGGCCGATCTGGGCGCGGATCCCGCCAGGCTCGCCACCGTGCACGTGGGGACCACGCTCGCCGACGACGTGTCGGCACAGATGCAGCCGTTCTCCGATGGCTCGGGCCTGGTCACGGTCGCCGATTCGATCTTCAGCCTCATGACGGTCTTCGCCGGCTACGCCGGCAGTGCCCTGCACCGCGTGGGCGACGGGCCTGCTCCCAAGAAGCTTTGGCGGCTCCTCGTCGCGATGAGGAGAGGAGCGCTGGGGGAGGATCCGGCCGTGCTCACCGGACTCCTGCGTTACTACAACGTGAACCAGCGGGTGTACGGGTTGGCTGCGAAGCTCGACCGGCGGTCCGGGGCGGGGGCGGAGCAGGTCGCGTCGTTGATCGCCCTGCTCGGGGCGCAGTTCGTGATCGGGCACGAGGTCGCGCACCACGTGCTCGGGCACGACTCGGGTCCCAGTGGCTTCTTCCCCGGTGAGCACCTGCCGGTCTGTTCGGCCGAGCAGCAGCCTGAGCTCGACGCCGATCTGCTGGCGTACCGCGCGGTCGTCCGGGTGTCCGAACGCGAGATGGCCGGCACTCCCGCGGCTTCCGCGGGCGGTGTCTTCGCCCTGCTGGGAGCTCTGGTGGCCATGGTGACGATCCACGTGACCGAGCGAGCGCTGTTCGTCCGCCGGGGGTGCACCCATCCGCCCGCCGGGGTGCGGGCGGATCTGTTGGTGGAGCGGGTGGACCAGCGGTCGCAGCAGTTCGTGCGGCTCCTCTTCCGCAACCTCTTGGCGGCCGCGGAGGACTCCTCGGAGTTCGGGCCCGGTGCGCGGGTGTTCGACGGGGACGACTTCGGGAAGCTGGCGGAGATCAGCACTCCCGTGTCCCCGGAGTACCTGCGGTCGATCACGGCTTTCGACCTGTTCCTCTGCCGCCCGCCGGATTTCCTGGCCGGCGAACTCGGCCGGATCGCCGAGGAGGACGGCGCCGGCTTCCTCGCCACCGGTGGCGAGGCGATGGCGGCCGGCGACCTCGCCACCGCCCTCCGGCTGTGGGGGGTGGACGACGGGACGGCGGCGCTGGTGCTCGACCCCCGTCGCGCCCTCACTTTCCACTCGCTGCTGGAGGCGGTCCGCGATGGGGTGCTGCGGCAGGGCGTTCCGAAGGACCGGGCGCGGACGGTCGCGATGATCATCGCGAGACTGACCGAGGTTTCGTTGAAGGACGCGGACCGGTGAGGAGGGCGCGCCCGCGACGCCCTCCTCACCCCGTCCTCAGGCTGCCGGGACCTTGTCCAGGAAGCCGTAGACGGTCCGGATCCGGCCGCCGTCGAAGATCGCGACGTCGAAGCCCACCACGAGGGCCTCGCCGCCTTCGGGGCCCAGTTCCCAGGTGAAGCGGGCCTGTTCGTGGTGGGCGTCCACGTCGCCGCCCAGCTTGAACACGAAACCGGGGAACTGGGCCTGCACGGCGCCGATCGTGGCGTCGAGCTGGTCGCGTCCGCGGGCCTCGGCCATCGGGTCGATGTAAGCGCAGTCCTCGGTCCACAGCGCGTCGATCCTGGCGCGGCGGGCCGCCGGGTCCGTCTCGTTCCAGATCGCGATGTAGTCCTGGACCAGTTCGTTGAGATCACTCATCGGGGGCTCCTCACTTGGTTGTTCCTGCTGGTGAGAACGCTAGGCGGGATCGGGAGCCGGGGAATCGGTCACGCATAAGTACTTTGGACCCATGCTGTACGGCAGGGACCCCGAACGCGCGCGGCTCGACGACGTGCTGGCCGCCGCCGTGGCCGGGCGCAGCGGGGCGCTCGTGGTCCGCGGCGAACCCGGCATCGGCAAGACCGCGCTGCTGGAGCACGCCGCCGGGGCCGCCGCCGCAGCCGGTGCCCGGGTGCTCCGCGGCGGGGGCGTGGAGTCCGAGGCCGAGCTGCCCTTCGCCGGGCTGCACCTCCTCCTGCGCCCGGCGCTGGACCGGGCCGGCGCGCTGCCGGAGGTGCAGGCGACGGCGCTGCGCAGCGCGCTCGGCCTCGCGGCGCCCGGCAGCGGTGACCGGTTCCTCGTCGGACTGGCGGTGCTCTCGCTGCTGGCAGACCTCGCCGAGGAGCAACCGCTGGTGTGCCTCGTCGACGACGCGCAGTGGCTCGACCACGCGACGGCCGAGACGCTGCTGTTCGCCGCCCGGCGGCTCGACGCCGAGGGTGTCGTCCTCCTCTTCGGCGCCCGTCCCGGGTTCGCCGCGCCGGGCCTGCCGGTGCTGGAACTGTCCGGTTTGGACACCGCCGCCGCGGAAACCCTGCTCGCCGACCACGATCCCGGCCTGGCCCCGCCGCTGCGGTCGCGGCTGCTGGCCGAGGCCGCCGGAAACCCGCTCGCGCTGATCGAGCTCCCCGCCGCGCTCCGGGCCGCTGACCCCGGTCCCGCACTGCCCCTGACCGAAAAGCTGCGTGCCACCTTCAGCGAGCAGCTGGCCGGACTGCCCGCCGCCACCAGGCAGCTGCTGCTGGTCGCCGCGGCCGACGACACCGGTGACCTCGCGGTCGTCCTCCGCGCCGCCGCCTCGTTCGGCGCCTCGGTGACCGACCTGAGCCCCGCCGAGCACGCCGGGCTGGTCGTGCTCGGCGAGGGCACCGTCGCCTTCCGGCATCCGCTGGTCCGGACGGCCGCCTACCAGGGCGCGCCGCTCGCCGACCGGCTCGCGCTGCACCGCGCGCTCGCCCAGGCGCTGACGGGTGCCGAGCACGCCGACCGCCGCGCGTGGCACCTCGCGAGCGCGGCCTCCGGGCCGGACGAGGCCGTGGCCGCCGAACTGGAGCGCACCGCGGCCGAGGCGGGGCGGCG
>NZ_BAABIB010000106.1:0-65266 GCF_039542405.1 Amycolatopsis dongchuanensis
CCCTGTTCGACGAGGAGAACCAGGAGCACAACCACACGATCTGGCACCTGTCCGACGGCCCCGACGGGAACAAGGGCGGCTGGAGCACCGGCGAGGACCGCCTCGACTACCTGATGGACCCCAAGCCCCTCGGCGGCCCCGGCACGGCCCCGAAGCCCGACCCGGCCCTGTACGGCACGTACTCCGCCACGCAGGACACGGTCGGCGTCGTCAAGGGCAAGGCCCAGGAAGTCAAGAACAAGCTGAGCTGAGCGAGACAAAAGGGAGGGGCGCCCAGGCCAAGGCGCCCCTCCCTTCTTGCCACAGCGGGAAAATCAGGCCCGGCTGGCCGCGGCCCGCGACGTGGCGGGCTTTTCCGCCAGCGCCTTTTCGTACACGCGCAGGATGTCCACGGCGATGCGGTCCCACGAGTACCGCGACTGCGCCCGGTCCATCCCCGCCACGCCGTACGCCTCGCGCTGCGCCGGGTTCTCCAGCAACCGCCGCAGGGTCGCGGCGAGCACCTCCGGCCGCTTCGGCGGCACGAGCTCGCCGGTCACCCCGTCCACCACGGTGTCGGTGAGCCCGCCGACCGCGGCCGCGACCACCGGGCGGCCACACGCCATCGCCTCCAGCGGGACGATGCCGAACGGCTCGTACCACGGGGTGCACACGACGAGGTCGGCCGAGCGCAGCAGCGCCGGCATGTCGCTGCGCGACACCTTGCCCAGCAGGTGCACCCGGTCCGCGACGCCGCACCGCTCGGCCAGCTCACGCAGGCGGCGCGCCTCCGGGTCGTCGGCGAGCCTGCCGTGGTCCGGACCACCGGCGATGACCAGCTCCGTGTCCGGCACCCCGGCCAGCGCGGCGATCGCGGTGGCGAAACCCTTGCGCGGCACCAGTCTGCCCACGCTGACGACGCGGTACTTGGCGCCACGGGACGCCGACGGCCCCTCCGCGCCGAACCGCTCCAGGTTCACGCCACACGGCACGACGGACATCTTCGGCCGCGGCAGGCCCATGCGCGCCAGCTCGAACACCTCGTCCGAGCACGTGGCCGCGACCTGCGCCGCGTTCTTGCCGATCAGCCGCTCCAGCCGCACCCGGTCCGGCGGGCTCGTGTCGGCCGAACCCTGGTGCCTGCGCTTGACCGCCCCCAGCGCGTGAAAGGTCTGGACCACCGGGAGGTCGCTGCCGCGCGTCGCGAGTATCGAAGCGAGCCCCGACATCCAGAAGTGCGCGTGCACCACGTCGGGCTGGTCGGCCGCCCACTGCCGGGCCAGGAACCGGCCGAACTCGGTCATGTGCGGCAGCAGCTCGTCCTTCGGCACGTACCGCGCCGGCCCGGCCGGCACGTGGACCACCTCGTACCCGGCTTCCGTGCGCACGCGCTCCGGCTGGCCCGCGTCGTCGCAACGGCTGTAGACCGTCACCTCGTGCCCCTGCCGGCACAGCGCCGCCGACAGCTCGGCGACGTGCACGTTCTGGCCCCCCGCGTCGACCTCGCCGAGCGCGGCCAACGGGTTGGCGTGCTCGGAAACCATCGAGATCTTCATGTCTACCTCCAGACGTCTCAGCTCCGCACCAGCCGCTCGAGCAGGTCGTCCCAGTTGCGCAGGAACGCCTCGAGCCCGTAGTGCGCCAGCGCGTACTCGCGGGCGCTCTTGCCCATGCGGTGCGCGAGTTCGGGTTCGGAAACGAGTGCACGGACCGCGTCCGTCAGCTCCGCGACGTCGGCCGAGACGAACCCGGCCTCCCTCGGCACGGCGCGGGCGGCTTCCGTGCTGGCCACCGCGACCACCGGCATCCCCAGGTGCATCGCTTCCAGCAGCGAAAGCCCCAGCGACGTCCAGCGCGGGGTGTGCAGGTACAGCCGGCACCTGGCCAGTTCGTCGTACATCTGTTCCTGGCCGAGGTCGCCCTTCGGCCGCACCCGGTCACCGAAGGCCAGTTTCTCGACCCCGATGCCGAAGACGTGCAGTGGTGCCGCTTCCGCGAACACGGGCAGCAGGTCCGTCCCCACCGCCCTGCCGCGGCGGACCGGTTCGTTCATCACCACGCCGGCCACCGGGTCCTCGCCGGTGTAGCGCTCGCCGGGGTCGACGATGCCGTGCTCGATCACGGTCGTCGGCGCCCGGCCCGAGTCCCACATCAGCCGGTTGTAGTGCGTGACGTGGACGATGGGGATTTCGGCGGTGTCGGCGAGGAAGTGCCGCGTGCGCGGCACGTCCCCGGTGGGCGTGTTGTGCTCGAGGAAGACCGCGGGCACGTCACGGCCGGGCTTGCGCCCGGTCCAGCGCTCGACCAGGTCGAGCTCCTCGCGGCGCTGCAGGACGACCACGTCGAACCCGTCGTCCCGCAGCTGCCGCGGGCTGACCTCCTTGGCCGAGTCCGGCCAGTCCCGGCCGGCCCGGCCCATCCCCCATTTGCCGCCCTCGGGAAGGGCCGGCAGCAGGTATTCGTGCCGCCCGCGCACGAACGCCCCGGTGTAGGAACCGTGCGAGTGCCACACGAGTACCCGGAGCCGCTCCTCCTCTGCCCTCTTCATGGTCGAAACATTCACCCGGGAAGGAGCAGCTAAACGCACCCGAGAGAACTGCTACTCTCCGTGTTCAGACTTCACCTGAGCGTGTGCGAGCCCGCTGCGGCAGCAGTCCCATGACCAGGCCCAGGACAGCGGTGACGCCGTGCAGGACGTTGTCGCCCCAGCCCACGTCGAAGAAGTGCCGGACGTCACCCGGCTGCATGGTCGCCGCGGACAGCGAGCCGTACACCGTGAACGCGGCGAGGCCGAAGAACAACACGAACCCGGCGACCTGCGCGGCCGCCCCGCCGCGCCACGCCGCCCCGAGCGCCAGCAGGCCGAGCGCGGTGCGCACCACGTCGAGCAACGGGCCGGTGTGGAACACCCACAATGGCTGGTCGATCAGGAAGAACCCGACGACACCCAGCGCCAGGTACACGACCCCGATCACCAACGCGAGTGCCCGGGACACCGCCGTGCGCGGGCGCGAGCGGATGTCGGAAGTGGTCATCGTTGTTACCTCCTCGCCGGTTACCTGGGCCCGGGTTTCCCGTACCGGGTCAGGTCAACCAGGATTGAGCGCTGTTCCACCGGGGTAGCCCGGACCATGCGACCAGACCACAGGACCTGCTCGGTCCGCGTTCCGCGGGCGTCCGGGGCATGACGGTGGCCAAGTCCCGCACCCAGGCAGGTACCGGCGAACTGTCCGACGAGGAAAAGATCTCGCTGTTCAAGCAGCTGGCCGCCACCGATCCCGCCGACCCGCGGCGGGAGAGCCTGCGGACCGCGCTCGTCACGGAGTACCTGTCCGTGGCCGAGCACATCGCCCGCCGCTTCAGCGGCCGGGGCGAGGCCTACGACGACCTGGTCCAGGTCGCCCGCGTGGGGCTGATCAACGCGGTGGACCGGTTCGAACCGGACCGTGGCAGCGACTTCCTCTCGTTCGCGGTGCCCACGATCATGGGCGAGGTGCGCAGGCACTTCCGCGACGCCAGCTGGTCGGTGCGGGTGCCCCGGCGCCTCAAGGAACTGCACCTGCAGATCGGGCAGGTGAGCGGTGAGCTGGGCCAGCGCCTCGGGCGCGCCCCGACGCCGACGGAAATCGCCCGCGCGCTCGACCTCACGGTCGACGAGGTGAGCGAGGGGCTGCAGGCGGGCAACGCGTACTACGCCATCTCCGTCGACAAGCCGGCCGGAGAGGAAAGCGAATCCGCTTCGCTCGCGGACACGCTCGGCGAAGAGGACAACGGGCTCGAATCCGTCGAGAACCACGAGGCGCTGCAGCCGTTGCTGCGCGAGCTCCCCGAACGGGAGCGCACGATCCTGATGCTGCGCTTCTTCGGCAACATGACGCAGACGCAGATCGCCAAGCGCGTCGGCATCTCCCAGATGCACGTGTCGCGGCTGCTCGCGCAGACGTTGCAGCACCTGCGGGAGAAGCTCACCGACGAGCGGTGAGCCGTTTCGCGGCCACGGGCCCCGGGTAGCCGCCCTGCCATGACTGGTTTCTTCCCCGGCGCGGGCGGCCCGAGCCCGTTCGACCAGTTCCTGGCCCAGTTCTTCGGCAACGCGATGCCAGGACGGCGGCCGCAGGCGGTGGACATCACCCGGTTGCTGACCGACCAGGCGCGTGAGCTGATCTCCGACGCCGCGGACAAGGCGGCCGAGCAGGGCCGGGACGACGTCGACACCGAGCACCTGCTGTGGGCCGCGACGCGCCTGCCCGCGACCCGCCAGCTGCTCGAAAACGCCGGTGCGAAGCCGGAAACCATCGCGAGCGAACTCGAAGGGCATCCGGGGTCCGAGCGCTCCACCCCCACCGCGCTCGCGCCCGGCGCGAAGCGCGCGCTGCTGGACGCGCACGGCATCGCCCGCAGCCTGGGCTCGTCCTACATCGGGCCGCAGCACCTGCTGCTCGCGCTCGTGGTCAACCCCCACTCGGAGGCGGGCCGAATCCTCGCCCGCGCCGGAGTGGACCCCCAGTCGCTGCAAGGGCCGCCGCCCGGGCGGCCGCAGCAGAGCGGTCCGCAGCAGCGGCGTGGCGACACGCCGACGCTCGACCAGTACGGCCGTGACCTCACCGAGCAGGCGCGTGAAGGCGGCGTCGACCCGGTCGTCGGCCGGGACGAGGAGATCGAGCAGACCATCGAGGTGCTTTCCCGGCGTACCAAGAACAACCCGGTGCTGATCGGCGAGGCCGGGGTCGGCAAGACGGCGATCGTCGAGGGGCTCGCGCAGCGGCTGGCCGACGGCGATGTGCCGGACAGCCTCGCCGGGCGTCGCGTCGTGCAGCTGGACCTCACCGCGATGGTCGCGGGCACGCGTTACCGCGGCGACTTCGAGGAGCGGATGACCAACCTGCTCAACGAAATCCGCGGGCACCGTGACGACCTGATCGTGTTCATCGACGAGCTGCACACCGTGGTCGGCGCCGGTTCGTCGGAGGGGTCGATGGGGGCGGGCAACATGCTCAAGCCCGCGCTGGCCCGGGGCGAGCTGCACATCGTCGGTGCGACCACTTTGGACGAATACCGCGAGAACATCGAAAAGGACCCCGCGCTGGAGCGGCGGTTCCAGCCGATCCTCGTGCCCGAACCCAGCGTCCAGGACACGATTTCGATCCTGCACGGGCTGCGTGACCGGTACGAGGCGCACCACCAGGTCCGCTTCACCGACGAGGCCCTCGCGGCGGCCGCCGACCTGTCCGACCGCTACCTGACCGACCGGTTCCTGCCGGACAAGGCGATCGACCTGATCGACCAGGCGGGCGCGCGCGTGCGGCTGCGCGCCGGGCGCAGGCCGAACCAGGTGCGGGAGCTGGAAAGCAGGCTGGAACAGCTGAACCGCGACAAGGAGCAGGCGATCGCCGAGGAGGATTTCGAGCGTGCCTCCCGCGCCCGCGATGAGATCAACGCGATCCGCGAGCAGCTGCGGCACGCCGACTCCGCGGGCCGTCCGTCCGGGACGGTGGAAGTCACGCCCGAGGACATCGCCGAGGTGATCTCACGGCTCACGGGCGTGCCGGTCAGCCAGCTCACCGAGGACGAGCGCGACCGCCTGCTGCGCCTGGAGGACCACCTGCACGAGCGCGTGATCGGGCAGGACGAGGCCGTGGCGGCGGTGGCCGAGGCGGTGCGCCGCTCGCGCGCCGGACTCGCCGAGCCGAACCGGCCGTTCGGCAGCTTCCTGTTCCTCGGGCCCACCGGCGTGGGCAAGACCGAGCTGGCACGGGCACTCGCCGAGGCGCTGTTCGGCGACCAGGAGCGGATGATCCGCATTGACATGTCGGAGTACGGCGAGCGGCACACCGTCTCCCGGCTGATCGGTGCCCCGCCCGGCTACGTCGGCTACGAGGAGGCCGGGCAGCTGACCGAGGCCGTGCGACGGCGCCCGTACTCGGTGGTGCTGCTCGACGAGGTCGAGAAAGCGCATCCCGAGATCTTCAACGTGCTGCTGCAGGTGCTCGACGACGGGCGGCTGACGGACGGCCGCGGCCGCACGGTGAACTTCGGCAACACCGTGCTGATCATGACGAGCAACATCGGCTCGGAGCTGATCACCAGCGGCACGCAGGGCGCGCTCGGGTTCGTGCAGAGCGGCGCCGGGGACACCGACCGGCCGTTGCGGGAACGCCTGATGCGGCGGCTGCGGGAGACGTTCCGGCCGGAGTTCCTCAACCGGATCGACGAGATCATCGTGTTCCGCAAGCTCGACGCCACCCAGCTGGAACGGATCACGGACCTGTTGCTGGACCAGACGAAACGGCGTGCGCACGCGCAGGACATCACGGTGGAGTTCACCCCGGAGGCGATCTCGTGGCTGGCACGCGAGGGCTACCAGCCGGAGTTCGGCGCCCGGCCGATGCGCCGCACGATCCAGCGTGAAGTGGACAACCAGCTGTCGAAACTGATGCTGCGCGGCGACGTCGGGCCGGGTTCGCTGGTCCGGGTCTCCGCGGGCGAGCAGGGCCTGTCCTTCGACGTCTCCGCCACCGCGGGAAGGTGACCCGACCATGAGCAACCCCGATCCCGAGCCCGACCGCACCCCCGGCCTCGAACCGGGCGGCGGCGTGCAGCCCGGCGACACCCCACCGGACTCCGGCTCGACGACGCTCGGCCTGTCCCACCACGAGCCGGACCAGCACCGGTCGGTGCCGGTGATCGCCATCGTGCTGTCGGTGGTGCTGGCCGTGCTCGTCGCCGCGCTGCTCGTCTCACTGGCCGTGGGCTGGCTGCGCTTTTAGCCCGCCTCAGGGTTCCGGTGCTCCCACCGGGTTCGGTGTGGGGACGACCGCCGGTACGAGCGCCTTCGCCAGCGGCCGCAGCACGGCGTCGAGTTCGTGCAGCTCGGCGTCCGTGGCGGCGGCGTATGGCTGGGCGGCCAGCTCGTCCGTCCGGCGTTCGATGTGCTCGCGCAGACGGCGTCCCTCGGCGCTGAGCCCGCCCTCGGCGAGCAGCCCCCGTGCCGTCAGGCGAGCGGCAGCGGCCTGCCACTCCTCCTCCGTCCAGCCGCGGCTCCGCAGCATGAGTTGCCTACTGCCGTCCTCGGCGTCACGCAGGACGTGCGCCTCCAGGCCGCCGATGTCCTCGGACACGAGCAGCGCCACGTGCCCGTCACCGCGGTGCTCGCGCAACACGCTGGTGGCGTGCCACAGCGCGGCGACCGGGTCGTCCGGCCACTCCAACTCAGCGTTGGCCGCCGCGAGCGGGCGCCCCTCGCAGCGCGCCGACCCGACGATCCGCCGCAGCACCGCCGTGACCTCGGCCAGCGGTTCCGCGTCCAGCCCCGGCAGGTGGGCGCGCAACGCGGCCACCGCCCCCTCGGTGCGAGCGGCTAGCGCCTGCGCGGGAGACGCCATCGTCCACACCTCCGGCACGGCGCGAGCCACGAAGGACGGGGCGAAGTTGTGGAACACCGCGGTCACCGTGCCGGCCCCGGCCTCGCCCAGCGGCGCCGCGCGCATCGCGAAGTAGCCACGCCAGAAACCCCGCAGCCCCACGGCTTCGTGCGCCGCGCGCGCCTCCGGGGCGAAGTACGTGACGTCGTGGATGGCCTCCAGGACCGTCCACAGCTCGCGCGGTCCCGTCACGGCCGCGTCACCAGGCAGCTCCCCGAACCGGTCGCCAGCAGGTTGCCCTGCTCGTCCCGCAGTTCCGCCTCGCCGAACGCCACCCGCGAACCGACCTTCACCACCCGGCCCGACGCCCGCAGCTCACCCGCCGACGGGTGGATCGCCTTGAGGTAGTTCACCTTCAGCTCGATGGAGGAGTACAGCACCCCCGCCGCCAGCTTCGTGTGGACCGCGCAGCCGATCGCCGAGTCGAGCAGCGTCGCGGCGACCCCGCCGTGGATCAGGCCGATCGGGTTGTACAGGGACTCGTCCGGCACGGCGGTGAAGATCACCTCCCCGTCGGCCACCTTCACCAGCCGCATGCCGAGGTGGGCGGCGATCGGCGCGCCGGGGATCCGGCCCTCGGCGATCTCCGTGAGGTACTCCAGCCCCGGCAGCTCACGTCCCCGTGCCGCCGCCGCGAGCGGGTCCTCCCACGTGATCGTCTTCTGCCGCACCGCGTCGTCCGCCATCGAAACCCTCCTAAGACAGCTGTCATAACCGACGTCATCTTATGACAACTGTCTTAATCCGTCACCGGTCGGCGCCGCCCGAACCCCGTCGCCGCCTCGAAGGCGTGCCCGGCCTGCAGCACCGCGAAGTCGGCGAGGTGCGGCCCGACGATCTGCACGCCGATCGGCAAGCCCGCCGGGGAGAACCCGGCAGGCACCGCCAGCGCGGGGCAGCCGGTCACCGAGACGAAGTAAGCCGAGCGCATCCAGTCCAGGTACGTCTCCATCGGCACCCCGTCGACCTCTGCCGGGTACTCCAGCGCCGCGTCGAACGGCGGCACCTGGCTGACCGGCAGCACGAGGAAGTCGTACCGCGTGAAGAACTCGTGCACGCGCCGGAACAGCTCCGTGCGCAGGACCTCCGCCCGCCCCAGGTCCGGCCCGGTCAGCCGCCTGCCCTCCTCGGTGTTCCAGCGGATGGTCTCCTTGAGCGCCCCCGAGCCGAGCAGCGGCCCGAACTGCACCTCGAACTGCCACGCCCGCAGCGTGCGGAACGCCTCGTCGGCGCCGGAGAAGTCCGGGCAGTCCCGCTCGACGAGGCAGCCCAGCTCCTCGAACACCTTCGCCGACGCCTCGACGACCGCCCGCACCTCCGGCTCGACCGGCACCGCGCCACCGAGGTCCGGCGACCACGCGACCCGGGCCCCCGCGAGATCGCGCGCGAGCGGCCGCGCGAAGACGGCGCCCGGTTCGGCGAGGGAAATCGGCGAGCGCGGGTCCGGCCCCGCCACCGCCGACAACAGCAGCGCGACGTCCTCCACCGACCGCGCCATCGGCCCCTGCACCGACAACGTTGCCCAGCCCAGCCGCGCGTTCGGGCTCGGTACCCGTCCCGGTGATGGCCGGAAGCCGACCACGTTGTTGAAGGACGCCGGGTTCCGCAGCGACCCGCCCATGTCGCTGCCGTCGGCCAGCGGGTGCAGGCCGCACGCGAGCGCGGCCGCCGCTCCCCCGCTGCTGCCACCCGCGGACCGGCTCAGGTCGTAGGGGTTGCGCGTCAACCCGAACACGGGGTTGAACGTGTGCGAGCCGGCGGCCCACTCCGGCACGTTCGTCTTGCCCAGCGTGATCGCGCCGGCCGCCCGCATCCGCGCCACGATCAGCTCGTCGTGCTCGGGCACGTGGTCGGCGAACAACGGCGAACCGTAGGTGGTGCGGATCCCGGCCGTGTCGTGGGTGTCCTTGTGCGCCACCGGAAGCCCGTGCAGCGGCGGCAGCGGCGCGCCCGACGCGGCCAGCTCGTCGGCGGCCTTCGCCGCGGCCAGAGCCTTCTCGGGCACGAGGGTGACCACCGCGTTGACGGCCGGGTTCACCCGCTCGATGCGGTCGAGGTGCGCCTGGACCACCTCGCGCGCGGACAGCTCCCGCGCGGCGAGCGCGTCCCGCAACTCCACAGCGGAGGCGAAGCAGATTTCATCCATTGTTCGATGATGGGCCATGTCACCGCCTCGATCAGCCGCGATGAGACCATGACGCCATGCCCGAGGAGCCGGAACGCCGTGTGATCGACCCCGCCGCGGTCGCGGCCGCGCTCGAGGGCCTCGGCGACCGGGCCGTCGTGCAGCGGTGGGCCGAGCGCTTCTCGATCCTCGCCGACCCGTCGCGGCTGACGCTGCTCGTGTGCATCCACTACGCCCGCGAGATCGCTGTGACCGATCTCGCGGCGGCGGCCGGCATGACCGACACCGCGGTCTCCCAGGCGCTGCGGCTGCTGCGCGCACACGGCCTCGTGACCGGCCACCGCACCGGGCGGGTCGTGCGCTACCGGCTCGCCGACGCCACCGTGCACGAGCTGATCCACCACGTCCGGCCCCACCCGGACGCGCTGCCGTAGCCCGTCCGGCCGGGTACGGTGCGAGGCATGATCGGCCTGCCCGAAGGAATCACCGCCTGCCTGTTCGACCTCGACGGTGTGCTGACCGGCACCGCCGCCCTGCACCGCGAAGCGTGGAAGGAGACCTTCGACGCGTTCCTGCGCGAACGGGACGGAGAGGGCTTTCAGCCCTTCACGGACGCCGACTACGCGACCTACGTGGACGGACGTTCGCGCGCCGACGGCGTCCGCGAGTTCCTGACGTCGCGCGGTATCACGCTGCCCGAGGGCACCCCCGACGACGCACCGAGCACGCCGACCGTCAACGGCCTCGGCAACCGCAAGAACGAGCTGGTGCTCAAGGTCATCGAGGAGCACGGCGTCGACCCGTACCCGGGTTCGGTGCGGTACCTGGAGGCCGCCGAGCAGGCCGGGCTGGCGATCGCCGTGGTGACGTCGTCGGCGAACGGCGCCGCGGTGCTGGAGGCCGGGCACCTGAGCCGGTTCGTCAAGGCCCGCATCGACGGCATCGTGATCCGCGAAGAGCGCCTGCGCGGCAAGCCCGCGCCCGACTCGTTCCTCGCGGGCGCCAGGGCGCTCGGTGTCGCGCCTGAACACGCCGCTGTGTTCGAGGACGCATTGGCGGGGGTGCAGGCGGGCCGGGCGGGTAACTTCGGTTACGTGGTCGGCGTCAACCGCGCGAACCAGGCGGACGAGCTGCGCGCGCACGGCGCCGACGTGGTGGTGAACGACCTCGCGGACCTGCTGGGGGACCAGGGATGACCGGAGCGGCCGAAGGCTACGAAACCGCGCCATGGCACCTGACGTGGCGCAACCTGGCGGTCGACCAGCTGCAGCGGACGGAATCGACGTTCGCGCTCGGCAACGGGCACATCGGCATCCGCGGCACGTTCGAGGAAGGTGAGCCGCGCGGCCTGCCCGGTACCTACCTCAACGGATTCTACGAGGAGCACGACCTGCCCTACGCGGAGGCGGGCTACGGCTACCCCGAAGCGGGGCAGACGGTCGTCAACGTCACCGACGGCAAGGTCATCCGGCTGCTCGTCGAGGACGAGCCGTTCGACACGCGGTACGGCACGGCGACGGCGCACGACCGCACGCTCGACTTCCGCGCGGGCACGCTGACCCGCAACACCGAGTGGGTCTCCCCCACCGGCCGCCACGTGCGGGTGCGCACGCAGCGGCTGGTGTCGTTCACGCAGCGGGCCGTCGTCGCGATCCGGTACGAGGTGGAGCCGCTGGACGCCGACACGCAGCTGGTGCTGCAGTCGGACCTGCTCGCCAACGAGCCGATCGAGTCCGACACCAGCGACCCGCGGGTGGCGGCGGCGCTGCAGAACCCGCTCGCGTCGGAGTTCTCGTTCGCCGAGGACTTCCGCGCCGTGCTGGTGCACCGCACGAAGCGGTCGGGGCTGCGCGTGGCCGCGGCCATGGACCACCTCATCGAGTCGCCGGACGGGCTGCGCACCACCATCAGCGCCGAGGACGATCTCGCCCGGCTGACCATCGCGGTGGACGTGCCGCGCGGGAAGGTGTTGCGGCTGACCAAGTTCCTCGCCTACGGCTGGTCGGCGCAGCGCTCGATCCCCGCGCTGCGGGCGCAGGTGGACGCCGCGCTCGCCGGGGCGGTGCAGACCGGCTGGGACGGGCTGCTGGCCGAGCAGCGCGCGTTCCTCGACGACTTCTGGGACACCGCGGACATCCAGCTCGACGGCGATCCGGAACTGCAGCAGGCGGTGCGGTTCGCGTTGTTCCACATCCTGCAGGCCGGGGCCCGCGGGGAGAGCCGCGCGATCCCCGGCAAGGGGCTGACCGGCCCCGGCTACGACGGGCACGCCTTCTGGGACACCGAAACGTTCGTACTGCAGGTGCTCACGTACACCATGCCCGAAGCCGCGCGAGACGCGCTCCGCTGGCGTCATTCCACTTTGGACAAAGCGCGGGAGCGCGCGGCGCAGCTGGGGCTGCGGGGCGCGGCGTTCCCGTGGCGGTCGATCAACGGCGCCGAGTGCTCGGCGTACTGGCCGGCGGGCACGGCGGCGTTCCACGTCAGCGCCGACATCTCCGACGCCGTCGTGCGGTACCTCGCCGCGACGGGTGACGAGGAGTTCGAACGGGGCTGTGGCACCGAAATCCTCGCCGAGACGGCCCGGCTGTGGATGTCGCTGGGCCACTTCGACTCGCACGGGCGGTTCCGCATCGACGGCGTGACCGGGCCGGACGAGTACTCGGCGGTGGCGGACAACAACGTCTACACGAACCTGATGGCCGCCAGGAACCTGCGTGAGGCCGCGGCTTCGTGCGAGCGGTGCCCGGAGGTGGCCGAGGCGCTGGGCGTGACCGCGCGCGAACTGGGCGACTGGCGCGAGGCGGCGGCGCGGATGCTCGTGCCCTACGACGCCGAGCGGGGCGTGCACCCGCAGTCGGAGGGGTTCACCGAGCACAAGGACTGGGACTTCGGCAACACCCCGCTGGAGGACTACCCGCTGCTGCTGCACTACCCGTACTTCGACCTGTACCGCAAGCAGGTCGTGAAGCAGGCGGACCTCGTGCTGGCGCTGCACCTGTGCGGCGACTCGTTCACGCCGGAGGAGAAGGCCCGCAACTTCGCCTACTACGAGGCGCGGACGGTGCGGGACTCGTCCCTTTCGGCGGCGACGCAGGCCGTGATCGCGGCGGAGGTCGGGCACCTCGACCTCGCGTACGACTACCTCGGTGAAGCGGCGCTGACGGACCTGCACGACGTGCACAACAACGTGCAGAACGGGCTGCACATGGCCTCGCTGGCCGGAGCGTGGCTCGGGATCGTCGCGGGCTTCGGCGGCATGCGCGACCACAACGGCGAGTACGGTTTCGCGCCCCGGCTACCGTCCGCTTTGGACAGGATCGAGTTCCGGATGTGCGTGCGCGGCAGCCGGTTCGCGGTCGAGATCCACGCCGACCGCGCCACCTACCGGCTCCTCTCGGGCAAGCCGGTCGAGATCACGCACCACGGCCAGGCGTGCACGGTGGCGGAGGAGCCGGTGACGCTGCCGATCCCGCCCATCGACCCTGGCCCGGCACCGCAGCAGCCCCCGGGCCGCGCGCCGTCACGGCGGCACCCGGAGAGCCTGCGGCCCGAGGAGCCGGTCCCGGCGTCCTGACGACGTCGCGTCCGGAAAGCGCCGGCGCCGCCGACCCATCTCCGGTTGACTACCCGCGGTACGCGGAAGCCGGGCACGGAGGAGCGTCATGGAACGCGGTGGGCAGTTCGCGGTCGTCGTCCAGTTCTGCCTGCTGGCGCTGGCGTGGGGAGCGAGCTTCCTGTTCATCAAGATCGGGCTCACCGCCCTGTCCCCCGCCCAGGTCGTGTGGTCGCGGCTGGTCTTCGGGGCACTCGCGCTGGTACTGGTGGCGATCGTCCGCCGCACGGCGGTGCCACGGGAACCGGCGCTGTGGGGCCACCTCGCCGTGGTCAGCGTCCTGCTGTGTGTGGTGCCGTTCCTGCTGTTCGCCTGGGCGGAGCAGCGCGTCTCCTCCGGGCTGGCCGCCATCTACAACGGAACCACCCCGTTGACCACGACGGCGTTCGCCGCGGCGGTGCTCCGCACCGAGAAGCTCACCCGCGACCGGGCCGCCGGACTGGTGCTCGGTTTCCTCGGCGTGCTGCTGATCATCGGCCCGTGGTCGATCACCGGGCAACACGATCTTTTGCCCCAGCTCGCCTGCCTCGGCGCGACCACCTGTTACGGACTGGCCTTCGCCTACCTGCGCAGGTTCGTGTCCCCGCGGGGGGTGCCGGCGCCGACGGCGGCGTTCGTCCAGGTCACCGTCGGCGCTGTGCTCATGCTGGCGGCCACCCCGTTCCTCGCCGCCGACCCGATCACCCCGACCTGGCCGGTCGTGCTGAGCATGATCGCCCTGGGGCGGTCGGCACGGGTCTGGCCTACATCTGGAACACCGCCGTCGTCAGCGCGTGGGGCGCGGCGAACGCCGCGTCGGTCACCTACCTGACGCCGGTCGTCGGAGTCGTGCTGGGCGTCGTCGTGCTCGGCGAGCCGCTGACCTGGCACCAGCCGGCCGGCGCCGCGCTGGTGCTCGCCGGCATCCTCGCCGCACACGGCCGGTTGAGCACGCGGCGGAAGCGGGAACCCACTGCCCACGACATCGGCGCCCGGGTCACCCCGACCTGGCCGGTCGTGCTCAGGAAGCGCTCGCCTGCAGGTAACGGGCGAGCGCGTCGCGGTGGTGGGCGAGCCTGTCCATCCGGGACTGCACCTCGCGCATGGCGTCGGCCAGGATGGCGGTCAGCGCCGGGCAACCGTTGAGGCGCGGTTCCTTTCCTTCCGCGCACGGGAGCAGGTCGCGGATCACTTCGGTGGGGAGACCGGCGTCGAGCAGCCCGCGGATCTGCGCGACGATCATCGGGGCGTCGTCGGCGTAGTCGCGGTACCCGTTGGCCCGCCGCGACGAGACCAGCAGGCCCTGCTGCTCGTAGTAGCGCAACAACCTGGGGCTGACCCCCGTCAGCCGCGACAGCTCACCGATCCGCACGTGATCTGCTCCACATCCGTTGGACCTTGCCACCAGTGTCACACTTTACCTTCGGCCGCATGGAACACACCCATCTCGGCCGGACCGGGCTGCGGGTCTCGCGGCTCGTGCTGGGCACCATGAACTTCGGCCCGGACACGTCCGAAGAGGACAGTCACGCGATCATGGACAGCGCGCTGGCGCACGGGATCAACTTCTTCGACACGGCCAACATCTACGGGTGGCGGACCGGCGAGGGCTGGACCGAGCGGATCGTCGGACGGTGGCTGGAGAAGTCCGGCCGCCGCGACGACGTCGTGCTCGCCACCAAGGTGTACGAGCCCATGGGCGACGGCCCCAACGACCGCGGGCTGTCCGCACGCCACATCCGGCAGCAGGTCGAGGGATCCCTGCGCCGCCTGCGGACCGACCACATCGACCTCTACCAGGCACACCACGTCGACCGGCACACGCCGTGGGAGGAGTTCTGGCAGGCGATGGACACCCTCGTCGCCCAGGGCAAGGTGCTCTACGTCGGCTCCTCCAACTTCGCCGGGTGGCACATCGCGCAGGCCAGCGCCGCGGCGAAGGGCCTCGGCCTGGTCAGCGAGCAGCACCTCTACAACCTGGCCGAGCGCACCGCCGAGCTGGAGGTGCTGCCCGCCGCGCGGGCACACGGGCTCGGCTTCATCCCCTGGTCGCCGCTGCACGGCGGCGTGCTCGCCGGCATCCTGCGCAAGTCCCGCCGCCGCGGCAGCGGCTCGGAGATCACCGCGAAACGGCTCGCCGACAACCGCGAGCGGGTCGAGGCGTACGAGGCGTTCTGCGACGAGCTCGGGCACCACCCCGCCACCGTCGGCCTCGCCTGGCTGCTGCACCAGGAAGGCGTGACCGGGCCGATCGTGGGCCCCCGCACGGTCGCGCACCTGGAACAGTCGCTCACCGCGCTCGACGTCCACCTCGGCGAGTCCGAGCTGGCCAGGCTGGACGAGATCTTCCCCGGCCCCGGACCCGCACCGGAGGCCTACGCCTGGTGAGCCCCCTCAGCGGGTGGGCAGGCGGATCGTGAATGCGGAGCCCCTGCCCGGGGTGCTCGCGACGGTGAGTGTGCCGCCGTGGGCTTCGACGAGGTGCTTGGCGATGGCGAGCCCGAGGCCGCTGCCGCCGGGGGACGGGGATGCGCGGTAGAAGCGGTCGAAGACGTGGGGCAGGTGCTCCTCGGCGATGCCCGGTCCGGTGTCGGTCACGGTGAACTCCACGGCGTGCGCGCGCTCGAGCACCGTGACCGACACGGTCCCGCCGGCCGGGGTGTGCCGGATCGCGTTCGACACGAGGTTGCCCAGCGCCTGGCGCAGCCGGGTGGGGTCGGCGTGCACGACCACGAGTTCGGCGGCCACCACGCGCAGCTCGACCGCGGCCGCCTCCGCCCGCGCGCGGTGCGCGGCGACGGCCTGCCCGGCGAGGTCGGCCGCCTGCCGGTCCTCCGGGTGGACCCGCAGCATGCCCGCGTCCGCGAGCGCGAGGTCGTGCAGGTCGGCGACGAGGCGTTCGAGCAGCACCTGCTCCTCCAGCAGCGACGCGACCAGCGCCGGGTCGAGCGGGAGCACGCCGTCCTGCACCGCTTCCAGGTGGCTGCGGACGTTCGCGAGCGGGGTCCGCAGCTCGTGCGTCACGTCGCTGACGAACGCCCTGCGGTGCCGCTCCGTCCTCCCGATCGCGTCGGCCATCGTGTTGAACGCGGCGGCCAGGCGCGTGACCTCGTCGTTGCCGTGCACCTGGACACGGGCCGCCCGGTCGCCGTTCGCCATCCGCCGCGCCGCGGCGGTCAGCGCGCTGATCGGCCGGACCAGCCGGCGCCCGGCCCACACCGTGACCACCGCCGCGACGGCCAGGACGGCCGCCGCGGTCGCCGCGGTGCGCCACCAGCCTTCCGGCGAGAACGGGTCGAACCGGTCGCTCTCGCCGAGGTACAGATCCGCGGGCGCGGCCACATACGGTTCCTTCGCCTCGGCCCGCGCGTTCTCCACACAGCCTGTCCACTGTGGACTCAAGGCCTGCCGTGGACGCAGCACTCGCGCCCCGGCCTGATCGGTCCCGGTTTCGAACGCCAGGCCGTGCGCGGTCAGGCACGGGGCGGCGAGGTCGACGACCCGGTCGTCGAGCGCTCGGGTGGCCGCCGAGGGCGCGGACAACGCGGTGGGCACACACGGGTCCTGCGGCGCAGCGCCGGAGCCCCGCTCGCTGATCTGCCGGTTCGGGACGGTGCGGTCCGCCGCCGTGCGCCGCAGGCAGTCGAGCGCCTCCTGGACGTGGGCCTGCCGCTCGCGCTGTTCCTCCTCGGTGAGCTGCCAGACGTAGAACCCGATGTCCACGCCGAGCGACGGTTCGCGCACCACCACGTTCGGCTCCGGCCGGCCGGTGCCGGGCGGCGGCCGGGTCGCGTCGATCCTCGCCGCAGGCGTCGACGGCAGCGCGGCGGCGCCCTGCCCGAGCAGCGCGGCCGAGTCCGCGAACGGCTCACCGCCGGGGGCGGCGAGCGCTATGCGGCGCCCCGTGCGCTCGGCCAGCTCACGCACCAGCGCCTCGACGCCGTCCCAGCCGCGGTGCTCGTCGGCGTAGGTGTACAGCTGGGCGAGGATTGCGCTGTCGGTCGGCAACAGTGCGGCGTCGGCGGCCAGCTCGTCCCGCAACCGGCTACCCGTGCCGTAGGTGGCGAGCACGGCTGTCGCACCCACGGCGAGCGCCGCCACCGCCAGTGACAGCCCGACCAACCGGGCCAGGAGGCTACGGCGCACCGCCGGTCCCCTCCTCGCGCGGCTCGGCCAGCTTGTAGCCGACGCCGTACACCGTCAGCAGGTACCGCGGCCGGGTGGGGACGGGCTCGACCTTGCGGCGCAGGTTCATCACGTGCATGTCGATCGTCCGGCTGGTGACGTCGAACCCGCCGACCCGCTCCAGCAGCGACTGCCGCGTGAACGCCCGCCCCGGCGAGGCCGCGAGGCAGGCCAGGATCGTGAACTCCGCCGGCGTCGTGGCAACCGGGCGACCACCGGCGTGGACCTCGTGCCGGGCGAGGTCGACGACCAGGTCGCCGACGCGGTACCGCTCGGGATCGGCACGCGGGGCGCGGGCCGCGCGCCGCAGCACCGCGGCCACCCTGGCGACGAGCTCCCTCGGCCGGTAGGGCTTGGTGAGGTAGTCGTCGGCGCCGAGCGCGAGGCCGAGCAGCAGGTCGTCCTCGGCGGCCCGCGCGGTCAGCATGATGATCGGGATGTCCCGGTCCGACCGCAGCGACCGGCACACGTCCAGCCCGTCCACCCCCGGCAGCAGGACGTCGCGCAGCAGCAGGTCCGGCGCGCGGTGCCGCGCGTGGTCGAGCGCGGCCCGCCCGTCGTGCACGACCGTGGCCTCGTGCCCCTCGCGTTCGAGGTACCGGCGGATCAGCTCCGCCTGCTTGCGATCGTCCTCGGCGACCAGGATGCGTGCGGGCATACCGCGAAGTCTGGCCGACCCGGCTGTGAACTCCCTGAAAGAACCCGGCGCCCGCCCGATCCTGACAAGATCCTGACCACCGCCCGGCAGGCTGCGGGCCATGACCACAAACGACACGACCGCGACCTCCCGCCGGACCGTGCTCGCCGCGCTCGGCGTCGGCACGCTCGCCGCCGGTGGGGCTCTGACAGCCACCGGCTCCGCCGGGGCCACCAGCGCCCGGCTCCCCGCCGCACTCCGGCCCGGCGGCGAGTTCGACCGGTACCTCGCCCAGCTCGCCCGGGATGACGCGTTCTCCGGCACCGTCCTGCTGACACACGACGACAGAACCGTCCTGTCCCGCTCGCACGGCCTGGCCGACCTGGCGCGGGGCATTCCCAACGGACCGGACACGCTCTTCGCGCTCGGTTCCATCACCAAGCTCTTCACCGCGACCGCCATCCACCAGCTCGCGGAGCGGGGCGCGCTGTCCTACGGCAAGCCGCTGAAGAACTACCTGCCGGGTTTCCCGCCGGAGGTCGGCGAGTCCGTGACCATCCACCAGCTCCTCACGCACACCTCCGGCCTTGGCCGTCCCTCGATCAACCCGCCGCGACCGCCCGGCTCCGAGCAGTGGAAGACACTGGACGAGATCTTCACCGGCACCCTCGACTTCATCCGCGGCCTGCCGCTGAACTTCACCCCGGGCAGCAGGAACGCCTACAGCAACGACGGCTACTTCGTGCTCGCCGCGATCGTCGCCGAGCTGACGGGGCAGCGGTACTTCGACTACGTGCGCGAGCACGTCTTCCGCCCCGCGGGCATGTCCACCGCGGGTTTCTTCACCGCCGCCCAGTGGCGCGAGGACCGCCGCATCGCCCACCCGTACGACAAGTCCGGCGGCGGGTGGACCGACGTGATCGACATGTCCGACGGCGCCATCATCGGCAGCCCGGCGGGCGGCGCGTTCGCCAGCGCCGCCGACCTGGCGCGCTTCGCGAGTGCGTTCCAGCGGAACAGGCTCCACTCGGCGGCGTACACGCACCTCGCGGCGAGTCCCAAGTGGCCACTCGCGGCGGACAACTCGTTCTTCGAGGGGTACGGGCCGACCACCCAGTACACGAACGGCCGGCTCAGCAACGGCCACAACGGCGGCGCGAGAGGGGTGTCCACGAACCTGGACTGGTTCCCCGGCTCCGGCTGGACCGCCGTGGTGCTCGCCAACCACGAGGCGGCCGCCGTGGGCGTGGCCCACAAGGCCCGCGAGCTGATCACCGCGGCGCCCTGATCCGGCCGGGAACCGCCGTTCGTGCGGGACGGCGGTTCCCCCGGCGGCCTAGTCCGGCGGTTCGGGGGTCGGGTTCCCGGCGGGCACGTCCTCGGACTCCGGCTGCTGCCGGACCTCCCCGCTGTTCGGCGGTTTCGCCGGGACGTCCTCGGTCTGGCCGGGTTCCAGATCCGGGTGCTGCAGCCGGGGGAACTCCGGCGTCAGCGGCGGATCCGGGTCGATGTGGTGCTTCCTGCCCTGTTCCTGTGCCATGACACCGGCCTACCGCATTTCCGCGAAACGTCAACCCGGCTGGCACCGCGGGCACCACACCGTCCCGCGCCCACCGGTCCGCCCGTGGCGCAGCGCCGTCCCGCAGCGGGGGCACGCGCCGGAGGGCTCGTCGCGGTGCCCGGTCAGCCAGGACGCCCTCGGCGGCACCCGCCCGGCCCGCACCGCCGTCCGCAGGGTGGACCGCATCCGCGCGTGCAGCCGGTCCACTTCGGCCGGGGACAACTCCCCCGCCGGCGTCCGCGGGTTCAGCTTCGCGCGCCACAGGATCTCGTCCGCGAGCAGGTTGCCCAGCCCGCTGAGCACGGCCTGGTCGGTCAACGCGCCCTTGAGCTGCCGCCGCGCGGGCAGCAGCTCGCGGAACCGTCCTTTCGGCACCTCCAGCGCGTCCGGCCCGGTACCGGCCAGCAGCTCCTCGAGCCCGGACTCGCCGAGCAGCCGCAGGCCCTGGAGCTTGCGCATGTCCCGGTACCGGAGCTCGCCACCGGCCATGCGGAAGACCACCCTGTCGTGCCGGTGCGGCGGACCGGTCGACAGCGAACCGGTCATGCCGAAGTGCAGCACCAGGGTCTCCGGCCGTCCGCCGACGGGCGCGATCAGCCACTTCCCCAGCCGCCGCGGCGGCTCGAACCGCTGCCCCGTCAGCGACTTGCGCAGCCGCTGCGCACTCACGCCCCGCAGCACCTGGGCGTCGTGCACCACCACGTCTTCGATCCGCTTCCCGGCGTGTTCGGCGAGGACGCGCCGGAAACCTTCGACATCGGGTAGTTCGGGCACGCTGCCCGGCTTCCACGCCGGCGCGAAGGGCAAACTGGGCAGATGGTGCTTCCGAAGGGCCTCGCCCGCTTCAACCGCGTCGTGACCAACCGCCTGCTCGGCCCGCTCGCCGGCCGGGGCGGCCCGCTGGCCCGGGTCGTGCACCGCGGCCGGCGGTCCGGCCGCGAGTACCGCACCCCGGTCGGCGTCTTCCCCACGCCGACGGGCTACGCCATCCCGCTGACCTACGGCCCGGACACGGACTGGGTGCGCAACGTCCTCGCCGCGGGGGCCTGCGAACTCGAGATCGGCGGCGGGGTCGTGAAGCTCACCAACCCCCGCGTCGTGCGCGACGAACGGCGCACGGTGGCACCGGCCGCCCAGCGGTTCTTCCTGGCTCTGACGGGGATGACGGAGTTCCTGTACCTCGACCGCGCCTGATCAGCTCAGCATCTCCCGCAGCTGGCCGACCACCTGCACGCGCCGCTCCAGGCCCGGCTCCAGCAGCTGCGCCTGGAGCGTGGTCACCCCGGCTTCGGCATACGCGGCCAGACGCTCCTTGACGTACCCGGCGGGCCCGATGAGGGAGATCGCCTCCAGCAGCTCCGCCGGGATCGCCGCGGCGGCCTCGTCCTTCTTGCCGTCCAGGTAGAGGTCCTGGATCTTCTTCGCCTCGGCTTCGTACCCGTAGCGGCACGCCAGCTCGTTGTAGAAGTTCTTGCCGCGCGCGCCCATCCCGCCGACGTAGAGCGCCACCACGGGCCGCACCCAGTCGAGCATGTGCTTGACGTCGTCACCGATCGCGACCGGCACGCCGACCTGCACGTCCAGCTCACCCAGCGCCGGGTCGCGCTTGGCCTTGCCCTCCGCCAGCGAGGCGCCCCACACGTCGGCCGCCTTCTCCGGGTGGAAGAAGATCGGCTCCCAGCCCTCGGCGATCTCCGCGGTCATCGCCACGTTCTTCGGCCCCAGCGAGGCGAGGATGATCGGGATGCGCTCGCGCACGGGCTGGTTGATCAGCTTGAGCGGCTTGCCCAGCCCCGTGCCCTCGTCGGCGGGCAGCGGGATCTTGTAGTACTTGCCCTCGTGCACGACGCGCTCGCGCCGCCACACCTGGCGGCAGATGTCCACGATCTCGCGGGTCCGCCCCAGCGGCGCGTCGTACCGCACGCCGTGGAAACCCTCGATCACCTGCGGCCCGGACGCGCCGATGCCGAGCGAGAACCGGCCACCCGACACGAAGTCCAGCCCCGCGGCCGTCATCGCGGTCAGCGTCGGCGTGCGGGTGTAGATCTGCAGGATCCCCGACGCCAGCTCGACGCGTTCGGTGCGGGCGGCGAGGTAGCCGAGCTGGCTCACCGCGTCGAAGGAGTACGCCTCCGGCACCGACACCAGGTCGAGCCCGGCCTTCTCCAGCTCGACGACGTCGGCCACGCTTTCCGCGAAGCCACCGGCGTAGGAGATCTGCGTCCCGATCCGCATCTGTGCCGCCTTCCGAACTGAGCGCCCGCTTAGCTGCTGGCCACCCTACCGCACGGAGGCGACCCAGTTCCGGACCACGGTGTCGAGCACGGCCAGCGGGAGGATGCCGGAACCGAGCACCGCGTCGTGGAAGTCGCGGATGTCGAACCGCTCCCCCAGCGCCGCCTCGGCTTCCGCCCGCACGCGCTGGATCTCCAGCCTGCCGACCATGTAGGACAGCGCCTGCCCGGGCACCCCGGCGTAGCGGTCGATCTCCAGCTCGATCTCCAGCGGCGCCATCGGCGTGTGCTCACGCAGGTAGTCCACCGCCTGCTGCCTGCTCCACCCCAGCGCGTGCATCCCGGTGTCGACGACGAGCCGCCCGGCGCGCATCGAGTCCTGGGTGAGCATCCCGAAGCGCGAGACGTCGCTGGAGTACAGCCCCATCTCGTCGGCGAGCCGCTCGGCGTAGAGGCCCCAGCCCTCGAGGTAGGAGTTGATCTCGGCGATCTTGGCGAGCAGCGGCGCCCCGGTCAGGTTCATCGCACCGCTGATCTGGAAGTGGTGCCCCGGCACGGCTTCGTGGAACGCGATGGCCTCGCTGGTGTGGCGGAACCGCTCCTCGGCGTGCGAGGTGTTCGCGTAGTAGACGCCCTGGCGCGTGCGGGCGAAGTCGGGCCCGATGTAGTACGCGATGGTGCCGCCGTCGGCCTCCGCCGGCGGCACCGGGCGCACCTCGCACTCCTGCTCCGGCACGGTGCGGAACCACTGCGGCGCCACGGCTTCCGCCTGCCGGATCGCCGAGCGCGCCGCCTCCAGCAGCTCGTCGCCGCTGCCCCAGCGCAACTCCGGGTCGGTGCGCAGCCGCTCGAAGATCTCCGGCAGCTCGGTGGTGCCGAACACGCGCGAGCCCAGCTCCCGGTACTCCTCGGCGAGGGCGTCGATGAGCCGCAACCCGGTCTCGTGCAGTTCCTGCGGGGTGTGGTCCGTGGTGGTGTGGAAGCGGACGAGCCGCGCGTACCGCTGCTCACCGTCCGGCTGCCAGCACAGGCCCGCCTTGTCCTCGGACAGCGCCCGCGGCGCCAGCTCGTCGAGCAGGAACTCCCGGTAGCGCGCGAACGCCGGGCGGACGACGTCGGCCAGCAGCTTCTCCTGGCTGTCCACAAAGGAGTGTCCGGAGAGGCGCAGCGGGTCGTCGTCGGGTGCGTCGAGGTACCGGCCGAGCGCCTCCGCGCCCGCCCGCACCAGGAAACCGGGCAGCGCCGCGTCCCGCTGCCGCTCGATCACGGCGTCCAAATAGGACGGAATGGCGGCGAGCCGGGACACGTACCCCTCGGCCAGCTCGTCCGTCGTCACCGTGAGCACGGGCAGCAGGTTCAGCAACCGCAGCCCCGGCGCCGACAACCCGTCGCTGACGGAGAACTCGACCTCGGCGGCGTCGATGCGGTCCACGGCCGCACGCGCCTGCTGCACGACGAGACCCCGCGTCACGGGATCGCCCTGCGCGGACTCGGCCGCAGCCGCGATGTCGGCGTAGCGCGCCCGGAACCGCTGGTCACTGTCGGCGCTGTAGTCCGGCAGCCGCCCGTGATCCCCTGGCAGGCCCAGTATCGAGGGCGCGGTGGGGTCCTCGGCGAACCACGTCTGGACGAACTCGTCGGCGAGCCGTTCGACCTCGCTCACGCCGCCTGCTCCTCGATCCACGCGCCGACGACGGCGTCCAGCACGGACATCGGCAACGCGCCCCCGCCGAGCACGACGTCGTGGAACGCGCGGATGTCGAACCGGTCGCCCAGCGCCCGCTTCGCCTGCTCGCGGATGCGCAGGATCTCCAGGCGCCCCACCATGTAGGACAGCGCCTGGCCGGGGTAGGCCAGGTAGCGGTCCACCTCGTTGTCGATCTCCACCTGCGGCATCGGGGTGTGCTCGCGCAGGAACGCCACGCCCTGCTCGCGGCTCCAGCCCTTCGCGTGCAGGCCCGTGTCCACGACGAGACGGCCGGCGCGCATCGAGTCCATGGTGAGCATGCCCAGCCGCGTGAGGTCGCTGGAGTACAGCCCCATCTCGTCGGCGAGCCGCTCGGTGTAGAGGCCCCAGCCCTCCGCGTAGGCGTTGAAGTCGCCGATCCGGCGCAGCAGCGGCAGGTCGGTCAGCGTCAGCGCGGTGGAGAGCTGGAAGTGGTGCCCGGGGATGGCCTCGTGGAAGGCGATGACCTCGGAGGTGTGCCGGAACCGCTCGGTGACCTCGTAGGTGTTGGCGAAGTAGGTGCCGGGCCGCGAACCGTCGACGGCGGGCTGCAGGTAGAACGCGGTGGGCGCGCCGGGCGCCTCCGCCGCGGGCACGGCCTGCACAACCCACGGGTGCGGCGGGATGCGGCCGAACCACCGCGGGGACGCCTCTTCCGCACGGGAGATCGCCTCGCGGGCGGAGGTCAGCAGCTCCTCCTCGTCCTTCCAGCGCAGCGCCGGGTCGGTGCGCAGCCGCTCGAAGATCTCCGGCAGCTCCGTCGTGCCGAACACGCGGGAACCGAGTTCGGCGTACTCCTCGGCGAGCTCCTCCATGATCCGCAGCCCGGTCTCGTGCAGGTCGTCGGGCGAACGCTCGGTGGTGGTGTGGGCGCGGGCGAGCGCGGCGTACATGCGCTCGCCGTCGGGCAGCCAGCACAGGCCGCCCTTGTCGGCGGGCCGCCCGTGCTGGACGATCTCGTCGGCCAGCACATCCCGGTACCGCGCGAACCCCGGGCGGACGACGTTCTCCAGCAGCTCGGCGCGGCGCTTCGCGAAGTCGTCACTCGGCGCGGGCTGACGCTGCAGCGGGTCGTTCGCCGGGTCGGCGAGGTAGCGGTCGAGGTGCGCGATCGCCGCCCGCACGAGGTGGGCCACCGGCACGCGCCCGGCGGCGACACCGCTGCGGTGCCGCTCGGCCGCCTGCTCCAGGTACGCCGGGATCGCGGCGAGGCGGCCGAGGTGCCGCTCGCCCTGCGCCTCGGTGGCGACGCCCAGCATCGGCAGCAGGGTCAGCAGCCCGGCGGCGGGGGCGACGAACATGTCGGTGACCGTGTACTCGGCCGTGTGCGCGCTGATCTTGTCGAGGTAGCCGCGGGCCTGGCTGACCAGCACGTCCCTGGTGGTGCGGTCCTCGGCCGTTTCCGGTTCCAGCGCCAGCGCGCGGCTGACGAAGTCCCGCAGCAGGCCGCGCTGCTGGGCCTCGGCGACCTCGCTCAGGTCGCCGATCCCCTCCCGGTCGGACTCGATGCCGAGCATGGCGGGCCACAGCGGCTCGGCGTCGAACAGCGCTTCCACGAACTCGTCGGCAAGTTTGGTCACCTCGGTCACCGGCACAGGCTACGCCCGGTAGGGAGGAGGTAGCGTTTCCGATCGTGGCCGTGACCGATCCCGTGGACGCCCGCCTGCTCGCCGCGCTGGCCGAGGTGGGCAAGATCGCGGTGCACGAGCTGGCGGCGAAGGTCGGGATGGACCCGCGCGAGGTGGCGTACCGCCTGGTCGCGCTGTCCGGCAGCGGATTACCCCTGCTGGTCGGCGTGGAAAGCGATCCGAACGGGCTGCGGGCCGCGCTCGCCGGGGCGTGGGCCCCGCCGCCGTACGGCCGGGTCGCCGCACCCCCGCCACCGCCGCCTCCCCCGCCGCCGGTCGATCCGGTGCTGAGCACGTGGGGTCCGCCGCAGACGGCGTCGTGGGCCCGCGGCGACCGGCAGGCCGCGGTCCGGCAGGCGGGCCGCGTCGGTGACGCGCTCGCCGCGACGGGACTGGACGGCGAGCAGCTGACCGTGCGGCTGCTGGAGGTGCAGGACCCCGCGGACTTCCTGTTCGGCGCCGCGGGTTACCGGCTCGAACCGGGTGAGCGGGCGGTCGTCGTGCACACCGAGGTCACCAACCGGGGCGCCGTGCCCTTCGGCGCGCTGCCCGACAACTACCTCGAACTGGTGACCGCGGAAGGCAAGGCGGTCCCGAAGGCGCCGGTGTCGCTGACCTCGCGCCCGCCGCACCGCATCGGCGTGCGGCCCGGCGAGACGGTCGGCGGGCACACCGTGTACCTCGTCCCCGAATCGACGCGGATCGCCGCGGTGCGGTGGAGCCCGCGGCCGGAGCCGGACGAGCGCACGCTCACCTGGTCACTGGACTGAAGCACGCAGGCGGACGCAGCACGCGTCCGGCGCCGGGCAGAGGTACGCGCGCTCGGGCGGCTCCCCCAGACCGGCCAGAAGTCCTTCCGTGAAGCCGAGGTTCATGCCGCAGATCAGTTCGGTGTGGCGCTGGGCGAGGCTGTGGAAGGGGCAGTTGGCGAGCACCAGCTCGTCCCGCTCCGGGCGCGGCTCGTAGCCGTGCTCCTCCAGCACACGGCGGAGGGCGTCCTCACCGCGGGCCGCGATCTCCCGGCCGAGCGCTTCGCCCGCCGCCCGCGCCCGCGTCCGCAGGACCGGTCCCGGCGGTGCGCCCGAGGCGTCCGCCTCCGCGACGGCGTCCGCGAGCAGCAGGGCGGCGAGTTCGTACTGGCGGTCGGGCAGGGACACGCTCACCTGGTCGCGGGAGCGGCGGTAGAGCTTGGCGGGCCGGCCCGCACCGGGCCCCCTGCGCCCGGTGCGGCGCTCGAAGCTGACTTCGAGCAGCTGTTCGGCCACGAGCCGGTCGAGGTGGAACGCGACCGTGGCGCGGGGCAGGCCGGTCGCCTCCGCCACCTCGTCCCTGCCGACCGGCTCCGGCTGCCGGACGACGTGCTCGTAGAGCTTCCGGCGGGTCGGCTCGTCGAGCGCGGCGACGGCCGAGACGGCGCGGGCGGCCGGGAGCTTGTCCATCCCCTGGACTCTAAAGCACACCGTCGTTGACGAAAACCGGGAAGGCGTTCTAAAGTCAGCGCACCTTGGCGTTAGAAAGGGAATCCCGGGTGACTGTCGAAGAACTGCCCACGGCCGCTGTGACGACGCGGCACCTCAGCGTCGTGCACGACCGCGAGACGGTCGACCTGCCCGCCGCGCGGCGCGCGATCGCGGACCTGCTCGTGGCACTGGGCAAGGACCCGGCGTCCGAGCACCTGGCCGACACCCCGAGGAGGGTCGCGAACGCCTACGCGGAACTGCTCAACCCGCGCGAGTTCCAGCTCACCACGTTCCCCAACGACGAGGGCTACGACGAACTCGTGCTCGCCAAGCGGATCCCGTTCTCGTCCCTGTGCGAACACCACATGTTGCCCTTCCACGGCTTCGCCCACGTCGGCTATCTGCCCGGCGAGCGGATCCTCGGCCTGTCCAAGCTCGCCAGGGTCGTCGAACTGTTCGCCCGCGACCTGCAGGTGCAGGAGCGGCTGACCAAGCAGGTGGCGGACTGGCTGCAGGAGCACCTGGCGCCGCGCGGGGTCGGGGTCGTGATCGAGGCCGAGCACCTGTGCATGTCGCTGCGCGGCGTGCAGGCGACCGGTTCGCGCACGGTGACCTCAGCGCTGCACGGACTCGTGCGGGAGGACCGTGGCACCCGTCAGGAGTTCTTCGCGCTGACCGGCATCCAGGCCTGAGGATCAGCGCCTGCCGCCGACCGCGTCGTCGAGCCAGTCGTAGATGATCTCCTCGGCACCGGGATTGCCCATGTGCCCAGGGTTCCCGCGCACCAGCGCGAACGGACATTCCATCCGGTTCTGGGCGGAGATCCACTCGGCGTCGAACAGGTGGTGGGCACCGCCACCCTGCGCCACGACGGCGAACAGCCGGCCGGCGTGGGTGTGCGCGGCGCGGAACGCGTAGTAGCCGCCGGTGCTGACCCCTCTGGCGAGGATCTTGCCGGGGTCGAACCCGTACCTGGCAGCGTTCGCGGCCACCCAGTCGAGGACGCTGCTCATCAGCCGGTCCGGTGAGGCCGGTCCGGTAGGCGGCCTTGCCCTTTTCCCAGGCCTCCGGTCCCGCCGTCCATCCGCCACTTGTGCGACCACAGCGCCGAAACCGACTCGTGGTGCGCGAAGGAGGGAAAGCCGCCTGCCGACTGGGCGTGGTACGGCGGAACCATCGTGCACCTCACCAACTGAGAAGACCGATACCGAGAGCGAGCACGGCCACGCCCTGCAGGACGGCTCTGGGCACGATGACGCGGTCCCAGTTCCGCTGCAGGATCCGCGCGTCCGCAGGGGTTTCGTGCGCGTCGGCCGCCGCGGTGAGCTTGCGGTTGATCGGCGCGCTGACGCGCAGGTAGAGCAGAACCCAGACCACCAGCAGCAGGAACGCCACTCCCCCGGCCACCGCTCCGGCGACACGGCCGTCGACCGCGGCCAGCACCGCCGCGAGGGCCGCGGCGACGACGCCCAGGATCCCCGGCACCGGCATCCGCCGGTCAGCGAAGCGGTGCAGGTTGCCCATGACCGCGGCGAGCGTGGCGTCGTCGACCCGCGCGAGCGCGGACCGCTGGACGAGCGCGCAGAAGACGTCGGTGCCGTAGACGACGCCCGTGCTCAGGACCGCCAGTAGCGCGGCGAGCTGCGAGATCATGCCTGACCGCCGAGCGCGGGCAGGGCGCCGATCCGCTGGAACAGCTGCATCAGGTTCAGCTCGTCCCAGTGCTCGGCGAACATCCCGTCCCGCACGCGCCAGATGTCGATGCTGCGCATCTCGACGGGCTTGCCGGTCGCCAGGATGCCCATCAGCTCACCGTCGTGGGTGCCGCGGTAGACGAACCGGCCCACGACGCGGTCCCCGGAGACGACGAGGTCCTCCATCGTGACGCGCACGTCCGGCAGGCCGGCGAAGAACACGGTCCAGAACCGGCGGTTGGCCTCGCGCCCGTCGGCGACGAAGTCGTTGTGGTTGACGTAGTCCTCGGCGACGAACTCGTCCACCAGGTCCGGGTTGTGGGTGTTGAGCATCTCGACGTAGAGCTCGGCGAGCCGCTGTCCGGTCATGTCAGTCTCCTCGGGCAGTTAGCACTGCTAGCGCTAGCAACGCTAACCCAGCGCCGCACGAGCGTCAATAGCGTCGCTAGCACTTCTAGCGGTGCTAGGATCAGGTGTGGCCATCGAGGACCGCCGGCACCGCGAGCGCACTGCCCGCCGCCGGCTCATCACGGAGACGGCGCGTTCCCTCGCCGAGCGCGAAGGCTGGGACGCGGTCACCACCCGCAGGTTGTCCACCGAGATCGAGTACAGCCAACCGGTGCTGTACAAGCACTTCGGCTCGATGGAGGACATCGTCGAGGCGGTCGCGCTGGACGGCTTCGGCGAACTCGCCGAGGCGCTGCGCGCGGCACGCGGCGGCAGTGGCGCCGACGAGCTCACCCGAGTCGCCGCCGCGTTCAGCGAGTTCGCCGCGAAGAACCCCGCCCTCTACGACGCGATGTTCATCCGGGCCACGCGACTGCGGTTCGCGGCGGACGACACCCCGGCGCCGCTGGTGCGGGCGTTCGGGGAACTACGCGGAGCGGTCGCCACCATCGCGGGCGCGCGCGACGTCGACACCCTCACGGAGGTCATCTGGGCGGCGCTGCACGGGTTGACGATGCTCAGCCGCGGCGACCGGCTCCGCCCGGGCCATGACGCCGAGCGCATCGAGCTCCTCGTCGCCCAGTTCCGGCCTTAGCTCTCGTCGCGCAGCACCCGCAGCGCGTGGGCCAGGTCTTCGGGGTACTCCGCCTCGAACTGGACCCAGCGGCCGTCCGCGGGGTGGGCGAAGCCGAGCGTGCGCGCGTGCAGCCACTGCCGCGTCAGACCCAGCTTGCGCGCCAGCACCGGGTCCGCCCCGTACGTCAGGTCGCCGACGCACGGGTGCCGCAGCGCCGAGAAGTGCACGCGGATCTGGTGCGTGCGCCCGGTCTCCAGCTTGACGTCCAGCAGCGACGCCGCCCGGAACGCCTCGACCACCTCGTAGTGCGTCACGCTGGGCCGCCCGCCCGCGACCACGGCGAACTTGTAGTCGTGCTTGGGGTGCCTGTCGATCGGCGCGTCGATCGTGCCGCGTGTCGGGTCCGGGTGGCCCTGCACGACGGCGTGGTAGCCCTTCTCGACCGTGCGCTCCTTGAACGCGCGCTTGAGCACCGTGTACGCGTGCTCGCTCTTCGCGACGACCATCACGCCCGTCGTCCCCGCGTCGAGCCGGTGCACCACGCCCTGCCGCTCGGCGGCACCGGACGTGGAGATGCGCAGGCCCGCCGCGGCGAGCCCGCCCACGACCGTCGGCCCGGTCCAGCCGGGGCTGGGGTGCACGGCCACGCCGACCGGCTTCGACACGACCACGATGTCCTCGTCGTCGTGCAGGATCTTCATGCCTTCGACCGGCTCCGCGACGACCTCGACCGGCCGGTCCGGGTCGGGCAGCGTGACCTCCAGCAGCCCGCCCGCGGCGAGCCGCTCCGACTTGCCGACGGCCTTGCCGTCGAGCAGCACCTCGCCGGACTCGGCCAGCTCCGCGACGACCGTGCGCGAGAGCCCGAGCAGCTTCGCCAGCCCCGCGTCCACGCGCATCCCGTCGAGCCCGTCCGGGACGGGCAGCATCCGCGTGCTCACTTCTTGCCCCGCCTCGTGCCGTCGTAGTCGCGCCCCAGCAGCGACAGCAGCACGATCAGCACCCCGCCGACGCAGATGCACGAGTCCGCGACGTTGAACACCGGCCACACCTCGGCGTTCGGCGCGAAGACCGAGATGAAGTCCACGACGTGGCCGCGCAGCGGGCCGGGCGCGCGGAAGATCCGGTCCACCAGGTTGCCCAGTGCGCCCGCCAGCACGAGCCCCAGCCCGATCGCCCAGCCCGGCGAGCGCAGCCGCCCGGCGAACCAGATCAGCGTCACGACGACCCCGATCGCGACGATCGCCAGCACCCACGTCAGCCCGGTGGCCATCGAGAACGCGGCCCCGGAGTTGCGCACGAGCTGCAGGTACACCAGGCCGCCGAGCACGCGCACCGGCGCGTGACCCTCCAAAGTGGACACCACGACGGCCTTGGTGACGATGTCGAGCGCCAGCGCGGCCACCGCCACGCAGGCCAGCAGCACCACGCGGCGCTTGGGCGGGGCGGACGGGGCCGGCTCTGCCTCCGGCTGCGACTGGTGTTCGGTGCTCACGCCGCCATTGTCCTCCCGGCACTGACCAGCACGGCCAGCGCCCCGGCCAGCGCCACCGCCCCCGGCACGAGCAGGCCGAGCGGGCTGCCGGTCAGCGCCACGGCGGCCAGCAGGAACCCGGCCACGACCACGGCCAGCACGACACTGCGGTGCAGCCACGCGAGCGCGGCCAGGCCCAGCGCCGCCGTCACCGGGTCGACCAGCTCGGCCCTGAGCGCCGCCCCGAGCGCGTAGGCCGCGAGCGGCAGGCACACCAGGCACGTCCGCAGCGCGACCCGGCTCCCCGGCCGCACCACCGCCCACGCACCGGCGCACAACCCGAGCAGACCGAGCGGAGCACCGATGGCCGCCGCGAGCACCTGCCCGTCGGCCGACCGGGTGGCGGCGGCCAGCCCGGTCGACAACGCGATCACCGCGAGCCCCGCCACGCCGGTCAGCACGACGCGGCCCGGCGACCCGATCCGCCGCCGGTACCAGACGAGCGCGCCGAGGAAGGCGACCGCGACCGCCAGCTGCCACGGCGTCCCCCACCGCCACGCGCTGGGCAGCGCGGGCGGTGTCAGCAGGAACTGCTGGTACGGCACCCCCACCAGGTACTGCTGCTGCCGCACCGGGTGGAACCCCTGGAGGGAGGTGTAGGCGAACCAGGGCCGCGGCGAGCGCAGCTCCCACGCGGTCGCCGCCAGCAACGCGAACCCCAGCAGGGCCGGTGGGAACCACGCGGCCCGACGTTCCCCAGTCATCGGGGCGAGGGTACTCAGCGCAGGAAGGACGGCACCGCACGCGGGTCCGGTGTCGGCGCCCAGCGACCTTCCGGCTTCCCGTAGGTCCACCTGGCGCCGCGGGCGGTGATCTGCCGCAGCGCGAGCGCCAGGCGGTCGACGTGCTCGGCGGTCGTGCCGAGGCCGAGGCTCACCCGCAGCGCCGCCTGCCCGCCGGTCAGCCGCCGCGTCGCGATGTGCGCGCAGAACGCGCCGTCGCGGACGCCGATGCCGTACTCGGCGGACAGCACGGCCGCGAGCCAGCCCGGCTCGTACCCCTCGACCACGAAACTCACCGTGCCCACGCGGTCACCGTCGTCGTCGAACAGCCGCAGCTCCGAAAGCCCCGGCACGGCGGCGAGCCCCCGGCGCAGGCGGCCGAGCAGCTCCTCCTCGTGCGCAGTCACCGCGGACCAGTCGGCCGAGAGCTGCTCGCACGCGACACCGAGCGCGTACACGCCGACGGTGTTGGGCGATCCGGCCTCGTGCCGCTCCTCGCCGCTGTGCCACACCACGCCGCCCTCGGTGACGTTCTTCGTCGCGCCGCCACCGGCGAGGTACGGGGCCGCGGCCCGCAGCCAGTCCGCCCGTCCGACGAGGGCACCGGCGCCGAACGGCGCGTACAGCTTGTGCCCGGACACCGCCACGTAGTCGACGTCCAGCTCCCGCAGCGAAATCCGGCGGTGCGGCGCGAGCTGGGCACCGTCGAGCGCGACGCGTGCACCGTGCTTCCGCGCCACCGCGGCGATTTCGCGCACCGGGAGCAGTTCGCCGGTGACGTTGGACGCCCCGGTCAGCACGACCAGCCGCGGCCCCTCCGGGCACTCCGCGAGCGCACTGTCCACAGCGGACACCGCGGCGAGCCGGGTGCGCGGGGTGGCGATGCGGCGCACGTTCGGCCCGCGCCACGGCAGCAGCGCCGCGTGGTGCTCGGTGTCGAACAGCACCACGGAGGTGTGCCGCGGCACGGCGCGGGCCAGCAGGTTCAGCGAGTCCGTGGTGTTGCGCGTGAAGATCACCGCGTCGGAGGAGCGGGCGTCCACGAAGCGCCGCAGGGCGTCCCGTGCCCGCTCGTAGACCTTTGTGGACACCTGCGAGGCGAAACCCGCGCCGCGGTGCACACTCGCGTACCACGGCAGGAACTCGTCCACCGCGTCACGGACCGCCGCCAGACACGGCGCGCTCGCGGCGTGGTCCAGGTTGGCGTACTCGACGGTTTCCCCGGTCACCAGCGGCACGCGGGTGTTCAGGGTGGCCGGCACGGTGGTGCGGACGACGGGGTCGAGTGCGAGAGTCATGACGCCTCCTCGGCGGGTCCAGGACCCACGAGGGGCCCGCGCTTGCCCACCGCACCGCGCGGCGGGCCAGGTCCTCACCCGGGGCACCCCACCGCGGTCGGAGGGTTGCCGGCCAGCAAGCCGGGGCTACGCGCTGGCACTCATGACCTATGCCGACACTCTAGCCGACGGTTTCCACTCCGATCAACGCCCCGTCTCACCGCGCCAGCGGGCCAGCGGCCCCGCCCGGTCCACGGCCCGCAGCCGCTGCTCCGCGTGCTGCAGCGCGGATTCCGTCGCCACGACCAGCAACTGGTCGCCCTCCTGCAGCCTGCTGTCGCGTTGCGGCGTGAAACTGGTGCCGTCCCGCACGATCAGGCTCAGCGAAGCGCCCGGCGGCAACCGCAGCTCGTTGAGGTACACGCCGTGCAGCCGGGAACCGGGCTGGACGCGCACCTGCAGCAACGCCGCGTCCAGCTCGTCGAGCGGCGCGGCGTCGACCTCGATCTCCTTCGGCTCGGCGCCGCCGGTGAGCCCGAGGACCTTCGCGACCGGGACGAGCGCCGTGCCCTGCACCAGCGTCAGCACGATCACCAGCACGAACACGGCGTCCACCAGCCGTTCCGCGCCGGGCAGCCCGGTGGCGAGCGGGATCATCGCGAGCACGATCGGCACCGCCCCGCGCAACCCGGCCCACGCCAGGAACACCTGTTCGCGCCACGGCACCCGGAACGGCAGCTGCGACAGCAGCACCGACAGCGGCCGCGCGACGACCAGCACGACCGCACCCGCCACGAGCCCCGGCACCACGGCGTCGAGCAGCCGCTCCGGCGAGGCGAACAGGCCCAGCAGCACGAACAGCCCGATCTGCGCGAGCCAGCCCATGCCCTCCGCGAACGACAGGGTGTCCGAGCGGTGCGGCAGCCGGGCGTTGCCCAGCACCAGCGCGGCGACGTACGTGGCCAGCAGTCCCGAGGCGTGCGCGAACTGGCCGGAGGCGTACGCGACGACGCACACCGCGACCGTCGCCAGCGGGTACAGGCCGGTGGCGGGCAGCGCGGCCCGCCGCAGCGCCCATCCGCCGGCCAGCCCGAGCACCGCGCCGATCGCCAGGCCCGCGAGCAGCTCGTACCCCACGAGCAGCGGCAGCGTCCAGTCCACGCGCGTGCTTTCCGCCAGCACCACCACGACGATGTACACCGGGGCGTCGTTGATACCGGACTCCAGCTCCAGCGCCCCGGCGAGACGGCGCGGGATGCCCGCGCTGCGCAGCACCGAGAACACCGCGGCCGAGTCCGTGGACGCGAGCACCGCGCCCCACAGCAGCGCCATCCGCCAGTCCAGGCCCAGCAGCCAGTGCAGTGCGGCGCCGGTGATCGCGATGCTCAACCCGACGGCCACTGTGGACAGTGTGATGCCCTGCCACAGCGCGGGCCGCACCGAGGACCAGCGGGTGGTCAGCCCGCCCTCGGTGAGGATCAGCACCAGCGCGGCGAGGCCGAGCGACTGGGTGAGCGAGGCGTCGGAGAACTGGATGCCGAATCCGGCCTCGCCCAGCAGCACGCCGAACCCGAGGTAGATCAACAGCGACGGTAGCCCGACCCTGGTGGACAGCCGGACGGCGAGCACGGCCGCGAGCAGCACGGCCGCGCCCAGCCCCAGCACGACCGGCAGTTCCGCCACCGCCACCTCCCCTCCGCGCACCCAAGGGTATAGAACCGCCGGAAAAACCCGTGGACCGGCGCGGACCCGCCGGGGATGCTGAGCCGGTGCTCGTCGTCTTCTCCCCGTCGCCGCGGGGTGCGCTCACGCTGGTGCACCGCGACGACGGCGTGACACTGGAAATGCGGTCGTACGACCGGAAGTCGCGGGTGCCGCACGACCTGGCACACGCGGTGACCGAACGCGAACTGGGCTGGCGCACCGGCGTGTTCGGCTGCCTGGCCGCCGGGGCGTTGTTCTCCTCGGTGCGGGTGCTCGACGGCCGCCAGCGGTACGACGCACGGGAGCGCAGCAGGCGGCTGATCGCGGGGCACGCGCGCGACATCGGGGTCGCCGAACTGCTGGCGTGGGTGGTGCACGAGGCCGTCGAACACGGCACGGGGAACCCGTTCCTCGCCGCGCGCGACGCCTGGGGCACGCTGCGTGAGGATCCTTTTCCTTACGACGAAACGGATTTACAGCGGGCCACCAGTACCCTGCGAAGGCTTGGCGACGCGTGGCTGAACCTGCCGCCGGGTGACGGCCTGCGGTTCTCGTGGCCGCGGCGGCTCACCGCGCCCGCAGTGCCGCCAGCACGTCCTCGACCCCGGCGGGTGCCGCGGCGAGTTCGATGAGCTTGTCGCGGCCGCGTTCCCCTTGCACCACAAGGACATCGCGGCTGCGGACGCCGAGCTCGCGGGCCAGCACCTTCCGCACGGCCTCGTTCGCCTTGCCCTCGATGGCGGGCGCCCGCACCGACACGACGAGCGCGCCCGCGTGTTCCCCGCCGACGGCGTCCCGCTTCGCCCCGGGCTTCACCCGGATCGCGAAGCGGGTCACGCCAGCACCTCCGGCTCGACACCCAGCCGCACGAACGGTTCCGCCACGCACACCCGCACCGCGCGGTGCGGCTCCCGCAGCACCCAGCCCGCGGCGGTGGCGCGCGCCAGCAACGCCGCCGGCACGGCGCCGCCGAAGTGGTCGCGCCGCTCGGTCCAGTCGAGGCAGTCCCGCAGCAACGGCCGCCGCCCGCGGGAGGGCACCACGACGTCCAGCTCGGCCAGCACGTCCCGGCCGCGGCCGGTGAGCGTCAGCCCGTCCCCCAGGTCCACCAGCCCGGCCTTCACCATGCCGTCGCGCAGCGCCACGCCGAGCGTGCCCGCCAGGTGGTCGTAGCAGGTGCGCGCGAACGCCAGCCGCCGCACGCGCACGGACTCCTTCAGCCCGCGCGCGGGGCGGTGCGACGCGTGCTGCGCGAGGTGCTCGATCAGCTCGGCGACCCGCGGATCGGCCAGCCGCACGTAGCTGTGCCGCCCCTGCTTCGCGCTGGTCACGAACCCGCTCTCCCGCAGGCGCGTCACGTGCTCGCTCGCGGTCGATGGCCCGACTTCGGCCGCCGTGGCCAGCTCCCCCACGGTCCACGCCCGCCCGTCGAGCAGGGCGAGGCACATCGCCGCCCGGCTCGGCTCCGCGAGCACGGCGGCGACTTCGGCGAGCCCGACCGTCTGCACGAGGACCACGGTAACCCCGCGACGTGTCGGCGCCGGCCGAAACGTCCCGCTCCTAGCGTCGGGACCATGAACAAGCGGTGGGCGCTCCTGTCCCTGTGCCTGGGCCTGTTCCTGGCCCAGACCGACACCACGGCGGTCAACCTCGCGCTGCCCGCGATCAGCGCGGGCCTGCACGGTTCCCTGGTGCACCTGCAGGAGGTGGTGGACGCCTACAACGTCGCGTTCGCGGCGTTGCTGCTGACCGGCGGCGCGCTCGGCGACCGGTTCGGCAGGAGACGGCTGTTCCGCACCGGCACGGCGGTCTTCGTCGCGGGCTCCGTGCTGTGCGCGCTCGCGCCCACCATGCCGCTGCTCGTCGCGGCACGGGCCGTGCAGGGCGCCGGTGCCGCGCTCGCGATCCCGCAGAGCCTGGCGCTGCTCGCCGTGACGTTCCCCGGGCGCCGCGAGCGGCACCGCGCGATGGGCGCGTGGTCCACGGTCACCGGCGTCGCGCTCGCGTCCGGCCCCGTGCTGGGCGGGTTCCTCGTCGAGCACGCGGGCTGGCCCGCCATCTTCTGGCTCAACCTGCCGATCGGCCTGGCGGCGCTCGCGCTCAGCCTGGCGGTGCCGGAGTCGGCCGACCGCCATCCGCGCGGGCTGGACCTGCCGGGTCAGCTGCTGGCGGTGGTGTTCCTCGGCGTGCTCACGTTCGCGGTGGTGCACACCGACCTCGCCGCCGGGGCCGCCGGAGTGCTCGCGGCCGTGGCGTTCCTGCTGGTGGAGCGCAGGAAGCAGGCGATGCTGCCGCTGCACCTGCTCCGGCGCGGGCCCCTGCCCGCCGCCTCGTCGGTCGCGTTCTGCATGACCTTCGCCATGTACGGCTTCCTGCTGCTGGCCGGGCTGTACCTGCAGCACGACCGCGGGGCGGGTGCGCTGCTCGCCGGGCTGGAGCTGCTGCCCATGCCGCTGCTCGTGGTGGTGGGTTCGCCGCTGACCGCACGGCTCGTGACCCGCTTCGGCCCGCGCCCCGCGATGATCGGCGGCATGGCGCTGATCGGCCTCGGGCTCGGCGCGTTCGCGCTCGCCGGGCCCGGCATCCCCCTGCCCTGGCTGGAACTGGTGTTCGCGGTGCTGGGCGCGGGGCTGGCGCTGAACGCGGGACCGGTGGTCGGCGTCGCGGTCGCCGCCGTGCCGCCCGACCGCGCCGGGCTGGCGGCGGGCGTGGTGAACCTCGCCAGGCTGTCGGGTGCCGCGTTCGGCGTCGCCGTCCTCGGGGCCGTCCTGGCCGCGGCCGGGCTGCGGATGGCGCTGGCCGCCGGAGCGCTCGTCGGGGTGGCCGGTGCCGTCCTCGCCTGGCGCGGGGTTCAGAGCCCGCCGAGGAAGGCCGCCGAGGTGGCCACGGCGGGCTTCGACGAGTTGGCGCCCAGCAACAGCACCGAGAACGCCACGTCGTCGCGGTAACCGGCGAACCAGCCGTTGGCCTGGGTCCCGTCCCCGAACTGGGCCGTCCCCGTCTTGCCGAACACCTTGCCGCTCCCGGCCAGCCCGGTCGCCGTGCCCCCGGTGACGACCTCGCGCATCATCGACCGCAGCGCCGACAGCACCGCACCCGGCGGCGCGTCGTACCCCGTGGTCACGGTCGTCTGCTGCCCGCGCACCAACTGCGGCGTCACGGCCTTGCCCGCCGCGACGGTGGCCGTCATCAGCGCCAGGCCGAACGGGCTCGCCTGCACGGTGCCCTGCCCGATCGCGGACTCCACCTGCTCGGCGTCACTACCCGAGGCGACGACCTTGCCCGCCTCCGTCGTCAGCCCCGGGATGTCGAAATCCGCGTTCAGGCCGAACTGGCCCGCCGCCTTCGCCAGCGCGTCCTTCGGCAGCTGCGACGCCAGCTGCGCGAACGTCGTGTTGCACGAGTGCGCGAACGCCGAATGCAGCGGCAACGACGGCAGCGAGAACTCGTCGTCGTTCGGGATCGTCCGCTGCCCCAGCTTCACGGTGCCCGGGCAGTCCACGACGCTGTTCGCGTCCACGCCTCCCGCTTCGAGCGCCGCCGCCGCGGTCACGATCTTGAACGTCGACCCCGGCGCGTACTGCCCGGTCAGCGCGTTGCCGTCGGTCACGCGCGCGTTCTGCGCCACCGCCAGGACGTCCCCGGTGGAGGGCTGGATCGCCACCAGCATCGCCGGCCCAGCGGTGGCGTCCACCGCAGCCTGCGCGGCCGCCTGCGCCTTGCCGCTCAGCGACACCTGCACGGGCGTGGTGTCGGCCTTGCCCTCCTGGTACAGCGTCTGCTCGCCGGCGTTCGGCCGGACCCGCACGACCGACCACGCCTTGCCACCGCCGCCGCGCAGCCGCTGGACCGACGGCAGCACGAGCGGCGCGGCCTTCGGGTCCATCGCCTTGCCGTCGCGGTCGCTGACCGGCGGGCCACCCGCGCCGTTGCGCACCTCCAGCCGGTCACCCTGCCCCAGGTCGGGGTGCACAGCGGCGGGCGTGAAGTGGACGCGCCAGCCGGAGTCGTCGTGCTTCAGCGGCAGCGTCACGTCGTAGTTCCACACCCGGGAGTTCCCGAGGTTCCACCGGACGTGCACGAGCGCGGACTCGCCCTGGACCTGCCCGAGCGTCGCGGTCAGCTTCTCCGCCGCGAGGCTCTGCCGGACGGCGAGCAACGTGGTGCGCGCGGCAGGCACGTCGTCGGTCAGCGCGGCGGCGGCGTCGGGATCGGCCGACCACGCCGCCAGGTACCGCGTCACCACGTCCCCGGCGTCCTGCCCGGAGGACGAGGACGCCGAGGCGGGCGTCCGGCCGGAGCCGCCACGCAGCACCACGAACGCCGCCACGACGATCGCGACCACCACCACGGCGCCCCCGGCGAGCACCCACCTCTTCGCGTTTCGCGACACGACCGGTTTCCCCCAGCTTCTCCCGCTTGCCGGTCAATCGATCACGAAGCGCTGTTCGTTACCGCCTTGCGCACCAGGACCCGGACCTTGACACCTTCGCCCACGGTGCCCTCGGAGCCGCCCTCGACGGCGCCGTAGGACACCGCGACCGTGAGCGTTTCGCCCGCCAGGAACTCCTCGTGCTCCTTCGCGGCCGCGACGACGTCCTCGGGCGCGTCCACGGTCAGCTCGATCCGGTCCGCCACGTCGAGCCCGGCGTCACGGCGCGCCTGCTGCACGACGCGGATCAGGTCCCGCGCGAGGCCTTCCGCCGCCAGCTCCGGCGTGACGTCGGTGTCCAGCAGCACCAGACCCGAGCCCTCCGGCAGTTCGGACGCCGCACCCCGGTCCTTCGCGACGAGACGCCGCTCGTACTCGTTGTCCAGCAGCTCGATCCCGGCCGCGACGACGGCGCCCTCCGGCGAGGTCGTCCACTCCCCCGCCTTGACGGCCTTGATCACCTTCTGCACGTCCTTGCCCAGCCGCGGCCCGGCCGCGCGGGCGTTCACCGCGACCTCGAACCCGCCGTGTGCGGCGACATCGGTGGTCAGTTCCACCGCCTTGACGTTGACCTCGTCGGCGATCAGGTCGGTGAAGGCCCGCAACGACTCGGCGTCCTCGGCCGCGACGAGCAGCTTCGCCAGCGGCAGCCGCACCCGCAGCTTGTTCGCCTTGCGCAGCGACAACGCCGACGAGCACACCTGGCGCACGCGGTCCATGGCCCGCACCAGCGACACGTCCGCGGGCAGCTCGTCCACCAGCGGCCAGTCGGTCAGGTGCACCGAGCGGCCGCCGGTCAGCCCGCGCCACACCGCCTCCGTGGTCAGCGGCAGCAGCGGCGCGACCGTCCGGCAGGTCACCTCCAGCACGGTGTGCAGCGTGTCGATCGCGTCCTGCTCCCCGGCCCAGAACCGGTCACGCGAGCGGCGCACGTACCAGTTCGTCAGCACTTCGAGGAACTCGCGCACGCGCTGGCACGCACCCGCGATGTCGCAGACGTCCAAACCGGACTGGACGTCGGTGACCAGTTCGTTGGTCTTGGCCAGGATGTAGCGGTCGAGCACGTGCTTGGAGTCCGTGCGCCAGTGGCCTTCCATGCCCTCCGCGTTGGCGTACAACGCGAGGAAGTAGTACGAGTTCCACAGCGGCAGCACGGCCTGGCGCACCGAGTCGCGGATGCCCTTGTCGGTGACGATCAGGTTGCCGCCACGCAGGATCGGGCTCGCCATCAGGTACCAGCGCATCGCGTCGGAACCGTCGCGGTCGAAGACCTCGTTGACGTCCGGGTAGTTCCGCAGCGACTTCGACATCTTCTGCCCGTCGGAGCCGAGCACGATGCCGTGCGAGACGCACATGTTGAACGCCGGCCGGTCGAACAACGCCGTCGCCAGCACGTGCAGCACGTAGAACCAGCCGCGGGTCTGCCCGATGTACTCGACGATGAAGTCGCTCGGGTAGTGGTGCTCGAACCACTCCGCGTTCTCGAACGGGTAGTGCACCTGGGCGTACGGCATCGAGCCCGAGTCGAACCACACGTCGAACACGTCCGGGATGCGGCGCATCGTGGACACGCCGCTCGGGTCGTCCGGGTTGGGCCGCGTCAGCTCGTCGATGTACGGGCGGTGCAGGTCCTTCGGCCGCACGCCGAAGTCGCGCTCCAGCTCGTCGAGCGAGCCGTACACGTCGACGCGCGGGAACTCGGGGTTGTCCGAGACCCACACCGGGATCGGCGTGCCCCAGTACCGGTTGCGCGAGACCGACCAGTCACGCGCCCCCTCCAGCCACTTGCCGAACTGGCCGTCCTTGACGTGCTCGGGGTACCAGGTGATCTGCTGGTTCAGCTCGACCATCCGGTCGCGGAACTCGGTGACCTTCACGAACCACGACGACACCGCGCGGTAGATCAGCGGGTTGCGGCAGCGCCAGCAGTGCGGGTACGAGTGCTCGTAGGTCTCGTGCCGCAGCAGGACCGCGCCCTGCCGGGCGGCGGAACCGGTGCCGTTCTTCAGGTCCCGGATGATGTTCGGGTTCGCCTCGAACACCTGCTGGCCCTGGTAGTCGGGCACGGTGGCGTCGAAGCGGCCCTTCGCGTCGACCGGGGTGACCGGCGTGATGCCGGCCTCGTCGGCGACGGCCTTGTCGTCCTCACCGTAGGCGGGCGACATGTGCACCACGCCGGTGCCGTTGTCGGTGGTGACGAAGTCCGCGAGCAGCACCTGGTGGGAGTTCTCGTTGCCCAGGAAGTACGGGAACGGCGGCTCGTACCGCAGGCCCTGCAGCGCGCTGCCCTTGTAGCGCGCCACGACCGTCGGCTCCTCGCCCAGCTCACGCGCGTACGCGGCGACGCGCGCCTCGGCGAGCAGGAACCGCTTCCCGTCGGCCTCGACGACGACGTAGTCCACGTCGGGGTGCACGGCGGTCGCCTGGTTCGACGGCAGCGTCCACGGGGTCGTCGTCCAGATCAGCAGGTACGTGCCGTCCAGGTCGTTCCCGTTGCCCGACAGGCGGAAACCGACGGTGACCGCCGGGTCCTGGCGGTTCTGGTACACGTCGTCGTCCATCCGCAGCTCGTGGTTGGACAGCGGCGTCTCGTCGCGCCAGCAGTACGGCAGGACTCGGTAGCCCTCGTAGACCAGGCCCTTGTCCCACAGCTGCTTGAACGCCCAGATGACCGACTCCATGTAGGACAGGTCGAGCGTCTTGTAGTCGTGCTCGAAGTCCACCCACCGGGCCTGCCGGGTGACGTACTCCTGCCACTCGTTCGTGTAGCGCAGCACGGATTCGCGGCACGCCTTGTTGAACTCGGCGATGCCCATCGCGTCGATCTGCGACTTGTCGGTGATGCCCAGCTGCCGCTCGGCCTCCAGCTCGGCGGGCAGGCCGTGGGTGTCCCAGCCGAAGCGGCGCTCGACGCGCTTGCCGCGCATGGTCTGGTACCGCGGCACGATGTCCTTGACGTACCCGGTCAGCAGGTGGCCGTAGTGCGGCAGCCCGTTCGCGAAGGGCGGGCCGTCGTAGAAGACGTACTCGTTCGAGCCGTGGACCCCGGCTTCGCGGTTGTCGATGGTCGCACGGAAGGTCCGGTCGGACTCCCAGTAGGCCAGCACGTCCTTTTCCAGCTGCGGGAAGGACGGCTGGGACTCGACCTGGCCCTGGGTCTGCTCCCCCAGCTGTGCCTTGGGGTACATCGGCGCGCTCCTCGCGGTGTTTTCCGTCGCTCTCGTATGGGATCCGGCGATCCCGCACGGGGACGAAACCGCGCCGTCCGGCGCGTTCCGCGGTACCACCCCGCTTGCCCGCGCGTGCGCGCGAGCCGCTCGTTCGGCGGCTGTCACGGGCCGCACCCGTCCGGTTCTACTGGGACTCGCGTCCGTTCTTCCGGAGGCTCCCCGGTGATGGCCGGATCGACGCCTGTACGGAAAGAGGTTAGCGCACCGTGCACGCGGTTATCGCGATGGCCACCGCCCACGCGGCGGCGCCCAGCACGCCGACGACGTGCAGCCCGGAGACGAACGCCGCGTGCCGCGCCGGTTCTCCCACCACGGAGCCGAAAACCGCGACACCGATCGCCCCGAACGCCTGCCGGGCGGTGTTGTTCACCCCGCTCGCCACCCCGGCCCGGCCCGCGGGCGCCCCGCCGACGGCGGCGGACACGACGGCGGTCGTCAGCAGGCCCATGCCCAGCCCGAGACCGAGCCACGTCGGCAGCACGGTGGCGTAGCCGGTGTCCTGCCCGACACGCAGGAGGTTGAGCAGCGCGACCGCGCCGAGTGCGAGTCCGGCGAGCATCGGCACGCGGGGTCCGAGCCGCGCGGTGAGCCGCCCGGCGACCGGGCCGAGCAGGGACAGCGGCAGGAACCCGGGCAGCAGCCGCACGGCCGCGGCGAACGGCGGGTAGCCGAGCACGCCCTGCAGGTACAGCGTGAGCACGAGGATCGTGCCCAGCCCGACGAAGTTCATCGCGCCCGCGACGAGGTTCGCGCCGGTGAAGCGGGGTGAGCGCAGCAGCTCCGGCGGCAGCATCGGCTCGGCGGCGCGCCGCTCCACCACGACGAACACCGCGCCCGCGAGCACCGCCAGCGCCCCGGCCGCGATCGCGTGCTCGATCACCGCGAACACCAGCGCCGCCAGGCAGACCGCGGCGCTGACCGCGCCCGCGAGGTCGATGCGCCTGCCGGTGCGCCCGCTGTCCGGCACGATCCGCAGCGCGGCGACGACCGCGAGGGCGGTGAGGGGCACGTTGAGCCAGAACAGCAGCCGCCAGCCCCCGGCCGTGAGCAGGGCGCCGCCGAGCACGGGTCCGCCCGCGAGCGCCAGTGCCGAGACCCCGGCCCAGATCCCGAGCGCCCGTGCCTGTTCCCGTTGTCCCGGGTAGGCGTGCGTGAGGACGGCGAGCGTGCCGGGCAGGAGCAGCGCGGCGCCGACGCCCTGGAGCACGCGGAACCCGACGAGCACCACGCCGGTCGGCGCGAGCGCGCAGCCGGCGGAGGCGAGCCCGAAACTCGCGAAGCCGGTCACGACGATCCGCCGGTGCCCCAGCACGTCGCCCAGCGCTCCTCCGGCCAGCAGCAGGGCGGCGAGCACGACGGCGTACCCGTCGACCACCCACTGCTGCGTGGGCAGGCCCGCGTGCAGCTGGGTGCCGATCGTCGGGAGGGCGACGTTGACCACCGTGACGTCGAGCTGCACCAGGAACATCCCGGCACACAGGGTGAGCAACAGCATGGCTCCAGGAAAACGCCGGAACGCTTCCGGTGGGGTGGAAGTGTCGCCGGGGCATCCTGGGGGCATGGGTGGAGATGCCGACATCGCACGGACGGCGGCGCTGTTCGCCGATCCGGCGCGGGTGCGCGTGCTGATGGCCCTGGCGGACGGGCGGGCGCTGGCGGCGTCCGTGCTGGCGGCGGAGGCGGGGCTGTCGGCGCAGGGCACGAGCGCCCACCTGGCGCGGTTGCGTGAGGCGGAGCTCGTGGAGGTGGAGCGGTCGGGGCGGCACCGGTTCTACCGGCTGGCGGGGCCGCACGTGGCCGAGATCCTGGAGACGCTGGCGCGGAGTTCGCCGCCGCAGCCGGTGCGTTCGCTGAAGAGCGGCACGCGCGCCGAGGCGGTGCGGTTCGCCCGCACCTGCTACGACCACCTCGCGGGCAAACTGGGCGTGGCGATCACCGCGGCACTGCTGGAGCGCGGCGCACTACGCCGCACGGACGGCGACCCGACGACGGCCCGCCGCGCGGAGGACCGCCTGTCCGCGCCGATGGCCACCCACCCGTACGAGCTGGGCCCCGCCGCGGAGCGACTTTTCGGAACACTGGGCGTGGATCTCGGTGCGGCCTCCCGCGGGCGGCGGCCGTTGTTGCGCTTCTGCCTCGACTGGTCCGAGCAACGCCACCACCTGGCCGGCGCCCTGGGCGCGGCACTCGCCACGGCCCTCACCGACAGGGGCTGGCTCGAACCCCGCGCCCCAGGCCACCGCGCCGTCCGCGTGACCCCCGCAGGCCGGGAACACTTGGCCGAACAACTCGGCGTGGCGCTGTAAAAGTCAGCGGGACTTGCTCGCCGACAGGAGTTTCGCGTCCGGGGTGCAGCGGGCGCAGGGCGTGAAGCCCAGGTCGCGCGCTTCCTTCACCGAGATGGGGATCGTGTCGCGGTCGGCGAGCCACGTGCATTCCGCGACGTGGTAGCGCGGATACTCGTCCACCACCAGGACCTCGACGTCCAGCTTGGCGACCGCCTCGGCGTCCTCCGGGCTCGTCGGCTCCACGGCCGGATCGCCGGTCTGCACCACCGGGGTCTGCTCTTCGTCGAGTTCGCCGGTCACCCGCAGCAGCTCGGTCTCGTCCCCGGCCGGCTCCTCGACCTCATCGTCCGGATCCGGGGACTCCGACGGCTCAGGCTCCGACGGCTCCACGGCACGGGCCGGCCGCCGCCGGGCAGCACGCCGCCGCACGAAGTCGGCGACCAGGACCAGCCCGGCCAGCACCGACAACGCGATCGACGCCCAGGCCCACAGCGAACTCGCCGTGATCAGTGCCGTGACCAGCAGCCCGAGGGCCGCCAGGACCAGGATCAGAACGATGTAGAGCACGGTGAATTACAACACGGACCACGCCAGGAAACGGCTCCGGCCCTCTGCCCGCGAGAGCCGGAACCGATCCAGTGCGTGAGGGAGTCCGCGTCAGCCCGCCTCGGCGCGCGGCCCGAACGAGTAGCCCTGGCTGCCGCCGGAGCCCGAACCGGAACCGCTGGAGCTCGAGGACGCCGACGCCGGAGCCGCGGACCCGCGGTCGTCCAGCTCGCGCAGCTGCGACTCGAGGAAGCCGCGGAGCCTCGTCCGGTACTCGCGCTCGATCGTCCGCAGTTCCTCGATCTTCTTGCCGAGCGTGGTCTTCTCGGCGTTCATCGTGTTCATCGTCTCGGTGTACTTGCGCTGCGCCTCGCGTTCCATCGAGGTCGCCTTGTCGCGCGCCTGGCGCTCCAGGGTCTCCGCACGGGTCCGCGCGTCGTTCAGCATGGACTCGGCACGCGTGCGCGCCTCGTTGACCATGGAGTCCGACTTCGCGCGCGCGTCCGACAGCAGCTGCTCGGACTTCGCACGGGCCTCGGCCAGCATGCCGTCCGACTCGGTCTTGGCCTCGGCGGTCAGCCGGTCGGCCATCTCCTGCGCCAGCCCCAGCACCTTGGCGGCCTGCACGTTCGGCTCGCCCGCGTCGGCCATCGAGTGGGCCTGGGTCTGCTCCACGGGCGACGGCGGCGGCACCGGCGCCAGCCGGCGCGAGGTCTCCTGCACGCCGCTCCCGGCGCGGGCCGCGTCGAGGTCGCTGCGAGCCGACTCCAGCTCGGCGTCGAGCTGCTCGACCTGCTGCCGCAGCTCGTTGTTGTCCTCGATCAGCCGCGCCAGCTCGGTCTCCACCAGGTCGAGGAATGCATCCACCTCGTCCTCGTTGTAGCCCCGCTTGCCGATGGGTGGCTTGCTGAACGCGACGTTATGCACGTCAGCGGGGGTCAACGACATCAGATCACCTCACGCACTCCATGGCCTGCTCCGACATCCCCGGGCTTCCCCGATATCACCCGGGATACGCCAGTTGCATCAGTATGAACACAACCAACAGCAGCACCATAATCGATAAGTCCAGTCCGACGCCGCCAATGCGCACCATCGGGATGAGCCGCCGAACCAGCCGGACCGGCGGATCGGTCACTGTGTAGATGGTCTCGAGCGTCACCGCAACCCCGCCCGCCGGGCGCCACTCCCGCGCGAACGCTCGCACGAGTTCGACGACGACACGCGCCGTGAGCAGCAGCCAGAAGACGAAGAGCACGTAGTAGACGACAGTCCAGAGCACATCCACGCGTCCACTCTGCCACACCGGGCCCCGCCCCTCCGCACCCGAGACGTCCGAGTTGTCCAGGGGGCGTGACCCTACTGTGATTTATCCAACGCTATCACTCGAATGGGCTAAAGTTTCACTCTACGTCACGCGCTCGCTACGGTTTTGCCTACGCAGAGCGCACGGGGCTCACTCCAGTCAGTGACGAAGGAAGAGCCCGCCCTCGGCGATCCGGCGCCGGTCCTCCGCGCTCACTTCGACGTCCGGCGGGGACAGCAGGAACACCTTGTTCGTGACGCGGTCCATCGAGCCGCGGAGCGCGAACGCGAGCCCCGCCGCGAAGTCCACGAGACGGCGCGCGTCCGCGTTCTCCATCTCCGTCAGGTTGATGATCACGGGCGTGCCCTCGCGGTACGCCTCGCCGATCGCCCGCGCCTCCAGGTAGCTGCTGGGGTGCAGGGTGGTGATCTTGCTCAGCGGGTCGCGCTGGGGCGCCCGAGGCGCCTCGGGGACGGGCCGCAGCCGGGCCACCGGCTCCGGCTGGCGCTCCACGGCGAGTGCGCCGTGCACCGCGGGCTCACGCCCGTGAGACCGGCCCAGTGGCTCGTCTTCGTAGTCGGAGCGGTACCGTCGACGCGAGCGCGCGGGTGGCTCCTCCTCGTACCGGTCGTCGTAGGAGTCGTCAGCGAAGTCCTGCCGGTAGTCGTCGTTGTCGTCGTACCGGTCGTAGGAGTCGTAACCGTCTTCGTCGGCCGGGATCATGCCGAAGTAGGCCTTCAGCTTGTTAAGCGCACTCATGCCTCTCCCTAGCCGCTCCCTCACTCGATTACCCGGAGATCATCGCGCACTTCCGGGTGATCCGCTTGCGATCGAGGCTAAACCGCGGCCACCGAGCAACGCGGTTCCGACACGCACACAGGTCGAACCGTGCGCGATCGCCTGCTCCAGATCGCCGCTCATGCCCGCGGACAGCTCAGTGGCTCCCGGGTGGTCGCGACGGAGCTTTTCCGCAGCGAGAGCCAGCTTTTCGAAGGCCGGTGCGGGGTCGGCGCCCAGCGGCGCCACGGCCATCACGCCCCGCAGCCGCAACCCACCCGTCCGGGCGATGTAGGCCGCCAGTTCGCCGAGTTCCGGAAGCGGACAGCCACCACGCGCCGGGTCGCCGTCGATGCTCGCCTGCACGAGCACGTCCAGCTTCGGGCGGCCTTCGGCGAGCACCGCCTTGTCGAGCGCGGCGGCCAGCCGGACGGAGTCCACGGACTGCACCTCGTCGGCCCAGCGCACGACGGAACGCGCCTTGTTGCGCTGCAGCCGGCCCACCATGTGCCAGCGGATCCCCGCCTCCGGCCGCAGCCGCGCGACCTCGGCGGCCTTCGCGCCCGCCTCCTGGTCGCGGTTCTCGGCGAGGTCGGTGAGCCCGAGGTCGGTCAGCAACGCGGCGTCGGACGCGGGGAACGTCTTCGTGACGGCGAGCAGCCGCACCTCCTCGCGGGCGCGTCCCGCCGCCTCACACGCCTTCCGGACGCGCGCCTCGACCTGCTCCAGTGCCTTCGCCAGCTGCTCTTTGCGTTCCCCGCTCACGGACGTTCCCACTCCCCTCGTTCCTCGGTCCGCGGCAACGTCCGCGAGGCACGAGCGCGCTGTACCAATCGGAGCGACTCCTCCCTCCGGTCGTCGTCGCTCATTCTTCGATCCACGTCAGTGCCGCGATCCGGCCCGTGGTGCCGTCGCGGCGGTAGCTGAACAACGTCTTGTCCTCGAACGTGCAGCGCGGATCGACGCCGATCTTGCCGACACCCGCCTCGGCGAGCTGGTGCCACAGCCCCGCACGCAGGTCCAGACCCGGCGTGCCCTTGCGGGTCTTGGTCGCGCTGCCGGGCAGGTGCTTCTCGACGTCACGCGCCATGTCGGCGGGCACCTCGTAGTCCTCGCCGCAGATGGCAGGGCCGAGCAGGACCTCGATCCGCTCCGGGCGCGCGCCCAGTTCCGTCATCACCTTGAGCGTCGCCGGGACCACCCCCACGCGCGCGCCCACGCGGCCCGCGTGCACGGCCGCCACGACGCCGGCCTCGGCGTCACCCAGCAGCACCGGCACGCAGTCGGCGACGAGCACCGCCACGGCGACGCCGGGGGTGGCGGTCACGAGCCCGTCGGTCGCCTCGGCCGGGCCGTCCTCGGTGCCGTCGACAACCGTGACGGTGCGCCCGTGCACCTGTTCCATCCAGGCGATCCTGTCCAGCCCCAGCTCGTCGGCCAGCCGCTTGCGGTTGGCCGCCACGGCGGCGGAGTCGTCGCCGACGTGGTCGCCGAGGTTGAAGGATTCGTAGTTGCCTGCCGACGACCCGCCTGCCCGGGTCGTCACCACCCGTCGAATGCGCACGTCTCCACCTTCCCAGAAACGGGCGCGGAGGTCAGCGGCGCATGAACGGCGGAACGTCGACCTCGTCGTCGGTGGGGTCGTCGGTGACCGGCACGGCGCGGCCCGGCAGGCTGCCCTGCCCGTTGCGCGGCGCCGGGTACGCGCCGCGGGATCCGGTGCCGGGCTGCGGGAGCGACGGCGACTGCGGCGGAGGCGGGTACGACGAGGGCGTCGAGGTGCGCGGCGGCGGGAAGGCACCCGAGGCGGGCGGCGGCGGGCTCGACGGGGTGGGCGGCGTGCGCACCTGCCCCGCCTCGGCCGACGCCGTCGTGGTCGACGGGCGCGAGCCCACGGCGGGCGGTTCGAGCTTCTTGTGCGTCGGGGCGCCGGCGTCGAACCCGGCGGCGATGACGGTCACCCGCACCTCGTCGCCGAGCGAGTCGTCGATGATCGTCCCGAAGATGATGTTGGCGTCGGGGTGCGCGGCCTCCTGGACCAGCGAGGCGGCCTCGTTGATCTCGAACAGGCCGAGGTCGGAGCCGCCCGCGATGGACAGCAGCGCGCCGTGCGCCCCCTCCATCGAGGCCTCCAGCAGCGGCGAGTTGATCGCCTTCTCGGCGGCCTGCACCGCCCGGCCCTCGCCGCGCGCGGAACCGATGCCCATCAGCGCGCTGCCCGCGCCCGACATGACCGACTTGACGTCGGCGAAGTCCAGGTTGATCAGACCGGGCGTGGTGATGAGGTCGGTGATGCCCTGGACACCGGAGAGCAGCACCTCGTCGGCCGAGCGGAACGCGTCCATCAGGCTGACGCCGATGTCGCCGAGCTGCAGCAGCCGGTCGTTGGGGATGACGATCAGGGTGTCGCACTCGTTGCGCAGCGCCTGGATGCCGTCCTCGGCCTGCTTGCCGCGCCGCTTGCCCTCGAAGGTGAACGGGCGCGTGACCACGCCGATCGTGAGCGCCCCGAGCTTCCGCGCGATCGAGGCGACGACCGGTGCGCCACCGGTGCCGGTGCCACCGCCCTCGCCCGCGGTCACGAAGACCATGTCGGCGCCCTTGAGCACCTCCTCGATCTCCTCGCGGTGGTCCTCGGCCGCCTTGTGCCCCACCTCGGGGTTGGCGCCCGCGCCGAGGCCACGGGTCAGCTCGCGGCCGATGTCGAGCTTGACATCGGCGTCGGACATCAGCAGTGCCTGCGCGTCGGTGTTCACCGCGATGAACTCGACACCCTTGAGGCCGACCTCGATCATGCGGTTCACGGCGTTGACACCGCCACCGCCGATGCCGACGACCTTGATCACCGCGAGGTAGTTGTGCGGGGGCGTCATCGGGTCCGCCTTCCTGATCGTGAGTACTCGTACCGCTCGCCGGAGTGGCACAACCGTAAACCTCAAGTTGAGACTTAGAGTTATGTCAACTTCTGGCTTGGTGCAGGACGGTAGGGATCAGGCAGGCCGGAATCCAGCAGCCACGCCGCGTGTCGCGCAAGGCGGTGCAAAATCACCGGACCGCCAACACTTTTCTCCCCACACCGGGTGGCGTCAAGGAGCCCGCCCCGGAGTTGGGTGAGCATGCCGTCGCCTGACCGCAGTCGAGGCATTCTTTCTTTTTCCCTGGTCCCGCCTCGTGCCTGGGTACCGGGGTCCACCGGCGCCGGCGCGCCTGCTGAGCGGCGGGAAGGGAGCGTCCTCAAGAGACGGTCGGCAGGTCCGGGCTCGCCACGTCGTAGGTGTGGCCTTCCCTGGTCAGCAGCACCGTCAGGACCTTCATCTTCCGGTCCGGGTCCTCCGCGCTGCCCCAGCGCACCACCTTGCCGTTCGCCAGCGTGAACTCCACGCCGCCCGGGGTCTGGGCGCGGATGACCGTCACCTGATCCTTCAGGGGCTGCGGGAGGTTCCCCAGCACCGCCACGACCGAGCGCGTCACCGCGTCGTCCGGGGAGACGGTGAGCAGGCTCAGCTCGGGCAGCTTCTCCGGCTTGTTCTGCACCGTCTTGTAGTCCAGCCCGGTGCTGTCCACCAGGTGCACGCCACCGTCGCGGCTGAACCAGCCCACCGGCGTCCGCTCGGTCACCGCGATTTCGACCGTCGAAGGCCAGGACCGCGACACGTCCACCGTCGCCACGCCCGGGAGCTTCAGCACCCGTTCGGCGATCGCATCCGTGTCGACGAACATCATCGGTTTGCGGTCGGGCACGGCCGCCGCCGCGAGGACCTGGTCCGCGGGCACCGTCTTGGCGCCCTCGACCTCCACCGAGCGGACACCCAGCAACGACGTGAAGAACACCAGGTACACCACGGTGATCACGGTGAGCACCGTCAGCAGCGCGACCCACCGCCGCCGCAGCGCCCGGCGCCTGCTGACGCCCGTGCCGGTGCGGTTGCGCGCGGTCAGCGGACGGCGGCCCCGGTGGCTGCGCACCGGCCTGCCGGTCGTCCGCCGCGCCGACGGCCTCCGCCGCTGCACCCGCGTCGTCATGCCCGCCGGTCCAGCTCCGCCAGGATCTCCGGACCGAGCTGCGTCACGTCCCCGGCGCCCATCGTCACCAGCAGGTCACCCGGCTTCACCAGGTCCGCCGCCAGCGGCACCACGCGGTCGAACGCCGGCTCGTAGTGCACGCCCGCACCGGTGATCCGGTCCGCGATCAACGCGCCCGACACGCCCGGCTGCGGCTCCTCGCGCGCCCCGTACACGTCCAGCACCACGACCTCGTCCGCCAGCGACAGCGCCTGCGCGAACTCCGCCGCGAACGTCTTCGTGCGCGAGTACAGGTGCGGCTGGAACACCACGACCACCCGGCCGCTGCCCGCCGCGTGCCGCACCGCCCGCAGCTGCGCCGCGACCTCCGTCGGGTGGTGGGCGTAGTCGTCGTACACCCGCACGTCCCCGGCACGGCCCTTGAACTCGAACCGCCGCCGCACCCCGCCGAACGCGCCCAGCCCCTCGGCCAGCCCGTCGACGGGCGCGCCCAGCTCGATCCCGGCCAGCAGCGCGGCCACCGCGTTGAGCGCCATGTGCTCGCCCGGCACCGCGACCGGCACGAGGATTTCCTCGCCCCGCAAGGAGATCCGCACCCTGCCGCCGGTGTCGGTCGCCTGGTAGTCCAGCACGCGCGCGTCGTCCTCGCCGGTGACCGTGCGGCCGTACCGCTGCACGCGCACGCCCGCCTGCTCACCCAGCGCGCTCGCCGCCGCGTCGTCCCCGCACACGATCAGCAGCCCGTCCGGCTGGATGCGCTTCACGAACTCCGTGAACACCGCCGTGTAGGCCTCGGGCGTGCCGTGGTGGTCGAGGTGATCGGGCTCCACATTGGTCACCACGGCCACCGAAGGCGAATACGTCAGGAACGAACCGTCGCTCTCGTCCGCCTCCGCGACGAAGATCCCGCCCTCGCCGTGGTGCGCGTTCGCGCCGGACTCGTTGAGGTCACCGCCGATCGCGAACGACGGGTCGAGGCGGCAGTGCTGCAACGCGACCGTCAGCATCGACGTCGTCGACGTCTTCCCGTGCGTACCGGCGATGCACGCGACCCGGTGGCCCTCCATCAGCAACGCGAGCGCCTGCGCCCGGTGCAGCACCGGGATCCCGCGCTCGCGCGCCGCCGCCAGCTCCGGGTTCGTCTCCTTGATGGCCGTGGACACCACGACCGCGCTCGGCTCGCCGAGGTTCTCCGCGCGCTGCCCGATCTCGATCCGGGCGCCCTGCGCACGCAGGCTGAGGAACGCCCGCGAGTCCTTGGCGTCCGAACCGGACACCTTCGCGCCGCGCGCCAGCAGGATCCGGGCGATCCCGCTCATGCCGGCGCCGCCGATGCCGATCAGGTGCGCGCGCTCCAGCTGCGGGGGAACGCTCATTTCGCCACCTCCAGCACGATCCGCGCCAGCACCTCGTCGGCCTCGCGGTGGCCCATGCCCACCGCCGCCGCGCCCATCTTCGCCAGCTCGGCCGGATCGGTCAGCCGCGGGACGACCAGCTCGGCCACCTTCGCCGGGGTCAGCTCCGCGTCCGGGACCAGCAGCGCGGCACCGGCGTCCACCGCCGGCTTGGCGTTGGTCGCCTGCTCGCCGTTGCCGATCGGCAGCGGCACGAACACCGCGGGCAGGCCGACGGCCGACACCTCGGCCACCGTCATCGCACCCGAGCGGCACAGCACCATGTCCGCCGCCGCGTACGCCAGGTCCATCCGCTCCAGGTACGGCACCGGCACGTACGGCGGGCGCCCGGGGAACTCCTGCACGGCGAGCGTGTTCTTCGGGCCGTGCGCGTGCAGCACGCCGATCCCGGCGTCGGCGAGGTCCTTCGCCGCACCGGACACGGCGTTGTTGATCGACCGCGCGCCCTGCGAACCGCCGAACACCAGCAGCGTCGGCGCGTCCGGGTCGAGGTCGAAGTGCTTGCGGGCCTCGGCCCGCAGCGCGGCGCGGTCCAGCGACGTGATGGACCGGCGCAGCGGGATGCCGATCACCTCGGCGCCCGGCAGCGGTGTGCCCGGCACGGCGACGGCGACGCGGGCGGCGAACCGCGCGCCCACCCGGTTCGCCAGGCCCGGCGACTGGTTGGCCTCGTGCACGACGATCGGGACCCGCCCGCGCGCGGCGAAGTACGCGGGCAGCGAGACGTAACCGCCGAAACCGACCACGACGTCCGCGCCGACCCGGTCCAGCACCGCGCGCGCCTGCTTCACCGAGTCGCGGACCTTCAGCGGCAGGCGCAGCAGGTCGGCGGTCGGCTTGCGCGGCAGCGGCACCGGCGGGATCAGCTCCAGCGGGTACCCCCGCCGGGGGATGAGCTCGTTCTCCAGGCCCTTCGGGGTGCCGAGGGCGACGACGGTGGCGTCGGGCCGCAGGCGCTTCACCGCGTCGGCGAGCGCCATCGCGGGCTCGATGTGTCCGGCGGTGCCGCCACCCGCCACGACGACGGTGGGGGCCCGCCCGCTCACGGCTTTGCTCACGTGGTTCCTCTTCGCGTCGAACGTCTACCGTAGTCCCGCGCCGCGCGCCGCCGCTCCGCCGGCTGGGCGGAACGGGTCCGGCGCGCGGACGGCCGGGCCCCCCGGGAGGCCGTGGCGCGTCCGCCGCCTCGCCGCCGGGTGGGTGGGCGGTAGACGTCGGGCGCGGGCAACCGCAGGAGGCGACCGAATTTACCCGGTCCCTGCGAACGCAGTGCGGCGACCGACTCGGGTTCGTGCCTCGCCGCGTTCGCGAGCACGCCCATGAGGAACATCGTGACCCAGATCGAGGTGCCACCGGCCGAGATCAGCGGCAGCGTGACACCCGTGACCGGCAGCAGCCCGACCACGTACCCGATGTTGATCCCGGCCTGCGACACGGTGAACACGGTCAGCGTGCCCGCCACGATGCGGATCCACGGGTCGAGGTTGCGGGTGGCGATGCGCAGCCCGACGACGGTCAGCCCGACGAACAGCCCGATCACCACGACGCAGCCGACGAAACCGAGCTCCTCGCCGATCACGGCGAAGATGAAGTCGTTCTGCACGTTGGGCAGGTACGCCCACTTCGACGGGCCCTGCCCCAGCCCCTTGCCGAACAGCCCGCCGTCGGCGAGCGCGTACTTGGCCTGCGTGGCCTGGTAGGCGGCGCCGCTGGTGTCGTTGGCGGGCGAGAGGAACGACAGCACGCGCGCGGCGCGGTAGCTCGCCGTCAGCGCCAGCACCACCACGCCCGCGATCCCGCCGGCGAACAGCACCGCGAACAGCCGTTTCGGCGCCCCGGCGAACCACAGCAGCGACCCCAGCACCACGCCGAGCGTGATCGTGCCGGACAGGTTCGGCTGCGCCATCACGAGCGCGAACATCAGCAGCGCCACCGGCACCACCGGGACGAGCAGGTGCCGCCACTGGTGCAGCAGCCCGTACTTGGTGACCAGCACGTGCGCGCCCCACAGGGCGAGCGCGACCTTGGTGAACTCCACCGGCTGCACTGAGAACGAGCCGATCACGAACCAGCGCTGCGCGCCACCGCCCGCCGAGCCCAGCGGCGTCAGCACGAGCGCGAGCATGCCGAGGCACACCAGCACCGCCATCGACGACAGCGCGCGGATGCGCTTGAGCGGCAGCCGCAGGCCCACGTAGAACACGACCGCGCCGGACAGCACGAACACCAGGTGCTTCTTGAACAGCGAGTACACGCCCGAGCCGGTGGCCGGGTCGACCGACGCGACCGACGACGCCGACAGCACCATCACGATGCCGATCGACGTCAGCAACCCGGTCAGCGCGAGCACCAGGTGGAAGTCGGCCAGCGGGCGCGACAGCCACGCCGTCAGCGCCGTGTAGACCGTGCCGATCCGGCGCTCCGGCCGTTCCCGGCGCGGCTCCTCCGCCTGGGGTCTGTCTTCGAGCGCCGTCATCCACGCCGCCGCGGGAGTCCACGCACCGCCTCAGCGAAGGCGTTCCCACGGTGGGCGTAGTCCCGGAACAGGTCCATCGATGCCGCTGCCGGTGCCAGCAGCACGACGTCACCGGGACGTGCCAGCACTCGGGCCGCCTCTACCGCCGCACTCATGGGTTCATCGTGACCCGGCGGGACGGTCCGGACGGGGACATTCGGCGCGTGTCGCGCGAGAGCGGCGGCGATCACCCCGGAATCGGTGCCCAGGAGCACCGCCCCGCGCAGCCGGTCGGCGACGGCGGCGACGAGGTCGTCGACGTGCGCGCCCTTGAGCAGCCCGCCCGCGATCCACACCACGTCGGGGTGGGCGAGCAGCGAACCCGCCGCGGCGTGCGGGTTGGTGGCCTTGGAGTCGTTGATGTAGCGGACGCCGTCGACCTCGCCGACCTCGACCGCGCGGTGCGCTCCGGGCTGGAACTCGCGCAGCCCCTTGGCGACCGCCTCGGTGCTCACGCCGTACGCGCGGGCGAGCGCGGCGGCCGCCAGCGCGTTGGCGACGTTGTGCGGTCCGGCGGGACGCACGTCGGAGACCGTGCACAGCTCCTCGGCGCTCGTCGCCGGGTCGGGCACGTACGCGCGGTCGATCAGCAGGTCCTCGACCAGGCCAAGCTCCCCCGGCGCGGGGGTGTCGAGGCGGAAGCCGACGTGCCGCGCGGACTCGTTCGCGGCGGCCAGGCGCGTGGACCACGCGTCGTCGGCGTTGTGCACGACGACCTCGGCGCGCTCCAGCAGCTTGCCCTTGTCGGCCGCGTAGGCCTCCATCGAGCCGTGCCAGTCCAGGTGGTCCTCGGCGAGGTTGAGCACGACGGCGGCCCGCGGGGCGAGCGTGTTCGACCAGTGCAGCTGGAAGCTCGACAGCTCCACGGCGAGCACGTCATAGCCGCCCTGGACGGCGTCGAGCACGGCGTAGCCGACGTTGCCGCAGGCGATCGCGTTGTGCCCGGCCGCGCGCAGGATGGACTCCAGCATGCCGACGGTCGTGGTCTTGCCGTTGGTGCCGGTGACCGCGAGCCACACGGGCGGCTTTTCCCGCGTCTGCCCGAGCCGCCAGGCGAGTTCGACGTCACCGATCACCTCGATGCCCGCCTCCGCGGCGGCCACGAGCAGCGGCGAAGTGGGCCGCCAGCCGGGGCTGGTGACCACGAGGTCCACGTCGGCGGGCGGTTCGGCCAGGCCCAGCGCGGTCCTCGCGCCGGTGCCCTCGAACTCGGCCAGCCGCCCGGCGTCGCCGTCCGTGACGGTGACGCGCGCCCCCAGCTCCAGCAGCACGGGCACCGCCGAGCGCCCGGTCACCCCGGCCCCCGCGACGAGGACGTGACGTCCGGCGAACACGCTCAGCCCCCCGCGCTCAGCTGTTCGCTGTAGAACAAGCCGAGGCCGAACATGCAGCAGATCGCCGCGAGCAGCCAGAACCGGATGATCACCGTGGTTTCCGCCCACCCGGCGAGCTCGAAGTGGTGGTGGAACGGCGCCATCCGGAACAGCCGCCGCCGCGTCGTGCGGAACACCGCGATCTGCAGCACCACCGAGATCATCTCGACCATGAACAGGCCGCCGATGACGATCGCCAGCAGCTCGGTGCGCGTCGTGATCGACAGGCCCGCCACCAGGCCGCCCAGCGCGAGCGAGCCGGTGTCACCCATGAAGATCTTCGCCGGTGCCGCGTTCCACCACAGGAAGCCGATGCACGCCCCGGCCGCCGCGGCGGCGACCACCGCCAGGTCCAGCGGGTCGCGCACGTCGTAACAGGCCGCCTGCGGGGTGTTCACGCACGACAGCCGCTCCTGCCAGAACGCGATCACGACGTAGGTCGCCAGCACCATCGCCGACACCCCGCCGGCGAGCCCGTCCAGGCCGTCGGTGAAGTTCACGGCGTTGGACCAGCCGGAGACCACGATGTAGACGAACACCACGAACAGCACCGACGGGAACGTGATCAGCGCCAGGTCCCGCACGTACGACAGGTTCCGCGAGGCCGGGGTGAGCCCGTACTTGTCGGCGAAGTTGAGCACCAGGATGCCGAACGCGACCGCGACGACGAGCTGGCCCACCAGCTTCGCGGTCTTGTTCAGGCCCAGGTTGCGCTGCTTGCGGATCTTGATGAAGTCGTCGAGGAACCCGACGACGCCCAGCCCCACCGCCAGGAACAGCACCAGCAGGCCGGACACCGAGGGCCGCTGCCAGTTGATCAGGTGGGCCAGGAAGTACCCGGCCAGCATCGCGAGGATGATCGCGACACCACCCATCGTGGGCGTGCCGCGCTTGGACTTGTGCCCCTGCGGGCCCTCCTCACGGATCTCCTGACCGAACCCCTGCCGGGAGAACACCCGGATCAGGTACGGGGTGAGCAGAATGGAGACCAGGAGCCCGATCCCCGCGGCGACCAGAATGCTGATCACGCAACACCATCCTCGAGCAGCGCGTTCGCCACCCGCCAGAGCTGGGCGAAGTTGGAAGCCTTGACGAGCACGACGTCACCGGGTTCGAGCTGCTCGCGCAGCAGCGCGATCGCGGCATCGGTGTCGGGCACCAGCACGGACTCCTCTCCCCAGGAGCCCTCGTGACTGGCGCCCTGGTGCATGGCGGCCGCACCTTCTCCGACGACCACCAGCTTGCCGATGTTGAGCCGGACCGCGAGGCGGCCGATCTCGTCGTGCGCGGACACGCTATCGGCACCCAGTTCGCCCATCTCACCGAGTACCGCCCAAGATCGACGGTGTTCCTCCCGCCCCCCTGCCCTTCGGGCCCGCCCCCCGCGGCTCATGGAGGCGAGGGCCTTGAGCGCGGCGCGCATGGACTCGGGGTTGGCGTTGTAGGAGTCGTTGAGGATCGTCACACCGTCGGCGCGGGTGGTGACCTCCATCCGGCGCGCCGACCGGCGCTCCACAGTGGACAGCCGGGCGGCGATCTCGTCCACAGTGGAACCGAGTTCGAGCGCGACCGCGGCGGCGGACAACGCGTTGCCCACGTGGTGTTCCCCGTGCAGCTGCAGCTTCACCTCGGCCGAGCCCCGCGCGGTCACGAGGCGGAATGACGGGCGGGCCTGCTCGTCGAGCGTGATGTCCTCGGCCCGCACCTCGGCGTCGGGGTGCTCGCCGACACCGACGACGCGCGCCTTGGTGCGGCTCTCCATCGCCGACACGAGCGGGTCGTCGCGGTTGAGCACCGCGACGCCGTCCTCCGGCAGCGCCTCGACCAGCTCGCCCTTCGCCTGCGCGATCGCCTCGCGCGAACCGAACTCGCTGACGTGCGCGGAACCGACGTTGAGCACGACGCCGATGCGGGGCGGCGCCGTCCGCGCCAGGCCCGCGATGTGGCCCATGCCGCGCGCGGACATCTCCAGCACCAGGTGCCGCGTGGACTCGTCGGCCCGCAGCGCCGTCCACGGGTGGCCCAGCTCGTTGTTGAACGAGCCGGGCGGCGCGACCGTGGGGCCCAGCGGTTCGAGCAGCTGGGCGATGAGGTCCTTGGTGGACGTCTTGCCCGACGAGCCCGTCACGCCGACGACGGTGAGGCCCTTCGCGGACAGCTCCCGCACGACGTACCGGGCCAGCTTGGCGAGCCCCGCCAGCACGGCCGCGCCGGAGCCGTCCGTGTCGCCGGTGAGCGCGACCGACCGCTCGTGGGCCTGCCCGGGCGGCAACGGCGGCACGACGACCGCGGGCACCCCGACCGGCCGTGCGGCGAGCACCCCCGCCGCGCCGGACTCGACGGCCTTCGCGGCGAAGTCGTGCCCGTCGACCTTCTCGCCGGGCAGCGCGACGAACAGGCCGCCGGGCGTGAGCTTGCGGGAGTCGAACTCGACGCTGCCGGTGACGACGGTGGCGCCGTCTCCGTCGTGCACCGTCCCTCCGACGATGCTGGCGATCTCCGCCAGGGTGAGCGAGATCAAGCTGATACTCCTGGTTGTCCCTCGAGCCGGTGCCGGATGGCGGCCGCCAGCTCCTCACGGTCGGAGAAGGGGTGCACCACGCCACCGGCCTCCTGGCCGGTCTCGTGCCCCTTCCCCGCGATCAGCACGACGTCGCCCGGCTCGGCGAGCTCGACCGCCTTGGTGATGGCGGCGCGCCGGTCCCCGATCTCCAGCACCCGGCCGCCCGCGCGGGCGGCGCGGGCACCGGTGAGCATCGCGGCGCGGATCAGCGCCGGGTCCTCCGAGCGCGGGTTGTCGTCGGTCACGATGAGCACCTCGCTGCGCCGCGCGGCGGCCTCCCCCATCAGCGGGCGCTTGGCGGTGTCGCGGTCGCCACCGCAGCCGAGCACGGTGATGATACGGCCCTTGGTGCGGGCACGCAGCGCGTCGAGCGCCTCGGCGACCGCGGCCGGCTTGTGGGCGTAGTCCACGACGGCGGTGAAGTCCTGGCCGAGGTAGACCCGCTCCATGCGGCCCGGCACCTCGACGCTCGCGAGCCCCTTGACGATCTCGTCCAGCCCCACGCCGGTGGTGTCCAGGATCGCCGCGGCCAGCAAGGCGTTGGCGACGTTGAAGGTGCCCGGCAGGGGCAGCGTGGCGCGGGCGGTGCGGCCGTCGGGGCCCTGCAGGGTGAACGACTGCTCGCCGGTCGGCGTCGTGTCGATGTCGGCCGCCGTCCACGCGGCGTCCACGCCGGACTGGGTGGACACGGTGATCGTGTGGGGTTTGACGAGCGCCTGGCCCCACGCGGTGTCGATGACGACGACCTCGGTGGCCGAGCGGCCGTCGAACAGCAGCGACTTCGCCTCGAAGTACTCCTGCATGTCCTTGTGGAAGTCGAGGTGGTCCTGGGAGAGGTTGGTGAACGCGCCGACCGCGAACCGGGTGCCGTTGACGCGGCCCAGCGCGAGCGCGTGGCTGGAGACCTCCATCGGCACGTGCGTGACGCCGTGCTCGACCATCACCGCGAACAGCGCCTGCAGGTCCGGTGCCTCCGGCGTGGTGAAGGCGCTCGCGAGCCGCTCCCCCGCGATCCGCGTCTCGACGGTGCCGATGAGCCCCGTCGTGCGCCCGGCCGCCCGCAGCCCCGACTCGACGAGGTACGCCGTCGTGGTCTTGCCGGAGGTTCCGGTGACGCCCAGCACGGCCAGTTCCAGCGACGGTTCGCCGTAGATCCAGGCGGCGACCGAACCGAGGACGCCACGCGGGTCGGGGTGCACCAGCACGGGGACACCGGCGTCGCGCAGTGCGGGCCGCTGGGCGCCCTCCTCGTCCGTCAGGACGGCGGCGGCGCCCGAGGCGAGCGCCTGTGCGGCGAAGTCCGCTCCGTGGGCCCTGGCGCCGGGCAGGGCGGCGAACAGGTCGCCGGGGAGGACGTGCTGGGCGCGCAGGGTGGCTCCGGTGACCGCCGTTTCGCCGGGCCAGGCGGCGGAGTCCGCGATCAGCCGCGCGTCGGCGCGGGCGGCCAGCGTGGTGAGCGGAACCGGCTCGATCCGCGCGGGCCGCGGCGGCGCGACCGCCGCCTTGACCGGGCTGTCCGGGACCTGCCCCTCGTTGTTGACCGACACAGGCGGGAAGGTTACCGACGACGCGCGGCGGTTCCGTGAGCCGGTGGGGCTTGCGGCGGTGTTGGCGAGGGAAACAGGGGCGGCCGGGGCGGTCGAAGACCTGCCACTTCGTCGAGGAACAGGATTCACGCCGGAACAGATCCTGGGCGCGGTGTGCGAACTGACGGCTGGTTCGACCGCCTACAACGGGTCGTCCCAGCGGCGTGCCCGCGTGCAACCGTTGCTCGCGATTCCGGACGCCATCGAGCCGGCCGCGTCCCGGCGTCGTTTTCCGGGCAGCGCGGCACGCCCGCGTCGCCGGGGAGCGGCGCCGCGGGCGGTGGCACGAGCCTCACTGGTTGATCTGCAAGGGCATGTACGGCGTCGGCTCGGGGGAAAGCGGGATCTGGTACCGCTGCGTGAGGTACGAGGCCAGGTCGTGGAACAGCGGCGCCGCCGAGTGCCCAGCCGGCAGCGTCGTGTCCGGCGCGTCGAGCCGGATGCCGATCACGAAGCGCGGGTTGTCCGCGGGCAGCATGCCGGCGAACGTGATGTTGTAGAGCGAGTCGCTGTACGCGCCCGTCGCCGGGTTGACCTGTTGCGCCGTGCCGGTCTTGCCGGAGATCTGGTACCCCTCCAGCGCCGCCGTCGGCGCCGTGCCGCTGTTGCCGCTCTTCCCGCTCTGCGTGACCGCCCGCAGCATGTTCCGCACCGTCGTCGCGGTCTGCGGGCTCACCACCTGCACCGACTGCGGCGCCGGTTCCGGCACCACCGTCCCGTCCGGCCGGACCTCCTCCTTGACGATCCGCGGCTGCACGCGCAGCCCGTTGTTGGCGATCGCCTGGTACATCCCGGCCATCTGCACCACCGTCATCGACAGACCCTGGCCGATGGGCAGGTTGCCGAACGTCGTGCCGGTCCACGTGTTGCGCGGCGGCACCGAACCGCGGCTCTCGCCGGGCAGGCCCAGCCCCGTGCTCTGCCCGATGCCGAACTTCTGCAGGTACTGCATGTACCGGTCCGGTCCGACCTGCTGCGCCAGCAGCAGCGTCCCGACGTTCGACGACTTCGCGAAGATCCCCGTCGTGGTGAACTTGACCGTGCCGTGCGACCACGCGTCGTGGATGGTGTGGTCGGCCACCACCAGCGAGCCGGGCACGTCGTGCACCTGCTCGGGGGTGGTCACGCCGGTGTCGATCGCCGCCGTCGCGGTGATGACCTTGTTCACCGAACCGGGTTCGTACGGCGTGCTGACCGCTTCGAGGTTCAGCCCCGGGTCCGAGTAGGTCGACGGGTCGTTCGGGTTGAACGTGCGGTTGTCGGCGAGCGCGTAGATCTCGCCGGTCTTGGCGTCCATGATGACCGCGCTGCCGCCCTTCGCGTGCGACTTGGCGACGTAGTCCGCCAGCTGGCTCTGCAACGCGTACTGCACGTCGGAGTCCAGCGTCAGCACCAGGTCGTTGCCCGCGGTCGCGGGCTGCACGTCGCGCTCGGTGCCCGGGATGATCACGCTGTTGCTGCCCTGCGCGGTGTCCGCGACGTACTGCCCCGGCTTCCCCGCGAGGTCGCTGTCCCGCGTCATCTCCAGGCCCGCGATGCCGTGCAGGTTGTGCTTGGACACGTCCGGGTCGTCGGTGCGCCAGTTCGCCACCCCGACGACGTTGGCCGCCAGCGTGTCGCCCGGGTACTCGCGCGCGGCCTGCGTCTCGCTGCCGATCTCCGGGAACTTCCCGGTGATCTCCTCCGCGACCGACGGCTCGACGTCCTTGACCAGGTACGTGAAGTCCTGCTGCTTGTGGAAGTCGGCGAGCAGCTCGGCCTCGGTCACCTTGCCGGGCAGCTTCGCGGCCATGAACTTCGCGGCCGCCGCCGCGCGGGTCTCGAAGTTCTGCCCCAGCTGCGGGTTCTTCTGCGCGTACTCCGCCCAGTTCTTCCGCATGATCTTCAGGTTCACCGACAGCGCACGGGTTTCCACGCTGAACGCCAGCTTCACGCCGTTGCGGTCCTCGATGGCGCCGCGCTGCGCGGGGATCGTGATCGTCGTCGTGCGCTGGTTCTCCGCCTTCGCCGACAGCGCCTCGGCCTGGAACCCCTGCACCTGCACCAGTTTCAGGCCCGCGACCACGAGCACGCCGACGAGCACCACGCGCACCGCGACGTACCGGCCCTTGCCGGTGGCCGCCGCGGGCCTGCCCGCGACCTGGCGGACCCGCGCGGTGTACGTGCGCCGGCGGGACCGTCCCCGGTCCGGCATCACTGACCACCACCCTGCACGGCGGGCTGCTGCTGGTCGCCCTGCGCCACGTCACCCTCGATCGGGGCGGTGCCCGCCGGGTTCGCCGGGGGCGGGGTGGGCGTCGTGGTGGCGGGCGGGGCCTGGCCGACGGCCTTCTGCGGGGTGCCGACGACGGTGATCGAGCCGTCCGGGTTCAGCACGAGGTGCGCGGGGTTGCCCGCGGGCACCATGCCGAGCGCCTTGGCGCGCGCCGCCAGCGACGACGCCGACTCGGCCTTCGTCACGCCCTGCTGCAGCAGCTCCGACTGCTCGACGAGGTTCGCGTTCTCCTCGCGGATCTGCTCGAGCCGGTAGGAGTCCGCGATCGCCTGCGTCGACAGCAGCAGCGTGGTCGCCACACCCGCCGCCAGCAGCAGCATCACGATCAGCACGAACGACGCCCGGGAACGCGGCCAGCCCAGCCGCGGCCCGCGGCCCGGCTGCTTCCGCTCGGTCTCGCCGCGGCGCAACAGGTCGACGCGCTGGGCCCGGCGCGCGTACGCGCGCTCCGCGGCGCTCGTCCGCTGCCCGGTGCGCGAGGACCGGCGCTCGACGCGCGTGGCCTCCTTCGTCCCGGTCCGCGACGGCGTCTCGGCCGGCTTGCGCCGGGTCCGCGTGGGCGCTGTCATGTGCCCTCCCTGATGCGTTCCGCCGCGCGAAGCCGCACAGAGGCGGCGCGCGGGTTGTGCTCGGTCTCGGTTTCGTCGGCCTTCTCGGCCCCTCGGGTCAGCAGCTTCAGTTCCGGCCCGTGGCCGGGCAGTTCCACCGGCAGGCCCGGTGGTGTGCGGGAGCGCGCCAGCTCCGCGAACGCCTGCTTGACGATGCGGTCCTCCAGCGACTGGTAGGACTCCACGACGATGCGGCCGCCGACGGAAAGCGCTTTCAGGGCGGCGGGGACCGCGCGGCGCAGCACTTCCAGCTCGCCGTTGACCTCGATCCGGAGCGCCTGGAACGTGCGCTTCGCCGGATGGCCGCCGGTGCGCCTGCTCGCCGCGGGGACGGCGTCGTAGAGGAGCTTCACCAGCCGCTCGCTGCGGGTGAAGGGCTCGCGTTCCCGTTCCGCCACAACGGCTTTGACGATGCGCTGGGCGAACCGTTCCTCGCCGTAGTCACGCAGGATGCGCACCAGCTCGCCCGGCGGGTACGTGTTCAGCACGTCCGCCGCGGTCGGCCCGGTCGTCGGGTCCATGCGCATGTCCAGCGGTGCGTCGCGCGCGTAGGCGAAGCCGCGCTCGGCCCGGTCCAGCTGCATCGAGGACACGCCGAGGTCGAACAGCACACCGTCCACATGCGACAGCCCGCGCTCGGCCAGCACCTCGGGGAGCCGGTCGTACACGGCGTGTGCGAACTCGACGCGCTCGCCGTGACGGGCCAGGCGTTCGCGCGAACGCTCCAGCGCGTTGGGATCCCGGTCCAGCGCGATCAGGCGCAGCCGCGGGTGGGCGGACAACAGGGCGTCGGCGTGGCCGCCGAGGCCGACGGTCGCGTCGACGACGACGGCGGGGCGGTCGGCGAGCGCGGGGGCGAACAGGTCGAGCACACGCTCGAGCAGCACCGGCACGTGTTCGGCCACGACCACCCCCTCATCGCTGTACAGAAAACGGATGCCGTCAGGTCCCCGCCCGCCCGCTGAGGACCTGGTGCCGGGGAAGGTGCACCAGGGCCGCTGAGCGGACAGAGGCCTCACGGCATCCGAAGTCGAGTCGTCCTCGCCGGAACCCCCGCCCCCCGACGGCGTGGGTGCCGGCCTTCACCGCAACGTCGTCAGAACACGCCCGGCAGAACCTCTTCCTGCGCTTTCGCGTAGCTGTCCTCGTGCTCCTCCAGGTAGGTCTGCCACGCCTGCGCGTCCCAGATCTCCAGCCTGGTGATCGCACCGATCACCACACAGTCCTTGCTGAGCCCGGCGTAGCGCCGCAGCTCGGGCGCGATCGCGATGCGCCCCTGCCCGTCAGGGCGTTGCTCGTCCGTTCCGGCGAACAGGTAGCGCTGGTAGGCGCGAACCGCCTCGTTGGTGAACGGCGCTTCGGCGACCTTGCGGGCCATCTGCTCGAACTCGGCGCGCGGGAAGACGTAGAGACAGTGGTCCTGCCCCTTGGTGACCATGAGCCCACCTGCCAGCGCGTCGCGGAACTTCGCGGGCAGCGTGAGCCGCCCCTTGTCGTCCAGTTTCGGGGTGTGGGTACCGAGGAACACCGGCCCCACCTCCCACGGGGCCTCCCTTCCGCCCCACTGCGCACCACGGTACCCCACTTTTCACCACAGTCAACGCGGGCGATCCCCCCGTCCGAGCGAAAATCCCGGCGTTTCCGCAGGTGAGCGCCAGTGGGGCCAGGTGGGGGAAACGTGGGGGACGCCGCCGCCCCTCCCCCACGGCGGGGGTAGCGAGGGTCCCGACGGGCCCTCCGGAGGAGGCCGAGGGGGCGTGGTGGGGGTGCCGGGGTGGGTGGGGGTGGGGGAGGTGGGGACCGGTGGGGGTGCGGCGGTGGGG